>CAYJNV010000146.1:0-6765 GCA_964370975.1 uncultured Caldilineaceae bacterium | reverse complement strand
TAGCTGTTCCGCGTTCTTTCGCCAATCGTGTACAATGGGCGCACTTGCCATCTGTTCGCAATGAGGAGTGCAACCATGAGCTATAAAGAGCTGGACCTTCAAGAACTCTACCTGCAGATGCAGGATGACCTGTACGACGGCGTACGCGAGGAGATTCCGCAGCAGGTGCAGGAAGCGTTGGCACGCGGCCAATCACCCCAGGAAGTTCTGGACGGCGGCCTCGTCGCAGGTATGGACATCGTGGGCGTTGACTTTCGCGACGGCATCCTTTTCGTTCCCGAGGTGCTGATGGCGGCCAACGCCATGAAGGCGGGCATGGAAGTGCTGCGCCCGCTCCTCACCGAAACCGGTGTGCCGCGCGTTGGCACAATGATCATCGGCACTGTCAAGGGCGATATTCACGACATCGGCAAGAATCTGGTGGCAATGATGTTGGAGGGCGCTGGCTTCGAGGTGATCAACCTGGGCATCAACTGTGACGCCGACAAGTTCATGAATGCCATCCGCGAGCACAAGCCCGACATCATCGGCATGAGCGCGCTCCTGACCACCACGATGCCGTACATGAAGGTGGTGGTGGACACGCTGGGCGAAGAGGGCATTCGCGACCAGATCTACGTCATGGTGGGCGGTGCGCCCGTCACGGAAAACTTTGCGCGCGACGTGGGCGCGGATGCCTATGGGCGCGATGCCGCCGTGAGCGTGGAGATTGCCAAGCGCCACATGCAGCGCAAGCAGAGTGTCGCGGCCCCGCAGCGGGCCTGAGCGTCTATTGTGAGACTGCCATGAATTCCACGGCTGTTGTTTGGGAACGGGGAACAGGGAAGAGCGACGCCTTCCCTGTTCCCCGTTCACTGTTCCCGTCACCGCGACTGCGTAATTCATCGTGGAATCACGCTAGCTTGTCCGTTGCGCGCGCCCACACTGCCCGCACCAAAGAGTGAGGTTCGCACGTGAACAGTTCCGATATGTTTCGCACGCTCTTTGCCTATGATGTGGCCACCTGGCGGCGCGTATGGGAGGTCGTCCTCGCACTTCCTCCTGCACAATACGAACAGGACATCCCCTACTCACACGGCTCAATCCGCAGCCAGATGACGCACGTGACGCGCGTAAGCGTTGCTTGGCTCATGGGCCTCAGTGGCCAGCCCGGCGGTCAGCAGTTCCAACTCGACACGGCGGACTACCCAGATGCCGAAGCACTGCGCACGCGCTGGGAAGAGGCCGCGGCAAACACCCTCGCCTATGTGGCAACCCTTACCGATGAGCAACTGGACGAGACGCTGCCTGAAATGAGAGGGCCGACGTGGCACGTGCTCTACCATCTTGTCAATCACGGCACAGACCATCGCGCCCAGGTGCTGGCCGGACTGCAGCGCCTCGGTGCGCCCACCTTCGCACAGGATCTCATCTTCAATCTATGGTTCGACCCCCGCTGACGCAAGCATGGACGCCGCAAGTGCGACTGGAGTGAACGTGGCAGATCTGGCCGCAATGCTTGAGGCGCATGTGCAGTTTGAACTCGCGCGCTGGAGCGATGAGGGCTTGCACGCTGCGGCCGCAGAAGAGGTCGCGGCGCTCTATGGCTGGCTCGCAAATGTGCCGCTGGCGACTGTGGCCAAGCGTGACCATCTGCTCGCTGCTGCGCATCGCGCGCTCGTTGACACGCACCTCACTGATGGGCTGGTCGCCGTGATCGAGGAGGCGGTGCGTGAGGTGCATGGTGCGCTGCGCGCAGACGACGCCACGCTGGGCGATCTGCTCAACCGCCGCCAGTATGACCAGTTGACCGAGAGCGTTGTGGGCATGAAGCCGCTGCGGCGCGAGGTGACGCGCCAGATTGTGGACAGTTCGGTCTATGCCATGCTCGTCTCCAACGTGCTCTACAACGGCATCAAGTCCTTTGTGCTCACTGAAAACGTCTTTGCACGGCGCATCCCGGGTGCATCATCGCTTCTCAAATTCGGGCAGAGCGCGCTGAGTTCGGCCGCTCCCAACCTGGAGAAGGGCGTGGACAGGCAACTGGTCGCATTCATTCGCGCCAACATTCAGGACACCCTCAACGAGAGCGAGCGCTTCCTCAACAGCGTGCTCGACGACGCCATGATTTGGCAACTGGCCGACGAAATGTGGCAGAGCAACGCCCGACGCACTACAGCAGAAATGGCCGGCCTGGTGGATGCCGCGCTGCTGGTCGACCTTGTTGATTTCGGCAAGTATGCCGCGCTCCACCTGCGCACGACGCGTCTCTTTGAAACGCTGCTCGAACGCGTGCTCGATGCCTTTCTGGTGAAACATGGCGCCAAGACGGTCGCTGTGCTGCTTGAGGAGATGGGACTTGACCAGCCACGCGCAGTGGACGCGCTGTACAGCGTGGCGCAGCCCTTCGTGGCGCAGGCGCGCAATGATGATTTTCTGGCAGCGCGCATTCGCCAGCGACTGGAACCATTCTACAAATATTACGCGCATACGTAGTTGAAAAGCTGCTCGCATTAGCCAAAAAGCATGGTGCAAAAGGTGCATCCCTCAGGAGAGGAGATGCACCTTTTGTCATCCTGGCGCTTGCTTGTGGGCAATTTCGCGCAAGATGGAACCGCATGCTTGCTGTAAGGCGTTGGTAAGATAACGTCCAATTAAGCCAGCGCTTTGTTGCCTGCCATTTTCACTTCACACAGTCAGGTGTATCCCGACCCGGCCCTGCGCATCCACGCGCGCGATCACACGCGTGCGCCAGGCTGCCATGCAGGGATGAACCAAATCCAGCCTGAGTCAAATCAATCGTCACTAATCAGGAGCACAAGGCATGAACATCAATTCCTTGAATATACGTTCGCGGCAGGTAGAGCCGCCAGAAAAGCGTCAAAATATCAGCCACGGCCACCGGTCGGCAGGGCGCTGGATGCGCGCAGCAGGCGCCGCGGTAATCGTGGCACTGATGGCCGCGAGCATGCATCCGGCGCTTGCCGCGTCGCTGCAGGAGCCGCCGGTCGTCCCCGGTAATGGTGCGAGCGCAGCCTTCACCTTCCAGGGGCGGCTCAACAAAGCGGGCGCGCCTGTTAGTGCGCTGTGCGCAATGAGTTTTAGTCTGTGGGACGCGCAGGCGGCAGGTGCGCAAAGCGGCGTGACACAGCAGATGGAGGCAGTCGCGGTCGTGAATGGTCTCTTCACAGTGCTGCTCAACGATGCAGAAGAATTTGGGCCGACAGCATTCAATGGCGAGGCACGCTTTGTAGAGGTGGCCGTGCACTGCCCAGGCGATGTCGCGCCCACAACGTTGTCGCGTCAGCGCGTCGTGGAGACGCCGCTTGCGCTGACGGCAGCCTCGGCCAACGGCTTGCAGGGACGTCCCGTGAGCGGGGCCGCGCCTGGCGCTGGGCAGGTGCTCACATGGGATGGCCGTGCCTGGGCGCCGATGTTTGTCGAAGGACAGTCGGGCATGGTGGGGCCGCAGGGTCCGCAAGGTCCCGCAGGGGCGATGGGGAAGGCGGGCCCGGGGGGTCCGCCCGGCGCCGATGGGCCAAAGGGTGAAACCGGGGCGGTTGGCCCGGTTGGACCCGTTGGCCCCGCAGGGCCGGCAGGTGGAGTTGGGCCAGTGGGCGCGCAGGGTGAAACCGGTGCGCAAGGGCCGCAGGGTGGACAAGGTTTGCAGGGCGAGAAGGGTGATACCGGCGATACAGGCGCGCAGGGTGAAACCGGTGCGCAAGGGCCGCAGGGTGAACAGGGTTTGCAGGGCGAGAAGGGTGATACCGGCGATACAGGCGCGCAGGGTGAAACCGGTGCGCAAGGGCCACAGGGTGAAACCGGTGCACAAGGGTCGCAAGGCGAAACCGGTGCGCAAGGACCTCAGGGTGAAACCGGTGCGCAAGGGCCTCAGGGTGAAACCGGTGCGCAAGGGCCTCAGGGCGAAACCGGTGCACAAGGGTCGCAAGGTCCACAAGGTCCACAAGGTCCACAAGGTCCACAAGGTCTACAAGGTCTACAAGGTCCACAGGGTGAACAGGGTCCGCAGGGTCCACAGGGTGAGAGAGGCGAGCCCGGTGACGTGGGTTGGGCGCTGACGGGCAATGGAGACGTTACCGATGCAAGTCGCCTGGGCACCACGGGCAACGTCACCCTCACGATGATGGTGAGTGGCACGACGGCACTGCGCATCATGCCCGCTTCAACCGGTGCGGCGCAGCCCAATATCGTAGGCGGCATTGCCGAGAACAGCGTCAGCCCCGGCGTGGTCTCTGCTGTCATCGGCGGCGGTGGCCTGGCGGGTGTCGTCACGCCGAATCAAGTCACCGACAGCTACGGCGTGGTGGGCGGTGGCTCGGGCAACGTTGCCGGCAATGGGAACGCAAATGTCGTCGATGCTGCGGGGGCTGTCGTTGCGGGTGGCTCGCTGAACAGCGCAGCAGGACAATACGCAGCAGTGGGCGGTGGCTCAAACAACTCCGCCAATAGCGCGTACAGCGTCATCCCGGGTGGCTCGGGTGCAGCCGCACGGGTTGGCAGCCTCATGTACGCCACGGGGACTTTCGGCGGTCAGATGGGCAGCGCGCAGACCGGCACCTACGTTCTGCGCGGAGAAACAAGCGGCGCGCAAGAGCGCGACCTGTATATCGACGGGACCTCTCAAAAATTGACAATTCCTCCTGGGTACAGTGTCTTCTATGACATGAGTATTGTCGGACGCTCGCCGACCGGTCTTACCGGTGCCTGGCACCTCAACGGCATGGTCAAGGATGTCAACGGCGTAGTGAGTGCGCACGAAACCACCTTCAAGACCGAAAAGTACACCGACGTCGGCTTCAATGCGTACCCGACGGTCCAGGCTGATACCTCTGCAGTCGCATTGAACATCCACGTGACCAGTGCGGTGGGCGACTCAATTCGGTGGGTGGCAACCGTTAACACAACGGAGGTCTACAATGCGCAGCCCTAGGCCGGCAAGGGTGATGGCACTGCTCGCGGTGCTCGTGCTGGCGGCAGCGATGCCGGCAGCGGGACAGGAGGGCTACCACCTGGGCGCAGTGAGCACCTCCGCCGGTGTTGCAGCCGATGCGGACGCCACAGGCTACAGCCTCACCGCTTCGATTGGTCAGCCGGATGCCACGGAGGCCGTCTCCGACGAGTACAGCTTCGTTGGCGGCATCCTGCCCGAGGCGGGCTTTGACACCTCAAATTCCGCTTTCAGTCTATTCATTCCCGTCGTCACACGGTAACCGGATTTCAGTAGAACGAGCGGAGCCATCTCATTTAGATGGCTCCGCTCGTTCTGTTTGGAAGTGGCATCCATGCAATGGCGCGGGTACGCGCACGTTACGTCACATCGCGCAGCAGCGCGTCATGGGCTGCCGGAGCTTTCTCTGCTAAAAACGCTGCCGCCGCCACGTTGCGGAACTGTTGCGCAAAGGCCATAAATGCCTGTGCGTCGGCGAAGTTGGAGGCGATGCCAAGCGAGATACGGAAGGTGGCGGCTGTCTTGCCGCGCTGCTGCATTGCGTCGTAAAGCTGGTGGTAGGTCACCGGTTCGCTGCTGCTGAAACACTGCGCCATTTCGTCATGGGTAATGTTGTGCGCAATCTCGCCCGCGCCGGGGTTGCAGAAGCAGCCTGTGCGCAACGAGATGTGCGCGTCCGCTGCCAGCGCCTCAATACGGCGGTAGTCGAGCACTGCGCCTCCGGGGTCCATAAAGTTGAAGGCGATGGTAGCGCCACGTGCGTTTGTGTTGCGGGGCCCAAAAACCTGCACCACCGGCGCGCCGTTGCTGTGGCGCAGCGCCGCCATCTCCTCCAGCAGCCAGCCCGTGAGCGCAGCCACGCGTGAGTGAATGGCATCAACGCCTACGCTGCGCATGTGATCCAGCCCAATTTCCACAGCGGGCAGGTTCAGATAGTTCACGGTGCCATCCTCAAAGCCCGCCTCGCCGCGAATCAGGTAGTGCCAGCCTCGATCCTGCACCGAAGCGATGGTGATGGTGCCGCCTGCAAACCAGGGGCGATGCAATCGCTCGAGCGCGGCGCGGCGCATAATCAGCGCGCCAACGCCCGTTGGGTAGCCGAAGAGCTTGTAGAACGAGAGCGGCACATATTCGGGATGCACCTGGCTCAGGTCGAGGCGGTTGGTGGGGGCAAAGGCCGCGCAGTCAAGCAGCACGTCCCAGCCGCATGCCTGTGCCTCGGCCACCCACGCCAACTCATGCTGCACGCCACTGAAGTTGGATTGCGCCGGGTAGGCAAAGAGGCGTGGCCCTGTAGCCGGCGCGCGCAAATGGCGGCGCACTTCGTCAGCATCAAAGCGCATCTCCGGCGCGTGCACGGGCAGATAGGTGACTGCCGCCCCCCGCGCCTGGGCGTACTCGCGAATGCCGTTCACCGAATTGTGGTTGTCCCACGCAAGCAGGTATGCGCCGCCTTGCGCAAAGGGGAAGGACTCTCCCACCAGATGCAGCGCGCCGCTGCAGTTGGGCGTAAAGATGACGAGATACTCATCCGGGTCAGCGTTGAAGAAGGCCAGCACGGCGCGGCGCGCACTCTCTACCAGGTGCGTCATGGCCAGCGACGTCGGGTTGTTGCTGTGCGGGTTGCCGAAAACATTATTGCTGAGCAATTCCATGTGCTTGCGCAACTGTGACTCGGCATAGAGGCCGCCACCCGTGTAGTCGAGATAGACATGGCCCAAAGCGTCGAGGCGCGCATAGTCACCGCTGCGCAGCGCGTCGATGTGTGTGGTGGCCGCGTAACTGGGGAAGCGGCGCACAAAATCGGCTTCCGCGTA
>CAYJNV010000145.1:0-10476 GCA_964370975.1 uncultured Caldilineaceae bacterium | reverse complement strand
GAAGGCGCGAGCATCAGCGACTGGATTCCCGACAAGGACGAAGCCATTGCACAGTTGTGGCTCTTCAACGTGGTCAACGACGCCCCGGCCTGCAACAGCGCCGGCGGCTACACGCACATCATGGGCATGGTGCACCCCAGCGCGCCCACGGGCAACGTGGCGGGCTACGCCAGCACCATCTCGGCGGAGTCGTGGGTCAAGCTGCCGCCTGCCTCACCCAACCCCTTCCCCAATACGTGGAACGGCATGCGCCAGTCTGCCGTGATGGCGCAGGAGTTGGCGCACAATTACGGGCGCAAACACGTCAATTGCGGCAGCCCCGGCGACATCGACAGTGGCTATCCCTACACACCCTGTCAGATTGCCAACACGGGTGCGGACTCCTACTACGGCTTTGACAGCAAGACGCTCACGCCCATCAGCCCCACGCAAGCACGGGACTTCATGGCGTATGGCAACAACTTTTGGACGAGCGACTACACATGGCGCGCGATTATCACCAGGAATGCTGCCATTGCAGAGGCCGCGCAGGCTGCCAGCCCCGATGCCGGGCTGATCATCTCGGCCGACGGCACAGTGCTTGCCTCCGGCCACCTGGACACCGCGAAGTTGCTCGGCCAGCTCAACTACGTCAAAGTGCTGCCGCCCGGCAGCATGAGCAGCAGCATGACGCAGAAGCTGGCGACTGTGGCCGTGGCCGACTACAACGCCGACGCCGCGGCGGCGCAGGTGGCTTCGCCTGACCACGAAGGCCAACCTGACGCGACCAACTTCCACCTGCGTCTGATCGGGGCGAACAATGCCGTGTTGGCTGACAAGGCCGTGTCGCTCGTCATCATCGACGATCACGATCCCAACGCGTCGGCGCATGTCTTCGTGGCGTCGTTCGCGGCACCTGCAGCGCCGGTCGTGCGCGTCGAGTTGCTGGCCGACACTACGGTGCTGGATACGCTTTCGCCCGGCGTACACGCGCCGGCAGTAACCGTCTTGCAGCCCGCAGCCGGCGCCACCGTCCAGGATTCAATGACGATAGCCTGGAATGCGACCGACGCCGACAACGACCCGCTGGTCTTTACGTTGCAGTATTCCTATGACGGTGGCACGACGTGGCAGGCGCTGACGGGCGATATCGGGGGTACGCCTAACCCGGCCAACCAGCTCGTGCTCAACGATCTGAGCGCGCTCCACGGCAGCGGCGCCAACGCGGCACGTGTGCGTGTGATCGCCAGCGACGGCTTCAACACGACCATCGGCACGTCGGCGGGCTTTACGCTTGCCAATCGCAAGCCCGTGCCCTTTGTCACCAGCCCCAACGGACAGACCTATGATCCGCAAGCGGTCGTGATGTTGGAGGGCGGCGCGAGCGATGCCGAAGATGGTGTGCTCGAAGGCGCGGCACTCACATGGAAGATCGGTGCGACGGTTGTGGGCAGCGGCAGCGATGCGGTGCTCATGGGCATGGCCCCCGGCAACTACACCGCCACGCTCGAGGCCAAAGATGCACAGAACAATCTCGCCGTGGCCAGCGCACCGTTCAATGTGGCGCCGCTGAGCATCCCGCTGGGCAGTGCTGCCACACTGGATGGCGCCTGCAACGATGCAACCTACGCCGCTGGTGCACAGGTCACGCTTAAGCCCTACGGCGACGCCGAACAGACACAGGCTGCGGTGCGGCTCATACGCGACGCCAATTACCTCTACGCCTGCTTCAGCGGCCTCAAGGTCGGAGCGGCGACACCGGGCGCCTTTGTCGGGCTGCGCTTCGACGCCAACAACAGCCGTGAGCCGCTGGCGCAAGCCACGGACTCTGGCTTCTTTGTGGGCGAGAGCGGCAGTTTCTTCACCTACGCCGGCAACGGTGCGGGCGACTTCTCGCAGCCCGGCCCCGGCGGCTTGCAGGCGCAGATCAGCGCCGACGGCAACGGCACAACCTGGAACGCCGAACTGCGCATTAGCAAATCCGTGCTCGGTGGCTGGGACCACCTGGTGGGCATGAAGGCGGGCCACTACTGGGTAGGCGCGCAAGGCGACGACTACGGCTGGCCTTACGCCGCGCCGACGATCGCGCTCTACAACGCACCCAACACGTGGGCGCGCACGGCGCTGGGTCTCCAGCCCATCATCGACGCCGTCGCGCCATTCAGCATGACGGTAGGCAGCCCCACCACAATCATCACCGTTACGGGCCAGTACTTCGACGCGAACGCAGAGGTGCTCTGGAACAACACGCCGCTGCAAACGGTAAGCAACGCCGTGGCCGTGGCGCAGACGCCCGAAGAGGCCGCCGCCGCGGCGGAAGTCCAACAGGCGGTTGCTGCCGGTGCGGTGTTGCCTGCTGAAGTCACGGCGCCGGCCGAAGTCCTGGCGCTCAGCGCAGCAACCGTGCTCACGGCCTCAGTGCCATCGGCCCAGTTGGCAAGCGCGGGCACAGCCACGATCGCCGTGCGCAACGGCGGCCAAATCACCTCGACAGCGGTGTCTTTGGCCATCAACAACAGTACGCCGGTGATCACGACGCTGGGGCCGGCGCAAACCATGGCCGAAGGGCCCAGCTTCACGCTCACCGTTAACGGCAGCGGCTTCGCCAACGGCGCCAAGGTCATCTGGAACGGTGTAGAGCTGCCCACCACGTTTGTCAGCGCCGCCAAGGTGACGGCGCAGGTGAACGCCGGTTTGTTGCTCCTGGGCATGGACGTTGGCGTCACCGTACGCAACCCGGCCCCCGTCGCGGCCGATTCCAACGTGGTGCAGTTCAGCATCTTGCATGAAGCGATCTTCCTGCCGGCTGTGAAGAAGTAGGCAACGCAGGCAGTCAAGAGTATAGAAGAGCCCCGCCTTCGACGCTGAAGGCGGGGCTCTTCTTGCTGATCGGCCAGAAGATGCAGCGGATCTACGTGTTCGGCGAATCTGATGTGCTGCTCCATCCAGACTTGCCGCTCGCGCTGGTCAGATCCACACCTGTGGCCTCCTGCACCTTGTTTTTTGCGCTCTCGCCGGCCTTCTCCATGCCCTTGACGAGATCCTTGCTCACTTCCTTGCTCGCCTGTTTGACATCCTCACCGGCCACCTTCAGATCCTGCGAAACCTTGGCCACGGCCTGCTGCAGCTTGGGCGCAACGTCATCGGCCACGTTCTCGGCCACCTGCTGCACTTCATGGCCTACCTTTTCCGCCATTTGCTGCGTGCGTTCCACCAAGCGGTCGCTGTATTCACCCATGTACTCGCGTTCGCGACGTGTGGCCGGCAGCGCCAGGCCGATTGCCGCGCCCGCCAGCAGGGCGAGGGCGCCAAAGGTGAGAAGGTTCCCATCGAGTGCGCGCGCGGCAGCTTCCTGTGCGCGCATCATCTGATATTGCGCGTCCTGGGACAGGTCGGCGGCCTGGTCCATCCACTGCTCGCGCGTATCGGCGACACGGCGGCCCATTGCATCAACGTTTTGGCGCAGAGACGAACCGGCATCGACAACCGGCCGTGCCAGGCGGTCGGCCTGGTCGCTCAGGGAGTCGCTCACGTCGTCGACGGCTCCTTTCACTGTGTCGGTCACCTTGTCGGCGGCGGCTGCCACCGCATTGCCGGCACGGTGCGCGACATCGCCCGCCCTGTCTGCAAACGACTGGCCGTTGTCGCCCGAGGACCCATAGCGACTCTGCATCTCCTCAGCGCGCTCGTCCCACTCGCCATAGTTGTCATAGGCATTCAAGGCGCGCCCACGGCGACCATAGCCACGCGCTGCGTAGCCGTACTCGGGGCCATAGCGTCGGTCGGTGTAGTAGCCGCGATCGAAGTTGCGGTCATATGAAGGGTCATAGCGGTCATAGCGAGCATCGTAGCGTGCATACATGCCGCCTTCCTGCTGTGAAGACTGTGTGCTGTTGAAGATCATCCATCCCAGGCCGCCGAGAATCAGCGCTGAAGGTATGGGGTTGCGCTTAAAGGAATCGACAAGGCTGCGGCCCATTTCGGCCGAGTTCGTGCGCACGAAGTCCTTTATCGTCTCCGCGCTCTCGCTCACTACCTCCTGCGCCAAAGATCGTGCTTCCGCCTTAAGATTGTCGGGCTGAAAGCGATCCTGGACAGCGTCGACTTTTCGGCTCATCTCCCCGCGCTTGCGTGCAATGTCAGCGCGGATCTCCTCTGGGGTCATGTTGTTGATGTCGCTCACCTTACTTGCTCCTTTGCCCACTTGGCGTCTGCCTTGAGTGACTCTATGGTTTCACTGGGTGTCAAGCTGGTGTTCTGAATGCGGCTGCGCCCCACCTGGAGCAAGATCAGCCCAATCACCAGTGTGACAACTGCGACGATACCCGACGCAATCCAGAAGGCCATCCACTGCGTCAGGAAGAACGAGAGTGCAATCAGCAGCAGGATAAGGCCGCCATAGGCCACCATGCCGCCGCCAACGGCCATGCCCGCGCCGCCTGCAACTCTCGAGACCTTGGTCATCATTTCGCTCTGGACAAGCGCCACTTCCTTCTGCAGCAGTTCGCTCATGTCGGCCGAAAGTTCGCTAAACAGTTCGCCCAGCGAGCGATTCTCGAGTGCATACGGGTCTCTGTAGTCGTTCTGAAGCGACGCATCGGACAGCCCGGCGCGAGACACCGGTGTCTGCTCGGTGTTCACCAGGCCCATCGCTCCGTCTTCAACTCTCTCTGTAGCCATCCCTTGCTTCTCCTTTCGTCTCTGACCTTGCGCATTCTCGTGCACGATCAGCACGATCAGGTTGATTGCGAGCCGCGCACCGAGCCCACGTCGCGCTTGTCCATCTCGCCCGACTTGGCGGTGTCGTAGTTGCTGCCGCTCGTCGCAGCAGCGCCCTTAGGCACTGTGCCCTTCGCTCCCGTGGCGGACTGGTTTGCTTCGCCCTGGTAACCCGTGTTGCCGTACTCCTCGGGGCGATAGCCGGGACCTGTCGTGGAACGGTCAACCGTGCCTTCAGCTGAACTCGCCGGTCCGCCTGCGACGTTCTCCTGCACGCCGTAGCTTGCTCCTCGATCGTAGCCATGAGCGGACGGGCGGCCCGAGGTTGCACCCTGGCGATAGGCAGCGTCGCGCAACTCCTCTTCGCGGTAGGGAGCATCGCCGCGCATCGCGTCGCGATACTGCAGGTCGGCGTAAGTGGAACCGCCCCGTCCATAGGTGCCGCGCCGGTAGTCGCGTTCGTATGCGCCGGCCTCGCCGCGGCCCATGTTGTAGCGGCCCCGATTGCTGCCACTGTAGCGATCCTGGCCCGAGTAGCTCATATCGCTCAGGCCGCCGCCAGGGATCATCTGCGAGGACTTGAGGAAGCGCCCAAGCAGGAAGCCGACGGCAAGGCTGCCGGCAATGAATACCTCAGGCTGCCGCTGGGCAATGTCGCGCACATCATTGATCAGGTCGCCCGCATCGTGACGCTGCAGATAGCCTGCAAAGCGCTCAATCTGGTCAGCGGCGCTTTCTGCATAGCCGCCAATCATCTCTTCGTCCTCGTTCTGCAGGTTCATGCCGGTTTCGCGCAACGTGCCGGCAAATGTGCGCAGGCGACTGGCAGCCATGTTCTTCTGCTCGGCGGCAACGGCGGTCGCGGTGCGTTTGGTTTGCTCGGTCATATCGCCCAGGCTTTGCTGCGCCTCGCGCGCCACATCCTTGAGCTTGGCCTGCGCGTCGTTGGCAAGCTTCTCGGCGCTTTGTTTGGCTTCCTGCGCAGTCTGGTTTACGGTGTCGGCAAGCCGCTCCGTGTTCGCAGGCTTGCCGCTCGTGTTGACATTGCCTTCATTGCCGAGCTTGTCCTTATCTCGGTCACCGGGGCGGAACTCCGCCTGATCCTGGGTGTATTCCTCCTGGGCTTTGGTCCACTTGTCGCCCTCGCCGCTGCCCTTCATGTTGCGGCTGATTGGTTTGTTGCTGCCGCCCACCTGGCCGCTGCCCGTGCTGGTCGATGGCATTGCGCTCGCGCCCGTGCCTTTTGTCGAGCCGCTCTGATTCGTTACATTGTCGTTCGCCATAGTCTCTTCTCCTTGCTTGATCCGAAGTGCAGAATCCGAAGTGCGGTGCTTGCGGCGCCTGATGCGCTGACGGCTGCTCAGCTCTTTCGCATCCAGCGCCCGTCATCATTCTTCTCGTAGACCTTCCGTACGGCCGACCACGCAACCTTGTGCGCTGTTTCCTCGCGCGAGGCGTGACCGCGCCGCTCGTCGGGCGAATCGTACTGGTCCCATGCACTGTTGAAGGCTTCCAAATAAATGTCCTGCGCGTGCTCGGGAAGGTTGTCGCGCACGCTATCTGGCAGGTCCACAAGATTCTGGTATGGCACTTGCTCCTCCTTGTGCTGCGACATTGGGCCCTGCGGCAGTTTTGCCACAGGCTCCATCAGCTTTTCCGCAACTGTGGACGTAAAACGCAAGTGAAATTGCCGCCGTTCCCGCAAACGCGCCAATTTCTGCACATCCTGCATCTATTTCAGCATCTGTCCTACAGCACGCAGGCGGTTGCCGGGCGCGCAAAAAAGCAGGGCGTGGAGAAAAAGTCCACGCCCCGCTCTGCACCGGGCGGATGTGCCCGTGCTGTAGCTACACCTCGGTCGCCGGGTCGATCGCTATCCGGCTACAAGCGCCTACTTGGACACAACCTTGATCTGCTTCGGCTTGACCGATTCGGCCTTGGGCACGCGCAGCGTCAAAACACCCTGCGCGTAGCTCGCCTCAATCTTGTCACCATCCACGGGCACGTTGAAGGCCACGCGCCGCTCAAAGGCGCCGTGGAAGAGCTCGCGCTTGACGAAATCGACTCCCTCGGGCACGGGCGCAAAGCTGCCGCGGATGGCCAGTTCATCGTTCTCGAAGAGCACTTCCACCTGCTCGGGGTCCACACCGGGAAGGTAGGCAACCATGGTGAAGGCTTCATCTGTGGCCCAGGCGTCGATGGGCAGGCGCACGACGCGCTCGTTGTTCTCCTCAGTGCTGCCGCCGCCGCGCGCATAGTCATAGGCGCGCGGGTCGCGATCGCGCATGCGGTTCATGGCATCGGCCACGCCAAAGAATTCGCGCCACACGTTTTCCATGCCGGGGTTCAGCCGAGAGTTTGCATCGGCGGCGGCCCGTTTTTGTTCGACGTTCGCGGCACGAGTGATATCAACACGCATAGGTCATCTCCTTGAGTTGGTTCGTATTTGTCGGGTGAGCGCCGGCGCAATCGGGCGCTCGTGTGCTGGCTTGATACTCTCCACTGTACGCTGCCGGCGTTAGCGGGGCGCATGCGCATCGTTTCCACTCAGTATGCGAATTGTCTGCGAAGTGTTAGTGCGCGCCGGTCAAGCGGGGTGCGCCGTTTGGGCAGCGTGCGAGCGCTCTACTATACTGCGCAGATTGATAGTGCTGTATTTGGAGGAGATTTCTCGCGTGCGGGTCTTGATGACGGGCATTGCAGGCTTTGCGGGCAGCTACCTGGCAGAATATCTGCTGGGCGATGATGTACGCGTACCGATTGAACTGCACGGCGTCATCCACCGCCACGACACGCGCATTCACCACCTTGCCAACCGCATGGTGCTCCACCGCGGCGATTTGCGCAACGCACTCTGGGTCAACGACCTCATCGAGGAGGTGCGCCCCGACGTCGCAATGCATCTGGCGGCGTGGAGCGACGTCGGCGGATCTTGGGAGCAGCCGTGGACCGTCTATGAGCTCAACATCCAGTGCCAGTTGAATCTGCTGGAGGGGCTGCGCCGCTGCCATCCCGCGTGCCGCACGCTGATCGTCACCTCGAATGAGGCCTACGGGCTTGTACACGCCGAAGATTTGCCCATTGGCGAAGAGACGCCCTTCCGCCCCAACAATCCCTACGGCGTCAGCAAATGCACGCAGGACCTGATGGCGCTCCAGTATTGGCAAAGCCACAGGCTGCCCACGCTGCGCGTGCGCTCCTTCAACCACATTGGCCCTGGCCAGTCCGACGCCTTTGTGGCCAGCGCCTTTGCTCGCCAACTGGCCGAGATTGAGGCCGGTCTGCGCCCGCCCGTCGTCAAGGTGGGCAACCTGGAAGCCGAACGCGACTTCACCGATGTGCGCGACGTGGTGCGCGCCTACTGGCTGCTGGCGCAGCAGGGCGAACCGGGCATGGCCTGGAATGTGGGCAGCGGCGAGGCCCATTCGGTGCGCTGGCTTCTGGGCACGCTGCTTGAACTCACCACCGCCGACGTCACGATTGAGCAAGACCCGGCGCGCATGCGCCCAAGCGACATCCCCCGCTCGGTGTGCAACAATGCGCGCCTCGTGCAAAGCACCGGTTGGCAGCCGCAGATTCCACTGCGCGACTCGCTTCACGACATGCTCAACGGCTGGCGTGCGGCGCTGGCCCATCCCGGCGCGCCGCAGCCAAGCGCAAGACAAGCGTGACCCCGGCGCGCCCATATACCTTACAGCTTGATCCATCAGAATGGAGAGACTCACATGCCTACAGCCCTCGTCACCGGCGTCACCGGTCAGGATGGCAGTTACCTTGCGGAATTCCTGCTCGAACAAGGCTACCGCGTCGTCGGCATGGTGCGCCGCACGAGCACGATCAACTTCTCGCGCCTCGAGCACATTCAGGACCGCATTGAGATTGCTCAGGGTGACCTGCTGGACCAAGGCAGCCTGGCCGCGATCCTAAGCGAGTACAGACCTGACGAAGTCTACAACCTCGCGGCGCAATCCTTCGTGCCCACCAGTTTCTCGCAGCCTGTGCTCACGGGCGAGTTTACGGCGCTGGGCGTCACACGCATTCTCGAGGCCATCCGCATGGCGGGCATGCCCATTCGCTTCTATCAGGCCAGCAGCAGCGAAATGTTTGGCAAGGTGATGGAAACGCCACAGCGCGAATCCACCCCCTTGTACCCGCGCAGCCCCTATGGCGTGGCCAAGGTCTACGGCCACTGGATTACGATCAACTACCGCGAGTCGTACAACATCTTCGGCTGTTCAGGGATCCTCTTCAACCATGAAAGCCCGCGGCGCGGCCTGGAGTTTGTCACCCACAAGATTACGCACGGCGCGGCCAAGATCAAACTGGGCATTGCCGACAGCCTGGCGCTGGGCAACCTGTCGGCGCGGCGCGACTGGGGCTACGCGGGCGACTATGTGCGCGCGATGTGGCTCATGCTCCAGCAGGAGGTGGCCGACGACTATGTGGTGGCCACCGGCGAAACCCACAGCGTGGAGGAGTTCGTGGCCGAGGCCTTTGGCTATCTGGACCTCGACTGGCACAAGTACGTGGTGCAGGATCCCAAATTCTACCGTCCCGCCGAGGTGGACCTGCTGGTAGGCGATCCGGGCAAAGCCAAGCGCGTGCTCGGCTGGGAGCCGACTGTAGGCTTCCGTGAACTTGTGCGCATGATGGTCGATGCCGACATGGAGGCGCTAACCTCGGGCGGCCACATTCGCCGCTAAAGTCATACCGCGCTGAGATGCGCATTCTTAACGCAAGGGCGCAAGGGACGCGAAGACGCAAGGAAAAACAAAGTCCGGGGAGAGGCGTCAGTCTCTGTCAAGCGCATCTGGCGCAAATTCGTGAGTCTGCGGTTGTTCCTGTCTTTGCTTTTCCTTGCGTCCTCCCGTCCCTTGCGCCCTTGCGTTGAAATTGGTAAGTCGATAACGGCTTCAGTTTGGAAACGCCTGGGCCGCAGTCCTTTTATACGCCATGTCCACCTTTGTCTTTGCGGACCACCCTGTCTACTACGCCGCGCAGGGCGCGGGCGGAGCAGGTACGCCTCTGCTGCTCATCCACGGCGTCGGGGGCGCGTATCTGCATTGGCCGCCGCACCTGCGCCGCTTGACGGGACGCCCCGTCTACGCCATCGACCTGCCCGGCCACGGGCGTTCGCGTGGGCCCGGCCTCGCGACACTGGCCGACTTTACGCGCCTGATCGATGGCTGGGCGGATTCGCTCGGGTTCGAGACCTGCGTGCTCGCGGGCCACTCGCTGGGCAGCGCGCTGGCACTCTCCTGGGCGCTGGAGCAGCCGGCGCGCGTCGCCGCGCTTGTGCTGGTGGGAGCGGGGCCGCGATTGCGCGTCAACACCGCCCTGCTCGATCTGTTGCAGAGCGACTTTGCCGCCGCCACGGCGCGCATTGCCCATCTCTCCTATGGCCCCACGGTAAGCGCGGACCAGCGTGAAGTCTATCTGCGCCACCTGCGCACGGTCGATCCCGCTGTGCTTTACAATGCCTTCGCCGCCTGCAATGAGTTCGACGCCACAGCGCGCCTGGCCGAAGTGACGATGCCCACGCTCATTCTCGCCGGGGCCAACGACCGCATGACGCCCCCCGCGCTGGCAAGCGAGTTGCAGGCAGGCATCCCCAGCGCGATGCTGCAGATCCTGCCCAACACGGGCCACATGATACCCATCGAACAACCCCAGGCAACCCGCGACGCCATCGCGGCCTTTCTTGCGCCATAACAGCAACCGTTCTTGGCCTTCATAGAATTGGGGCCGCCCATAGCCGGGGGTGTGGGGGTTTATTTG
>CAYJNV010000144.1:0-10485 GCA_964370975.1 uncultured Caldilineaceae bacterium | reverse complement strand
TTGCAGTTCTTTGCGTTTCCTCTGCGACTTTGCGCCTTCGCGTCGTATTTGCCTTAGAAGAACCACGCCGCCGCCCCGGCCGCCGCGCAGATGAGCACCACTGCCGGCAAGATTGGCTTTCGCAACGCCCTGGCGCCCACGAAAAGCACAATCCCTGCCTTGACGACGGTATTGGAGAGTGCCGCCAGCGTGATGGCGTTGGCTGCCGTGTCGAGCGCGATGCCGTCGCTCTGGCTAGACTGGCCCAACTGCGCCATGGAGAGCGTAATCGCGTGCAGGTCGACCGTGCCCGAAAGCAGGCTTGAGACGTAGATGCCCGTGGTTCCAAAGTAGGTTTCGGCGCTGCGCACAATCAGCAGCACGGCGGCGTAGATGAGTCCGAACTTGAATGCGGGCATCAACTCAAAGGGATTGCTAAACGCAATGTCCTCAGTGCGCATGCTTCCCTCATGCCGATAGAGCAAGTAGGAGTATAGCAGTCCCGTCGCCAGCCCTGCGGCCATGGGCGGCCACAGCGCTCCCAGCAGCGGCCGGTTCACCGCCAGCACCTCCACCAGCACACGCGCGAACATGACGGACCATGCCAGGATAATTCCAAGCGCCAGCGCGGGCACCATCGGCGCGCTCAACTTGCTGCGCCCCGAAAAACTGAGCGTCACCGCCGTACTCGAGACAATGCCGCCCAGGATTCCCGTGAGACCAATCCCGCGCCCCGCGTCCAGCAGTTTCATGAGCACATAGCCGGCGAAAGATATGGCCGAGATCAGCACAACCATCCACCAGATGTTGTAGGGGTTCAGCACGTCAAAGGGGGGCGGGCCGAAAGTGCGGTTGGGCAATATCGGCAGCACAATCAGGCTCACCACGGCGAACTTGATGGTGGCGTAGATGTCCTCGTAGGTGATGGCCTCGGCCAGTTCGTGCAGTTGGGGCTTGAAAGAGAGCAGGATCAGGATGGCAACGCCCAGCGCAGCGGCCAGCTCGATGTACTGGTAGTAGCAGAGCGCACCCACCAGCACCGTCAGCAGTGCCGTCACTTCGGTCGTCAGGCCGGGGCCGGAGGCGGGGCTCTTCAGTTGGCCGCGATACGCCGCATAGAGCAACGCCGCGACGCCGGCAATGGTGGCGACCAGCGGCAATGTGGACGCCGTGTGGCTGGAAATGAGCGCGGCCGTGCAGCCCAGCAGCGAGAGCAGTGCAAAGGTGCGCACGCCCGCGAACATCTCGGCGCCCTTCCTGCGTTGGCGTTCGCGCTCGAAGCCCACGAGCATGCCAATGCCCAGGGCAACGCCAAAACGATAGAAGAGTGCTGCGTCGATTGAGAGTATTGAGTTGAACATTGGAGGTATCGCAGAGTCCCTGCGTCGCATCGTTGTTCGGGCGCGGACGAAAAGGCGGGCGCCACCGCGGTCAACGCACCGTTTGCGCGGCAGCCCGCGCGTGCACCTCAAAGTCCTCGGCGTGTTCGTCATAGTGCTCATACGCGCCAAGCAGCATGGGCGCAAATGGCTCGCCGAGCGCGGCCGAAAGGCCGTTGGGATCAAACACATCGTGTAGGGTCAAGGATGAAACAACCGTGAGCAAGCGCCGGCGCGTCGCCGCAAACTCGGCCTGGACTTCGTGCAGGGTTCGCCGGCGATTCACGTTATAGATGCGTTCATTGACGGTGGCAAGCCACCGCTCATCAAAAGGAATATCGGCAATCACGGGCGGGGCCAGCCGGAACGCATCCTTGCCCCCTTCGGGCGCAATCGCGTGAAGCAGGCGCTGGTCCCAGAAGGCAAGGTGGGCAAGGGCGTCCTTGATGGACCACTGGTTGGCAAGCACTGGCGCCTGCAACTGGTCGTCCGTCAATGGCGCGATTGCGTCGACGAGGCGTTGGTGAGCAGCAGCAATCCGTGAGACGATTTGCTCGATAGTTGCGGGGGTGGCGGGCGCAGTCATGAAGGGCCTCAAATGTTTGCAGGTTTGTACGGGATGGGGACGAGGTTGGATCATAATGGGACAATGCCGGGTGACACTTCCATCATAGCCCAGGGCGGCCCGCTTGTGAAGGGGATGCATAGGCCTGGCGCACGCGCTGCGGACGTGCGCGTGTTGGTCGCGTCTCCGGTGCGACGTCATAGTTGTGGCGTCAACCTGCCTGCGCAATACCGGCTTTTCGGCGCAGACGCGGCTCTCGGCTACAATAGAAGCTTGTTCCATAGAGGAGCAGACACGCCGCGCGTGTCTGGACAAAGACCGGAGTCAACCGTGAGCAGTAACGTTGAGAACCCAATCAGCAGCCAGCCCAATGAGACCCAGGATTTCCTGCGCACAATTGTGGCCGAAGACCAGCGCAACGGGCGCTATGGCGGCCGCGTCGTCACGCGCTTTCCACCCGAGCCGAATGGCTACTTGCACATCGGCCATGCCAAGTCCATTTGCCTCAACTTCGGCATTGCACAGGAGTTCGGCGGCGTCTGCCACCTGCGCATGGATGACACCAACCCCGAAACCGAGGACATGGAATTCGTCGCCACTATCCAGGAGACGATTCGCTGGCTAGGCTTCGACTGGGGCGAACACCTTTACTATGCCTCCGACTACTCGGCGCAACTATACGACTTCGCCGAGCGGCTCATCACACTGGGCCGCGCGTACGTCGACGACCTGAGCGATCAGGAAATTCGCGAATACCGTGGCACGGTGACGACGACAGGGCGCGAGAGCCCGTACCGCAGCCGCAGCGTGGAGGAGAACCTTGATCTCTTCCGGCGCATGCGCGCGGGCGAATTCGCCGACGGCAGCAAGGTGCTGCGCGCCAAAATCGATATGGCCAGCCCCAACATGAAGATGCGCGATCCATTGCTCTACCGCATCCGCCACGCTACCCACTACCGCACGGGCGACGACTGGTGCATTTACCCCTTCTATGACTATGCGCATCCTCTCTCGGATCAGATTGAGCAGGTCACCCACTCCATCTGTACGCTGGAGTTCGAGAACAACCGCGAAATCTATGATTGGCTGCTCGACAGCCTGGTAGAAGAGCCGCGCCCCCACCAGTACGAATTCGCCCGCCTGAATCTCGACTACACGGTGATGAGCAAACGCAAGTTGCTTCAGCTTGTTGAGGAAGGATTCGTGGCGGGGTGGGACGACCCGCGCCTGCCCACCATTGCCGGGCTGCGTCGCCGTGGCGTGACGCCCTCGTCCATTCGCAGTTTTGCCGAACGCATTGGCGTGGCCAAGTCCAACTCGCGCGTCGAAATGAACCTGCTCGATTCATGCATCCGCGACGACCTCAATCCGGTTGCGCCGCGCGTCATGGCCGTGCTCAACCCAGTCAAGCTGATCATCGACAACTACGCCGCGGGCGAGACGGAATGGCTGGACGCGCCCTACTATCCCCATGACGTGCCACGCGAGGGGACGCGCAAGGTTCCATTCAGCCGCGAACTCTATATCGAGCGCGCTGATTTCATGGAAGAGCCCCCCAAGGGCTTCTACAGGCTCGCACCCGGCCGCGAAGTGAGGCTGCGCCACGCCTACATCGTCACCTGCACGGGCGTGGTGAAGGACGACGCCGGCAAGATCACCGCCGTCCGCTGCACCTACGACCCCGCCACGCGCAGCGGTGCGCAGGGCGCGCACAAGAAGACGCAGACCGCCATCCAGTGGGTAAGCGCCCCGCACGCGGTGCGCGCCACCGTACGCCTATACGACCGCCTGTTGCGTGTGGCCGACCCCGACGCAGAGGGCATGGCCTTCAAGGACGCACTCAACCCCAACGCACTGGAAGTGATCAGCGGCGCGTGGGTGGAGCCAAGTGTTGTGGGTGACCCCGCCGACACTCGCTACCAGTTCGAGCGCACAGGTTACTTCTGGCAGGACCCTGTGGAGAGCACGCCCAATGCGCTGATCTTCAACCGCATTGTGGGGCTGCGCGATTCGTGGTCCCGTGCAACCGGCCGCGCAACATATGATGCCGGACGCCGCGAGGCGCCCGTCGACGAACCCGCCGCCGAGGGCAAGCCGCGCATCCCTGAACGCTCCCCGGCGCTTCAGGCGCGCCGCGAACGGTATGCAGCCGAGTGGGGCTTGCCCGAGGATGAAGCCGAACTCCTCACGCGTGAAGCGGCCACCGCTGACTTCTTTGAGGAAACTCTTGCCGCCGACCCTGCCAACCCCAGGGCACTGGCCACGTGGATTAACCACGAACTGCCCGGCGAACTCAACGGCAGGGCGCTGTCCGATGCCGCCCTTACGCCTGCGGCGCTGGCCGCGCTGGTGCGCCTCGTGGACGACAATGTCATTTCCACGTCAGGTGCACGTACGGTCTTCACTGAGCTTGTGACCTCCGGCGGCGAACCGGCGCAGATTGTGGAGGCGCGCGGCCTGCGCCAGGTGGCCGACGGCAGTGCGTTGCTGCCCATTGTGGAGCGCGTCATCGCCGCCCACGCCGACAAAGTTGCGCAGTACCGCGCCGGCAAAACGGGCCTGCTCGGCTTCTTCACCGGCCAGGTCATGCGCGAAACCAGTGGCGCCGCCAACGCTGCTGTCGTCCAGGAATTGCTCAGCGGACTCCTTGACAGATAAACAACGAGTCCGCGGAAAGCGCGGAACCAGCGGATAAGGCGTGAAGTGGTCCTTCATGAAGCCTCCGTTGTACCCGCATTTTCCGCGTACTGGTCCGTGGAAGGAACTATGACCAACTCAAATCCCGCACGTGTGCGCTTTGCGCCCAGCCCCACCGGCTTTCTCCACCTGGGCGGCCTGCGCTCGGCGCTCTTCAACTGGCTCTACGCCCGCCACACAGGCGGCACGTTCATCCTGCGCATTGAGGACACCGACCAGAAGCGCTTCAATCCCGACAGCCTGGCCAACCTCATGCGCAGCTTGCGCTGGCTCGGTCTCGACTGGGACGAAGGCCCCGATGTGGGCGGCCCCTATGGCCCTTATGTGCAGTCCGAACGCAAAGCTATCTATGGCGAATATGCGGACAAGTTGATTGCTGCAGGCCACGCCTATCGCTCCTACACCACCGGTGCTGAACTCGAAACGCTGCGCGCCGCCGGCAAGGAGTACGACCGCCGCGATCGCTTCCTCAGCGCTGCAGAGCGCGCCGCACTGGAGGCCGAAGGGCGGCCCTACGTCGTGCGCTTTGCCGTGCCCCTCGAGGGCGCAACCACCTTCACCGACCTCATCCGCGGATCGATTACGGTCGACAACAAGCGCATACCGGTGGACCCTGTGCTCCTCAAGGGGGACGGTCTGCCCACCTATCACCTGGCGGTGGTAGTGGACGACCACCTCATGCAGATTACCCACGTGCTGCGTGGCGAGGAGTGGTTGCCCTCAGCACCCATCCACCAGTTGGTTTACGATGCCCTGGGCTGGGATGCCCCCGCTTTCGTCCACCTGCCTGTGATTCTGGACCCCAGCGGCAAGGGCAAGATGAGCAAGCGCAAGCCAATTGTGGACGGCAAGGAGTACCCGGTCTTTGTCGAGGAGTTCATGCAGGATGGCTACCTGCCCGATGCGATGTTCAACTTTCTGGCCAACATCGGCTGGAATTTCGACGCCGAGCAGGAGATCTTTACACGCGAGGAAGCCATAGCCCGCTTTGAGCTGCACGACATCAACCCCGCGGCCGGCGCCGTCCCCTACGCCAAGCTCGACTGGATCAACGGCATGTACATCCGCAGCCTCGCCCCGGCCGAACTGCAGGCGCGCCTGGCCCCATTCCTTGCCCAGCAGTTGGGCATGGATGAGGCGGCGCTGCGCAGCAGCAAACGGCTCGCGCTACTGGTGCCCATCATCCAGGAGCGCATCAAGACCCTGGCCGAAGCCGGGCCGATGATCGACTGGGCCTTCGTGGCCGCCGACGCCATCACTTACCCCGACCCCGGCGCGTTCGTGGCAAAGAAGATGACCGCCGCGCAGACGCTCGAGATTCTGCGCGCGGGTGAAAGCGCG
Source organism: uncultured Caldilineaceae bacterium (assembly GCA_964370975.1). GTDB lineage: Bacteria > Chloroflexota > Anaerolineae > Caldilineales > Caldilineaceae > UBA5069. Next base: position 4,524 of record CAYJNV010000144.1, on the reverse strand, counting down.
CTGCGCCTGGTGGAGCCCTTCGACGCGCCGACGCTCGAGTCCGCCTTCCGCGCCCTGGCCGAGGCCGCAGACGTCAAGCTGGGCGCCTACTTCCAACCCTTCCGCGTGGCCATCACCGGTAAAACGGTCGCCCCGCCGCTCTTCGAGAGCATGCATGTCCTCGGCCGCATGGAAACGCTCGCGCGCGTGGCGAATGGGGTGCGCGCGATGGAGGGAGGAGACCAAGCCATGATCGATGATCAATGATCATTGATCATGGCTTCTGTATACCAGTCAGCCAGTCGCGAAATTTGCACTCGAGCGCAAGCGGCGCTAAAATGGGGATGTAGTGGCCGATGGGGGATAGTTTAATCGGCAGAACTTCTGATTCTGGATCAGACAGTTGGGGTTCGAATCCCTGTCCCCCAGCCATACATAAAAAGCCGCAAGCCCACATGGGCTGGCGGCTTTTTTGTGCTGTACAGGTTGCAGTTAGCGGAAGAATTGCACGCGACAGTGTCCGCCAGCTGCAATCGGCTCAAATTCCCTGTGGTCCGCCGTCACAACAATGCCGTTTGTGCGAATCGCCAGGGCAGCGGCGAAGCAGTCTGCCAGCGCAATGCCGCCGCGAGCCTTCAGGTCGCCGACGCGGATTAGAAAATCCTCGCCCACGTCCTTGTCAACCTTAACCATCGTACGCGCGTTGAACAATAGCCGCAGCGCGTTGTCGCGTCCGATGGTGCGTGAACAGTCATAGTAGAACTCACACAGATTCAGTGCGTGCATCAGCGCCTGTCTTGATTCAATGATTGGCGCCACTGCCAGCGCCCCTTGCTCATCACGGTAGTACGCAATAAGCGCACACGAATCAAGGACGTAGATCCCAGCCGGACTCCTCACGCTCTATCTCCTCGTGTTTGCGCCGCAGGAACTCCTCACTTGGCGACAACAAATCGCGGTACTTGCCACGCATTGAACGCACAAACGCCAGCCACTCTTCTTCCGACGCAAAGTTCTTCAGCGGCCCCCAGCCCTGCAGCGACTTTTCGGCATCAGCGCTGTTACCGTAGCCTGAACCTTCTGCTTCGGCGTGGACGGGCGGCGCAACGTATTTGGCTGCGGATTCACGCAGTGCGTTTTCGGGCTCACGCGCCGGCCCGGCCACGGCAACCTCACGCGCTGCACGCTTCCCAAGCACGATCTCGGCCATTGGCAAATCCAGCGCCGCCGCCAACTCGCTCAGCCGTGCCATGCTCATGGCAGACTGGCCGGAGAGCACACGCGAGACGTACTGACGCGACCAACCACAGTGGCGCGCAAAGGCCGCCTGCGTACCGTAGAGTTCACGGATTCTGGTGCGCAATAGTTGTAGGTTAATCAATGCTTGTGCCATAGGGCGCCTCCCACTACAGTGTACAGTGGTGCGGCGTTCGCGTCAACTCATTGGTTGACAACCGTTGCGAGCGCCACGTCGGAGACATGGCCTACGCACCCCCTACCCCGACGCGCGACACCCCACTGCCGACACCCGGCCCGCGCCCCTATCCACTTGGCCAGGTTGCTAACCCGCCACGTTACCATCCCCGTTTTGTTCCTTCGCGTGATGCACACACGCTCTTTCTCGCGTAGACTTACTCTTTGTGGGTCGCTGTGCGCGCGATTGGCGCACGTTTGGCCCGCGCCCCGGCTGCCTGTTCTCGGGCGCCGCACATATTTGCATATCTCCATTTTACTCACCGCTTTCCCGGTGAGACATCTTTCTCAAATCGTTCTACGGAGGATTGTTGGCACCTATGGATACCCCTACGCAACGCTGGGTCTATCTCTTTGATGAGCTTGACCAGGCGGAAAAGGATGCAAAACCCAAGAGTTGGGACGACATGAAGGCTCTGCTCGGCGGCAAAGGCTCCGGCCTGGCCGAGATGACGCGCATTGGCGTGCCCGTGCCTCCGGGCTTCACGGTCACCACACGCGCCTGCAACGCCTACATGGAGCACGACCGCAACTTCCCCCCCGGCATGTGGGAGCAGGAAGTGGACGCCATGGCCGCGCTCGAGAAGAAGACCGGCAAGAAGTTCGGCGATGCCAACAACCCGCTCCTCGTCTCCTGTCGCTCGGGCGCCAAGTTCTCGATGCCCGGCATGATGGACACTGTTCTTAACATCGGCCTGAATGACGAAACCGCCGCGGGCATGATCAAGCTTGCCGGCAATGATCGTTTCGTCCTGGACTCCTACCGCCGCCTCATCCAGATGTTTGGCGCGGTCGTCATGGGCGTGCCCGATGAACCGTTTGATGTGATTATGGACGAAGAGAAGGAAGCGCTGGGCGTTCGCACCGACGTTGAGATTACGGCCGACGGCTGGCGCCACGTCATCGAGCGTTTCAAGAGCCTCATCAAAGCCTACCAGGGCACCGACTTCCCGCAGGATCCCTACAAGCAACTCGAAATGGCCACCCGCGCCGTTTTCAACTCCTGGTTCGGCAAGCGCGCCGTCGACTATCGCAACGCTACCAACATCGCCCACAACCTGGGCACTGCCGTCAACATTCAGATGGTCGTCTTCGGCAACATGGGTGAAGAGAGCGGCACAGGCGTCGCCTTCACGCGCAACCCGGTTGACGGCACCAACGAACTCTACGGCGACTACCTCATCAACGCCCAGGGCGAAGATGTCGTCGCAGGCATTCGCAACACGCTGCCGATTGCGCAACTCAAGAAGGATATGCCCGAGGCCTACGCCGACTTCGTGCGTATTACGCTCATCCTTGAAAATCACTTCAAGGATATGCAGGACGTCGAATTCACAATTGAGAATCGCAAACTCTGGCTGCTGCAGACGCGCGACGGCAAGCGCACCGCACGCGCTGCCATCCGCATTGCAGTGGACCTGGCAACTGAAGGCTTGATCACCAAGGAAAAGGCCGTCTCACGCATTCAGCCCGAGCAGGTGGACATGCTGCTCCACCCGCAGTTCAGCCCCGAAGTCAAGAAGGCGGCCACGAGCGAAGGCAAGCGCGTGGTCGAGAAGGCCGTCAACGCCAGCCCCGGCGCCGCCGTGGGCATGGCCGTCTTTGACGCCGACACCGCCGAGAAGTGGGGCCATGAGGGCAAGGATGTCATCATGGTGCGCCCCGAGACCAAGCCTGATGACGTGCACGGCATGATTGCCGCCAAGGGCATCCTCACCAGCCGCGGCGGCGCCACCAGCCACGCGGCCGTCGTTGCCCGCCAGTTCGGCACGCCCGCCGTTTGCGGCGCCGAGAATCTGGGCATTAATGTCGAGCAGCGCTTGATGATGGTCACCGTGGGCGACAACGTCCACGAAATCCACGAAGGCGACTGGCTGAGCCTCGACGGCGGCACGGGTGAAGTCTACCTGGGCAAGCTCGAGACGCGCGAGCCCGACTTCGAGAATGAGAAGGACCTCACCACGCTGCTGAGCTGGGCCGACAAGATTCGCACGCTGGGTGTGTGGGCCAACGCCGACTACCCGGCCGACGCCGAACGCGCCCGCCGCTACGGCGCCGAAGGTGTGGGTCTCTGCCGCACCGAGCACATGTTCTTCGCCGAAGAGCGCCTGCCCATTGTGCAGGAAATGATTATGGCCGACAGCAAGGCGCGCCGCGTCTCGGCCCTCGAGAAGCTCCTGCCCATGCAGCGCAGCGACTTCGACGGCATCTTCCGTGCCATGCATGGCCAGCCTGTCATCATCCGCCTGCTGGACCCGCCCCTGCACGAATTCCTGCCTTCGCACCATGACCTGGTGGCCGACCTGGCCGACCTCAAGGTGCGCCTGCAGCACTTCCACACGCTGAGCGAGATTGACACCGCGCTGGGTGAGCTGCGCAAGAAGGAAGACATGCTCGGCCGCGTCGAGGCCCTGAGCGAATCCAACCCCATGCTGGGTCTGCGCGGCGACCGCCTGGGCATCATCATGCCCGAGATCACCGAAATGCAGATTCGCGCCATCCTCGAGGCCGCTGTGGCCGTCAAGCGCGATGGTGTGGATGTCCACCCCGAGATCATGATCCCGCTGGCCGGCCATGTAAACGAACTGGCCTTCCTGCGCAAGATTGTTGACCGTGTGGCCGCCGAAGTCTTCGGCGAAGCCGGAATCACCGTCGACTTCAAGTATGGCTCGATGATTGAACTCCCACGCGCCGCCCTCACCGCCGACGAGATGGCTACCGAAGCCGAGTTCTTCTCCTTCGGCACGAATGACCTGACGCAGACCACCTTCGGCATGAGCCGCGACGACGCCGAGTCCAAGTTCCTGATCCAGTTTGGCGAATTGGGCGTGCTGCCCAGCAACCCCTTCCAGCACCTGGATCGCGGCGGCGTTGGCAAGCTCATCAAGATGTCCGTCGAGTTGGGCCGCAAGACGCGCCCCGGTATGCCCATGGGCATCTGCGGCGAGCACGGCGGCGACCCCGAGAGCATCGAGTTCTGCCACCTGGCCGGCCTTAACTACGTTTCGTGCAGCCCGTTCCGTGTGCCGATTGCCCGCCTCGCGGCGGCGCATGCAGCCATGAAGAACGGCT
>CAYJNV010000143.1:8059-10530 GCA_964370975.1 uncultured Caldilineaceae bacterium | reverse complement strand
GTATACCACTGGGGAGTAGGCAGTGGGCAGTAGGCAGTGGGCAGTAGGCAGTCGCGCCCACTGCCCACCTTTTCACACGCGCACGGCGATTGGGTACAATGAGCGGCACTACATCGTCCGCCTTGCAGCGCGCGGCTCCCGCGCGCATCACCGTCAGCCATTCGCACGCATTACAAAGGAACAAACACATGCAAACCGATTTGCGCGGCCGCGACTATATTAGCGACATGGACTTCAGCAAGGAAGAGATCGACACCGTCATCGATGTCGCTCTCAAACTCAAGCGCGACCGCGCCCTGGGGATTCCCCACCCCCTCCTGCGCGACAAGACGCTGGCGATGCTCTTCTTCTTCTCCAGCACGCGCACCCGCTCGAGCTTCGAGTCAGGCATCGCCCAACTCGGCGGCCACGGCGCGTTCATCGACTCGGACACGACGCAGATCAGCCACGGCGACACCGCCAAGGAGATCGGCGAGATCTACGGCCGCTACTACGACGGCATCGCCATCCGCCAGTGTGACTGGGGCGTGGGCAACAAGTACATCAACGAGGTGGCGCAGGCCAGTCGCGTGCCCGTCCTCAACATGCAGTGCGACGTCTACCATCCCTTCCAAATTCTGGCCGACCTGCTCACCATCATCGAGAAGGTGGGCGACCCGCGCGGCAAGACCATCAATGTGTCGTGGGCCTATGCGTCGAGCTACCAGAAGCCCATCTCCGTGCCGCAGAGCCTCATTCTGCAGATGAGCCGATTCGGCATGAACGTGCGCCTGACGCGCCCGCCCGAATACAAGCTCATGCCCGACATCGAGCAGCAGACGCATGACAACATCAAGAAGCACGGCGGCAGCTTTGAGGTGATGGATGACTTCGACGCCGGCTTCAAGGATGCCGACATCGTCTACCCCAAATCGTGGGGCGCGCTGCTGACGACCGATGACAACGCCAAGAGCGCCGAAATCGGCAAGAAGTACACGAACTGGATTACCGACGAGCGGCGCATGGCGCTGGCCAAGCCCAATGCGCTTTACATGCACTGCCTGCCCGCCGACCGCAACATCGAGGTGACCGACGGCGTCATTGATGGCCCCAACTCGGTCGTCTATGACGAGGCCGAGAACCGCATGCATGTACAGAAAGCCGTCATGGCGCTGACGATGCGGTAACAAGAGGCCTGTGCGCAGAAAAAGCGGAACCAATGGAAACAACAGCAAACAGAGGCATCAGGCTTCTGTTTGCTGTTGTTTCCGTTGGTTCCGCTTTTTCCGCGTACAGAAACTTTGGCGCAGCGCCGGTGTTCTATCCTGCGCATCCGGGATTGCCTGGCCCGCGTCGACTGAAGGAAGCGGAACATGAGCACATCAAGGTGCGGCCCCTATGGCCGCGTGGTGGGCTGGGGCAGCTATGTGCCCGAGCAGGTGGTTACCAACCACGATCTCTCGCTGCGCCTGGACACGAGCGACGAGTGGATTGTGCAGCGCTCGGGCATTCGCGAGCGCCACATCGCTGGCGAGCACGAGACGACCTCGAGCATGTCCGTCGAGGCGGCTCGTGTCGCACTGGCGCGCGCCGGCCTCTCGCCCCACGACCTCGACCTGATCATCGTCGCCACCTCCACGCCCGACTACCACACACCGCCCGTCTCCAGCCTGGTGCAGGCGCAACTGGGCGCGACGAATGTGCCCGCGTTTGTGGTCGTTACGGGATGCACGGGCTTTGTGTACGCCTACAGCGTGGCCAACCAGTTCATCCAAACGGAGGCGTACAAGACGATTCTGGTGATTGGCGCCGAATTGCTCAGCCGCTTCGTCAACTGGCGTGACCGCTCCACCTGCGTGCTCTTCGGCGACGCCGCCGGCGCTGTAGTCATTCAGGCCACAGATGCGCCGTGCGGCATGAACTCATTTACGCTCGGCTCCGACGGCACACAGGGCGAAACGATCATCATGCGCTCGGGGGGTTCCAAGAAACCGTTTGGGCCGCAGGCACTGGCCGACGGCGACATCTATCTGGAGATGAACGGGCGCGAGGTCTTCAAGTTCGCCGCGCGCGTGGTGGGCAAGGCGTGCCACACGGTGCTGGCGCAGGCGGGCATGAGTCTGAACGAAGTGGACTGGATCATTCCCCACCAGGCCAACCTGCGCATAATCGAGGCGGCGGCGCGCGACATGGGGCTGCCGCTCGAGCGCTTCATTGTCAACATCGACCGCTACGCCAACACCTCGGCGGCCTCCATTCCCCTGGCGCTGGCCGAGGCCGTGGATGGTGGGCGCATACGCGTAGATGACCGGCTGCTGCTGGTTGCCTTCGGCGCGGGGCTTACATGGGGCGCGACACTGCTGCAGATGGCGCCCACGGGCACGGCCACGCCCGCGGAGCTGCTGGCGCATTCCCTCAACGGGGTCCACTAAAATTCCTGTACGCGGAAAGAGGCGGGAACAACGGAAAAGACAGGAAACAAAAACTTTTTG
>CAYJNV010000143.1:0-8049 GCA_964370975.1 uncultured Caldilineaceae bacterium | reverse complement strand
TGTACGCTTAAAAACGCGGCAACACCGGAAAAAGCAGCAACCAAGGCAAAAAAGCCTTTGTTTCCTGTCTATTCCGTTGTTCCCGCTTCTTGCGCGTACAGAAATGTCGTTTGCGCGCTTTGCGGGACATTCGTACCCCAAAGGGCGTACGTGTGTCACTTCACCAACGTTTTATTTTCGCTTACACTTGTGTTGGGGATGTTGTCGAGTTGTGGCGCAGTTGTTGCACGCACGCATTCCCGTTTGCTGCGACACCACCATCGTTCTCTTTCTTGCATTCGTCAATTCATGCATGCGGTGGCCGGCCGGTGGCGGTTGCGCATGTTCTTTTCACCGCAGCGCAATTCGTGAAAAAAAGCACAAGCCCTTCCTAACGAGGAGATTTCCCATGGCTGGACTGGATCCCGGTGAACGCAAGCAGGTCTTGAGCACGCTGGCCAAATATGCCGAAAAGAACTTGACCAATGAGTTTCTTCTGAAGCTCGACCACAATGACGAATTCCCGGCCAAGGTGCTCAACGACCTGTACAACACCATGGGGTTGCATCTGGTCTTCATACCCGGCGAATATGACGGCATGGACGGCGGCGCGTATGACATCTATCGCGTATCCGAAGCCATGGCTGCGATCGATCTGGGCATTGCCACGGGTGTTCTGGCCACGTTCCTGGGGACCGATCCCATCACCGTGGGCGGCACCGAAGATCAGAAGAAACATTGGATGGGGCGCATTGCCAACGAGGGGCTGCTTGTGGGTTATGGCGCCACCGAACCCCAGGCCGGCAGCGACCTCGGCTCGCTCAAGACCAAGGCCGAGCCCGTATTCGAGGGTGATACGCTCACCGGCTACCGCATCAACGGGCGCAAGCAGTGGATCTCCAACGGCGGCGTGGCGGCCATCTACACGATTCTGGCACTGGCCCCCGGCGGCCCAAGCTGGTTCGTGGTGGAAGATGGTGCGCCGGGCTTCTCCCAGGGCAAACCTGAAGACAAGCACGGCATCCGCGCCAGCAGCACCGCGGCGCTCTTCCTCGAGGATGTATACGTCACACCGGACCGCCTGGTGGGCGGCGTGGAAGGGCAAGGTCTGCAGCAGGCACAGGCGGTCTTCGGCTACACGCGCCTCATGGTGGCCTGCTTTGGCCTTGGCGCGGGTTGGGCCGCCCTGAAAAAGGCCATCCCCTACTCGCAGACGCGTGTCCAGGGCGGCGCCACGCTCAGCCGCAAGCAGGGCTACACGCACAAGCTGATTGTGCCCAATGCCGTGCGCCTGGAGGCGTCGCGCACCTACATCGAATGGGTTGCAGAGCGCATTGACGGCGGCGAGCCTGACCTGCAGACCGAAGGCGCCGTCGCCAAGTACCTTGCCACCGAGGCGGGCAACAAGGCGGCCGAGGACAGCATCCAGGCGCTGGGCGGCTACGGCTACACCAAGGAGTACATGGTCGAGAAGATCAAGCGCGACGTGCGCATCACCACCATCTACGAGGGCACCTCGGAGATAATGGAGTGGACGATAGCGCGCGACCGCTGGCAGTTGCACCTCAAATCGCGCGGCGGCTACTACAGCGACTGGGCCGCACGCCTCGAGGCCAAGGCGGCGTCACAGCCGGACAATGGCCTTGCCGGCGCAGCGCTGGCCATGCGCGCGCTGGTGGTTGTACTCGAGCGCTGCCGCATTGACCGGCTCACGCGCAATCAACACGTTCTCTTCCGCCTGGGCGAGTTGATTGCCTTTGCCGAGACGGCCGCCATCTTTGCCGAGCGCGTGGTCGACAAGCCCACCGAGGCCATACCCCTCGATGTGCCCACCCGTCAGGCCATGGCGCGTGTCCACGCACGCGAGGCGGCGCTCAAGGTGGCAAGCGAAGGGCTGCGCTGGGCCATCGGCGCAGGGCAAACGGACCCGAACCTGGCCAACTCGCTGGGGTTGCCTGCCATCTACGCTGCGCAGGCCGGGTTGATTGAAGACATGGACTTAGTCGCCGAAGCGCTCAACAGGGCCTTCCCGGCGGCGTAAACCTAGCGGCGCAGCGTGCGGCCATCCGTTTGTGCGGGTGGCCGCATCGTTGCGCCCAACACGGCAGCAGTACATTCCGAGAGATCCGAGGAGGGGACCGCATGAGTTCCAGTGCAGAGCGAGCCGTGGCCATTGTGGGGGTGGGCGCCGTCCTCCCCGACGCACCCAATGCCCCGGCCTTTTGGCAAAACATTCGCAACAAACGCTACAGCATTACTGAAACGCCTCCAGAGCGTTGGAGCATTGCCGACTATTTCGACCCCGATCCCTCAGCCCCCGACAAGACCTACAGCAAGATCGGCGGCTGGGTGCGCGACTTCCAGTTTGACTGGAAGCGTTTCCGCGTGCCGCCCAAGGTGGCCGCATCCATGGATGAGAGCCAGCAGTGGGCCGTCACCATCGCCGCCGAGGCCATGGCAGATTACGGCTACCCGCAGCGCCCCCTGGACACCGACCGCACGGGCATCATCCTGGGCACGGCGATGGGCGGTGAGATGCAGTACGTCACCACCGCACGCGTCAACTGGCCCGAGTATGTTCACTGGCTGCATGGCTCGCCCGAGTTTGCAGCGCTGCCCGCGGCCACGCGCACAAGCATTTTGACGCAGTGGCACGCGACCATGGACAGCACGCTGCCGCAGATTACCGAAGACACCATGCCGGGCGAGCTGCCCAACATTGTGGCCGGGCGCGTGGCCAATGTGCTCAATCTGCGCGGCCCCAGCTTCATTACCGACGCCGCCTGCGCCTCCTCCTTCGCCGCAGTGCAGGCCGCGTGCGAGGCGCTCAACGCCGGCCAGGCCGACGCGGTGATTGCCGGCGGCGTGGACCGCAATATGGGCGCCTCGAGCTTCGTCAAGTTCTGCAAAATCGGCGCACTGAGCAACAGCGGCAGCCGCCCCTTTGGCGCAGGGGCCGACGGCTTCGTCATGGGCGAAGGCTCCGGCGCGTTTCTGCTCAAGCGGCTGGCCGACGCCGTGCGCGATGGCGACCGGATTTACGCCGTCATCCGCGGCGTGGCCGGCTCGAGCGACGGCAAGGGCAAGGGCATCACAGCCCCCAACCCGCAAGGGCAACTGCTCGCCATTCAACGCGCCTGGGACAATGCAGGGCTTGACCCAACCAGCGCGACGCTGGTGGAAGCGCACGGCACGAGCACGCGCGTGGGCGACGTGGTGGAGGTGGAGAGCCTGGCCAGGATTTTTGGCATGGGCGCACGCCCCGGTTCGATTGCGCTGGGCTCGGCCAAGAGCAACATTGGCCACCTCAAGGCGGGCGCAGGCGCGGCCGGCCTGCTCAAGACGGCGATGGCGATCTATGACAAGGTGCTGCCCCCTACCCTCAATGCGCAGCAGTCCAACCCCAACATTGATTTCGCGCAGACTCCATTCTATCTGAATCATGAACTGAAAAATTGGGACGCGCCACGGGGTGCGCCCCGCCGCGCAGGCGTCAGCGCATATGGCTTTGGCGGCACCAATTTCCATCTTGTGATGGAGGAGCACGTACCCGGCATGTTGAAGAGCGAAGCAAAGAGCTATGCGAGTGTTGATGTGAACCGAGGAAACGGTATGGCGGTGAATCCATCGCCGACCCCTGCGGCCGCACGCCCGCTGCCGCCGCGCGGCATTCTGGCCGTGGGTGCGGCCACACCGGCAGCGCTCAAGGATCAACTAGATGAGGTCTACCGGCGCGTGGAGAGCGGCTGGACGCCCGAGCGTGCCCTGCCCGCTCCCGAGATAATTCGCAGCGCAGAGCGGCTGGTGATCGATTTTGCCGACTCGCGCGACCTGCTGGACAAACTGGGCAAGGCGCGCAAGGCCGCAGGTTTTGACAATCCGCAGGCATGGAAGGCGCTGCAGGGACAAGGCATCTTCCGCGGCAGCGGCCCCCGCCCCGGCAAGATTGCCTACCTCTTCCCCGGCCAGGGCAGCCAGTATGCCAACATGGGGCGCGAACTGGCCTCCATTTCACCCACAGTCGCCAATGTCTTTGTCGAAGCGGACCGCGTGATGACGCCCATCCTGGGGCGCACGCTCACCTCCTACATCTTTGTGGACGGTGCAGACCCCGTTGCCGTCAAGCAGGTGGAAAAAGACCTGATGCAGACGGCGATTACCCAGCCCGCCATGCTGACGCTGGACACGGCCATGCTGCTGCTGCTGCGCGACTATGGCTTTACGCCCGACATGGCCATGGGCCACTCGCTGGGTGAGTATGCAGCGCTGATCGCGGCAGGCATCATGCCCTTTGCGCAGGCGCTGGAGGCATCGGCCGCACGCGGCGCCGAGATGACCAAGGTGGCCCTGGGCGACAATGGCTGGATGGCCGCCGTCATGGCCCCGTACCCGGTCGTCGAAGAAACGCTCAAGCAGGTGGATGGCTATGCAGTGGCCGCCAACATCAATTCCAACAACCAGAGCGTGGTGGGCGGCGAGGCCAAGGCCGTTGAGCAGGCCATGGCGCTCTTCGCCGAGAAGGGCTTCACGGCCGTGCGCATCCCCGTGAGCCACGCCTTCCACACCAAACTCGTGGCCCCGGCCAGTGCGCCGCTGCGCAAGGTGCTCGATCGCTTCGACATCCGCACGCCGCAACTGCAACTGGTGGCGAATGTAACGGGTGAGCTCTACCCCACTACGGTCGAGGGCATCAAGGATATCCTCGAACTGCAGATCGCGTCACCCGTGCAGTGGGTCAAGGGGCTGGAGACGCTCTACGCCAACGGCGTGCGTACCTTTGTGGAGGTGGGCCCCAAGAAGGCGCTCAAGGGCTTCGTGGATGATGTGCTGCTCGACAAGCCGGAGGTCTGGTCGCTCTTCAGCAACCACCCCAAGACTGGCGAACTTGCCTCCTTCAACCACGCGCTCTGCGGCCTCTTTGCGGCCGGCTATGGCTTGCCCGAAGAGAACAGCGCCCCCGTGCAACTGGCATCTATGAATCGCAGCGAGAGCGCACAGGGCAACGGCGCAAGTGCGACTGCCGCTGCACCTGCAGCACCCGCTGCCCATTCGGCTCGGCAGCCTGCCGCCGGTGCGTCCGTAGCGCCGGACATGAACACAACGGCCCTCAGCCAGGCGCTGGCGCAGGTGCTGGCGCAATATGCCGCACCGCAGGCCATCCGCATGCAAGTCTTCGACCGCAACGAGACGCCCACCGGCTCCGTAATTGTCACCGGCACAGGGCTGGGGCTGCCGGGGGCCAACAAGTCGGTGATGGACCCCGACAACGCCATGCGCATTCTGCGCGGCGAGCAATTCATCGATCTCATCCCCGAGCGCTTTCGCAAGGAGATGGCAAGCCGTCACATTACGCGCCTCGTCAAGAGCGAGGACGGCTCCGGCTCCTTTGAGAGCATCAGTGACACCGATGACGTCATCAAGCTGGCAGGGCGCGGCGGCGCGTTTGACCTGACGGCCGAGTACGGGGTCCCCGCCAAGCTGGTGGAGGCGCTTGACATCACCACGCAGCTGGCCATGGCCGCGGGCCTTGACGCCCTGCGCGAAGCCAATATCCCGCTCGTACAGACCTACCGCGCGACCACCAAGGGCACCTATCTGCCGGACCGCTGGATGCTGCCCGAGAGCCTGCGCGACGAGACGGGGGTTGTCTTTGCCAGCGCTTTCCCCGGCGGCGACCGCATGGCCGACGAGTTCCGCCGTTTCTATAGGTGGGACAACCTGCGCACGCAAATGACCGCGCTGGAGGAACTGCGCCGCTACACAGCCGACACCGGTACGCTCAGCGAGATTGACCGCCGTCTGGCGGACCTGCGCGATGAATTGGGGCGCAACCCCTATGAGTTTGACCGCCGCTTCATCTTCCGCATTCTGGCCATGGGCCACAGCCAGTTTGCCGAGTACATCGGCGCACGCGGACCCAACACGCACGTCAACGCCGCCTGCGCCTCCACCGCCCAGGCCGTGGCTGTGGCCGAAGACTGGATTCGCAATGGTCGCTGCCGCCGCGTGATTGTGGTGAGCGCCGACGATGTGACAAGCGAAAACCTCATGGGCTGGATTGGCGCGGGCTTCCTGAGCACGGGTGCGGCCGCCACCGATGACCGCGTGGAGGAGGCCGCGCTCCCTTTCGACCGCCGTCGCCATGGCACGCTCCTGGGCATGGGTGCGTGCGCACTTGTGGTGGAAAGCCAGGACGCCGCCGGCGAGCGCGGCATGCGCGGCATTGTGGAGGTGCTGAGCACCGAGACGGCCAACAGCGCCTATCATGGCACGCGCATTGATGTGAACCACGTCTGCGACGTCATGAACCGGATTGTCACCTCTGCCGAGCGGCGCTTTGGCCTCAACCGCTATGCACTGGCGCAGCAACTTGTCTTCATTTCGCACGAGACCTACACCCCCGCCCGCGGCGGCAGCGCTTCGGCCGAGGTGACGGCACTGCGCCAGACCTTCGGCGACGCCACGCCCAGCATCGTCGTCTGCAACACCAAGGGCTTCACGGGGCACCCCATGGGCGCAGGCGTCGAGGATGTCATCGCCGTCAAGATTCTCGAGTATGGCATTGTGCCGCCCGTGCCCAACTACAAGGAGGCTGACCCCGACCTGGGCAACCTCAACCTCAGCCGCGGCGGGCGCTACCCCGTGCAGTATGCGCTGCACCTGGCCGCAGGCTTCGGCTCGCAGATCAGCATGACGCTTGTACGCCGCATCCCGGGCGCGCTCGATCGGCTGGAGAACAAGCCGCTCTACCAGCGCTGGCTGGCCGATGTCGCGGGCTATGACATGGCCGAGACCGAAGTGGTCAAACGTGTGCTGCGCGTCGTGGCACAAGGTGCGCCCAAGCGCGTGCCTGCCCCCAGCCGCTGGCAGTATGGCACCGGCCCGGCGCAGCGCGCGCTCGCCTCGGGCAACGGCCTGACCGCGGCCTACGCGCCTCTGCCCCTGGTCATGCCGCAGGTAACTGCACCTGCACCGCTTGCGCCTGCGCCACTGCCCGCCGAGCAATGGCCTGCACCGCGACCCATTGAACCAGCGCCCAGCGCGCCGCCTGCACCGCGCCCCGCCGCTGTGGCCGCACCCGAACCTGTGCCGCCGCCTGCGCCCGTGGCCGTACAACCCGCGCCCCAGCCCGCACCGGCGGCGCCGCCAATTACCAATGATCAGTTACCAATTACCAATCAACCAGTCAACCAGTCAACCAGTCAACCCATTGCCGTTGACCCCGTCGAAGCCAAGGTCATGGAAGTGGTGGCCGCCAAGACCGGCTACCCGCAGGACATGCTCGACCCGTCGCTCGACCTGGAAGCCGACCTGGGGATCGACACCGTCAAGCAGGCGGAAACCTTCGCCGCCGTGCGCGAGGCCTTTGGCATTCGCAATCTCGAGGGCGTCAAACTGCGCGACTACCCCACGCTGGGCGCGGTGGTGCAGTTTGTCTATGCGGCACGGCCGGAGCTACGCGAACAGCGGGGAGTGGGGAGTGGGGAGTCGGGAGTTGGAAAGGCGCCCGAAGCGCCGCCCGTTACCAATGACCACTTACCAATGACCGGTCAATCAGTCGACCGGCCAACCACGCAACCGGTCATCGGTGATCCCGTTGCCGACAAGGTAATGAGCGTCGTCGCCGAGAAGACCGGCTACCCGCAGGATATGCTCGACCCCGAGCTGGACCTGGAAGCCGACCTGGGCATCGACACGGTCAAGCAGGCCGAGACCTTTGCGGCCGTACGTGAGGCCTTCAACATTCCGCAGATGGAAGGCATCAAACTGCGCGACTACCCCACGCTGGCGTCGGTTGTGGAGTTTGTGTACACCGCGCGGCCGGAACTGCGGGGAGCGGGGAGTGGGGAGTTGGGAGTCGGGGAGCAGCGGGAAATGGGCAGTGGGCAGTCGGCAGTCGCAACAACGCCAGCCGCCAGCCCACCAATCAACCAGTCAACCAGTCAACCATCTGCCGACGGCCTCGACACCGTCGCCGCCAAGGTGCTATCGCTTGTCGCCGACAAGACCGGCTACCCCATGGAGATGCTCGACCTCGACTCTGACATGGAGGCCGACCTGGGCGTGGAC
>CAYJNV010000142.1:0-10578 GCA_964370975.1 uncultured Caldilineaceae bacterium | reverse complement strand
GCGTACCAGGCTTCGGTTTCGGCGCGTGTGCCTGCCTGCGCCAGCGCAGCCGAGGCGGCGTGTTCCAGTTCTTCCAGTTGTTCGGTCAGCGTGCTCATGGTCGGATTCCGTTCCGGGTGTGCTTGCGTCGACACGTCATTATACGCCATTGCTTTGCGAGCGGAGGATTACGCAGCGACGGGTGAGACTGTGAGCCGTCGTTGGCCGGACATCGACGCGCTGCAGAAAACGGCGGCTCAAGCCGCCGTTACGCGACGAGTTCGCCCTCAAACACGTCGCCCTGCAGTGCCGCCAGACGCGTAGGCATGAGCAGGCCGTGCCAGTCGGCGGCAGCAGGGGCAAGCGCCTGCACACGCAGCGCGTTGTCGGTGAGGCCGCTCCAGAGCAGGTGCGCAGCGTCATCGGCAAGGGGTTGGCCTGTTCCTTCCCAAAGGACGGGGCGCACGTGGCCCACAAAGCGCGCGCGTTCCACTGCGGCTGTTTGAGCGACCAGCGCGCGCAGATCGCGGGCGCGCGCCTGCTTCACATCGCCAGGCAGCGCGTGGGCAAAGCCGGCGGCAGCTGTGCCTGT
This sequence comes from uncultured Caldilineaceae bacterium, assembly GCA_964370975.1. Lineage (GTDB taxonomy): Bacteria > Chloroflexota > Anaerolineae > Caldilineales > Caldilineaceae > UBA5069. The sequence goes on along the minus strand of CAYJNV010000142.1, from coordinate 10,007 downwards.
ACGCGGGCTGAAGGGGAAGATGTGCGCGTCGGCAAAGCGCATCTCTGCCACAAAGTCCAGCGTGGCGGCATGGTCGGCGTCGCTTTCGCCGGGGAAGCCCGCAATCAAATCTGTGGTGAGCACAAGGTCAGGGATGGCGGCGCGAGCGGCCTCCACCAGCGCGCGAAACGACTGCACCGTGCAACGTCGCGCCATGGCGCGCAATTGTGCATCGTTGCCTGCCTGCAGCGGCAGATGCAGGTGCGGGCACAGGCGGCCCGGGTGCTGCGCCCAGAGTTCAAAGAACCCTTCGGCTAGTTCCCACGGCTCCAGGCTGCTCAGGCGAATGCGCGCGATGGGCGTTTGCTCAAGCAGCGCGGCGACGAGGTTCTTGAGCGAGGAAGGAGCGTCAGCCAGATCGCGCCCATAGCTGCCCAGATGCACACCCGTGAGCACCACCTCCTGTACGCCGTCGTCTGCGCAAGCCTGCACCTCGCCCACAATGTCGGCAAGGGGGCGGCTGCGGCTCGCGCCGCGCGCCTGCGTCACGATACAGAAGGTGCAGCGGTTGTTGCAGCCATCCTGCACCTTGATGAACGCGCGCGTGCGGCGGCGGCGCGGGTCGGCGCTCTCTGTATCGTCGAAGGTGAGGGGTGTGCTTTCAGGATGGAGGTGCGGGAGGAGCGCGGGGTCGTCGAGCGCGGCGCTCCACGGCTCGAGCAGGAGCGGCAGAAGTTCCTTGCTGACATTATCGGCGACCAGTGCGACGCCCGGCAGGGCGGCAGCGGCCTGCGGCTCCAGCGTGGCCCAGCAGCCCGTAAGCGCGATGCGCGCCTGCGGGTTGGCGACATGGAGGCGGCGGCTCTGCTTGCGGCTGCCGCGCGCCGCGTCCGCCGTGACGGCGCAGGTGTTGAAGACGATCACCTGCGCATCGGCCGGGTTTTCCACCACGCTGTGGCCTGCAGTGCGCAGGCGCGCGGCCAGCGTATCCATTTCGCTGTAGTTGAGGCGACAACCCACCTGGCCCACGTAAACGCGCATGGGCGCCAGTATAGCACGCACTTGCAGGATTTCCGGGTAAATACAAAACCTCAACGCGAAGGCGCGTAGGCGGCAAAGAAACGCAAAGAACAGCAACGAGTCGGCTCGTTTTGAGCCGTTGCATCTACTTTGCGATTCTTTGCTGCCTCCGCGCCTTTGCGTTAAGTCTTTTTGTACTTGCGGGTTTCAATCTGTCTGCGGCGCGTGGTCGCGGGCGAGTTGCTCGAGGCGCGCCACGGCGGCCTCCAACGGCGGCAGGGCGCGCAATTCAGCGCCAAAGGCCGCCACCCGCGCCTTGTAGGCCGGGTCGCCCAGCACCCGCACCACGGCTGCGACAATCGCATCGGCTGCAGGCGGCTGTTCCTTCACCATGATGCCAAGCCCCATCTCGTCCAGTTTCTCGGCTGTGGGCAACTGGTCGCCCGCCTCCATGGGCACGGCGACCACGGGCAGCCCGTGCCACATGGCCGAATGGAACGAGTTGTAGCCGCCATGGAAGATGAGCAGATCGCAGCGGTGCAGCAGCAGCGTTTGGGGAATGTACCGCTCGACGCGCACGTTGCCAGGCAGCGCGCCGAACTGCGCCGGGTCCATTGTCTTGCCCACGGTGATGATGCCGTTGACAGGTAGGCTGCCCAGCGCGTCGATTAGCGCGCGGAAAACGGCGGGCGCCTTGTTGAAGGCGGTGCCCAGCGTGGCATAGATGGTGGGGCGCGCAGGCAGCGCATCCACCCAGGCGGGCAGCGCATCGTCACTGCTCGTGTCAAAGGGAGGTGCGCAGAAGCAACGAGTAACCTCCGGTTCGCGGGGCATTTCGATCTTCCATGCTGGCGGCAGGAACTTGAGGACGAGGAAGCGGTCGTAGGTTGCCAGGGTGGGATCGCTGGGAAGGCCGTGGCGCACGCGCAGACCGTCGAGCAATTCGGGCAGAATGTGGCGCGGGTCAATGTAGATGGCCCACATGATGGAGGCGTGGGGGATGCCGAGCGCCTCGGCCGCGACATAGCCGCCATACTCCACCGGGTCGCGCACAATCAGGTCGGGCCGCCACGCTGCACCTTGCGCCAGCAGATCGTCTGTCATGCGCGGGCCGAGGCCCTGCACAAAGCCGAAAATCTGCTCAAAAACGGGGGGCATGCCCCTGGTACGGTATTCCAGCACCTCGGGCAAACCGTCGAAGACGTCGATCGAGCCGTCATAATCAACGCCGCAGGGAACGTGTTCAAGCCCCAGCCGCTTGACGACGGGGCCGAAGCGCTGCGCCGTGGCGATGGCCACGGCGTGTCCCTGCGCTTTGGCTGTCAACGCCAGTTGCACCATGGAATGAAAGTGGCCGTAAAGCGGTTGCACCGTGAAGAGAAAGCGCATGTCGACTCCCTGTGCGATTTGCGAATGGGGAACGAATGGTTGATGTTGGCTTTGGCCAAGTCTACTCTCGCAGCAACCGACGCACCGCTAACAAAAGATACGTAGTGCGCCAATTGCGGCACGCGCCTTCGCGCCCTCGGCTACTCGATGCATGTTTGGTTCGGGTATAGTTGAAGCATCGACACGCACTTTGCACAACTTGCTGCCGAAAGGAGAACCGAATGGCAAGCCACGAACGCATTTTTGCCCCGCGCCGTCTGCTTGGGCGCACGGGCTTCGCCGCCACAATGCTGGGCGCGGGCGACCTGGCCGACCGCAGTCAGCCAATCGACCACTGCGTCGCCACGCTGCAGCGTGCTTTCGACGCGGGGATCAATGTGGTCGACACGGCCCCCGGCTACGAAGATGGCTATTCCGAGGAGATTGTCGGGCGCGCCGTGACAGGGCGGCGCGACGAACTCTTTGTCATTGACAAGGTGGATGACCTGCACGGCCCCGTCGCGCCCCAGATCGACGATTCGCTAAGTCGTCTCCAGCTGGACTATGCCGACGCCTTTGTCTTCCATGGTCTCTCGTCCATGGAGGATTTTCTGCGGCTGGCAGCGCCCAGCGGCGGTTTTGACCAATTGGCCGACGCCATCGGCGCCGGCAAAGCACGCTTTCGCGGCATTTCCTCGCACAACCCCGCTGTGCTTGCGGCCGCGCTGGCAGCCGACCTCTGCGACATTGTGCTCTTCCCCGTGGGCCCCTTTGTGGAGGAAGGCTACATAAGCGAGATTTTGCCCCTGGCACGCGCGCGCAACGTGGGGACTGTCTGCTTCAAGACCTTTGGCGCGGGCAAGCTTCTGGGCGACACGGCGGGCTACAACCAGCCGCTGCAACTGCGCCCGCGGGGCAAGTTGTCATCAGGTGGTGTGGATGGCGCACTCGCCGTGCTGCCCCGGCTGAGCGTTGACGAATGCCTGCACTACACGCTGACGCTCGACCCCGACGTGACATTGCTGGGGTTAAGCTTTCCCAATGAGCAAGACCAGGCTTTCGCGTCGGCGCGCCGTTTCAGTCCGCTCGACCACGCAACCATGATCGACATTCGCGCCCGCGCGGTGGACGCGCGCCGTGGCAAGGGACCGTGCTGGTGGAATCCCGACCCCAGTGCGTAGTCACTGATTTGACGCGAGGGGGCGAGGACAAACGCCTCTGTATCGAGATTCTGGTGAGTCTACCTATCCACCCACTGCATAGGACGAAAAAGCGTGCTGGTGCGCGAGGCGCCGTCACCATCCGCAAACTCAAATGTCAGGTCAAAGTCCATTTCGTCGGTATGCAGGGCGCGAATGCTGTCGTGGACGACCACGGGCAGTCTGCTGCGCACGGGCATGTTGGTGTGCAGCGTCTTGCCATCCCACACCAGCGAAAGGCGTGGTTCCGAGGGAGGCGTGCTTGTATACATAATGGGCAGGTCGAGCAGGGCCCACCACTTCCAGCCCCAAATGTTGCTCGTCTTAAGGAGAGCCGGCAGCCTGGGCCCCGTGGGCCACTTGGGCGCGACGACGACTTCCGCCCCATCGCATGACACGCCGCAATTTTCCCAAATCGCCTGCGCTGCGTACACCATGCCCGCCCAGGGATCGGCATAATGCCAAGGGCCATCTGGAGGCGTACGCAAACGTACGGCGCCAGATGGGGAGGGCGTAATCAATTCCAGGTTGCGATCCTCCAGCTTGCGAATGCAGAGCATTGAGGGCTCCATGTGCGCCGCAAGAAACGCTTCATCGGGGTGGTGCATGGTGTGATACGCGAGAACAGCGATGTACACGCTGTTGGTCATCTGTATCTGTTTGCCGGGCGGTTCAAGTGGGTCTTTGGGGCGCAGGGGAAACTCAACCGGCATGCGGCCCTTGCTGCGCACGGCCAGCCGCCGCAAATGCTCGAGCAAGTTGCGGCTCTGCGCGGGGTCAATTGCGTCAAGCACATTCAACAACGGAACCGTGAACTCGACGGCACGGCTGTAGGGGACCATGCCGGAACGCAGGTGCACCAGATGCAGCAGGGCATCGCGCTTGGCCAACTGCACGGCATGGTTGGTGCGAACATCCGGCGTCCACAGGCGCGCCGTCTTGAGCGCATCGTCCCAGGCGCGATTGGTGTGGTCAAGGACCTGCTCGGTGTCGCGCAGCGCGAGGAAGCTGCTCCAGGCCACTTGCTCACCCACATCGCTGATTGTCAGCAGCAGCGACACATCAACAATGCCGTTCACAAGCACGTGGTAGACAAGTTTGGCCGTGCCCGCGGCGTCGTCCAGTTCCACGCTGTCGGGGCGGCCGTGGGGATTGCCAAAGACGCGTGTGCTGTCGGCGTTGCTCTGTTTGTAGATGCCCTTCTCGGCACGGGGGTTGGACTGGGCCACGAGCAGCCCATCGACCATGCGCTGCGTCAGCGGCTCGCCCCACTCTATGTCAACCTCAAAGCGGACGACACTGTCGCCCTCGGCCTGGCATTCGTAGCTCCAGAAGAGCGCGCGGTCGTCGGCGCTGTGCAGCGGCGCCACCAGCCGCTTGGAGAGAATCAGTCCTTCGCTGCCGTAAATTGTCTCCTGATAACCGGGGTAATAGCGGTTGGCAATGGGGATCAGTTCCTCACCCTGCATGGTGGTGAGGCGTGTGCGGATGGTACGCGCGTAGTGCGCGCCGACCCAGGGCCACTCCAGATCGGCTAGGTCGCTCTGCCTGTCGGCCAGTACGCGCACCTCGTGGTTGGCCAGCAAATAGTAGAAATCAGGCGCGAGAACATCGAAGTCGCTGGTCTGTGGTTTGTCCAACGGCCGATTTTCGCGCATCTCAAGCGAGGCCATAGCGAGTCTCCGAAGCGGAGGCAGGCAGCGCGCGTTACGCGGTGGCGGGCGCGTGCAGTGTGGCCTGGGCGGCCGCGTGGTCGCTGCTGTGTACGCCCGCCATGAGCAGACCAAGCCCCTCGCGCGTGGCATCGGCGCGCGGCACAATGTCGATCACTTCACCCTTGTACATGACAACAATGCGGTCCGAGAGGTTCATGATCTCGTCCAGTTCGGAGCTGACCACGAGCACTGCCACCCCCTCGTCGCGCTTGGCCACAATCTGGCTGTGGATAAACTCGATGGAGCCGACGTCGATGCCGCGCGTGGGCTGTGCGGCGATGAGCAGTTGGATGGGGCGGCTGAACTCGCGCGCCACCACCATCTTCTGCTGGTTGCCGCCCGAGAGGTTGCCCGCCTCGGTCTCCACTGAAGGCGTGCGCACGTCAAAGCGCTCGATGAGTTCCTCGGCGTGTTCGCGAATTGCGTTCTCGTTGATTGTGCCCGCGCGCGCAAACGGCTCCTCGAAGTAGGTGTTAAGCACAAGATTCTGCGCCACCGAGTAGCTGTCCACCATGCCGTAGGTGTGGCGGTCTTCGGGGACGTGGCAGCTTTGGCCGTCGATGGTGACGCTGCGGGGCGAGGCGTTGGTCATCTGCTTGCCGCCAATGATCACAGCGCCACCATCAGCCTTGCGCAGGCTGGTAATCACCTCGACGAGTTCGGTTTGCCCGTTGCCCTGGACGCCGGCCACACCCACAATTTCGCCTGCGTGCACATCAAACGAGACGCTGCGCAGGGCGGGTTCGCCAAGGTCACAGCGGGCGCGCAGATCCTTGATTTCGAGGATGACACCCTTGGGCTGGGCGGGCTCCTTGTCGACCGTGAGGATGACTTCGCGCCCCACCATCATGGAGGCAAGGCTGGCCTGGGTGGCGGTGGCCGGGTCCGCCTCGCCCACCACCTTGCCGCCGCGCAGCACGGCAATGCGGTCGGCCACGCGCAGCACTTCCTTGAGTTTGTGGGTGATGAAGATAATGGACTTGCCCTGCTGCTTGAGCAGCGCCATCACCTCAAACAATCCCTCGATCTCCTGCGGTGTGAGGACGGCAGTCGGCTCGTCGAGGATGACAATGTCGGCGTCACGGTAGAGCGTTTTGACGATTTCCACGCGCTGGCGCATGCCCACGGGCAAGTCCTCGATGACGGCGTAAGGGTCCACCTCGAGGTTGTAGCGGCTGGAGAGATCGGTAATGCGGTCGGCCACGACGCGTGTGTCCAGCAGACCGTTGCGCACGGTCTCGTCGCCCAGCATCACGTTCTCGGCCACGGTCATTACAGGCACAAGCTGGAAGTGCTGGTGCACCATGCCAATGCCCGCGGCGATGGCGTCGCGTGGGGAGCTGAAGTGCCTCTCCTCGCCCTTGACGAGAATCTCGCCGGAAGTGGGGTGATAGAGGCCGTAGATGACGTTCATGAGCGTGGACTTGCCCGCGCCGTTCTCGCCCAGCAGCGCCAGAATCTCGCCTGGATAGAGTTTGAGGTTGACGTCCTCGTTGGCGATGACGCCGGGAAATATCTTTGTGATGTTGCGCACTTCCAGCACGGGTGTATCCACGGGCTCACTCCTAAATCAATACGACGCAAAGGCGCAAAGACGCAGAGGAAAAGCAAAGAAAGAAAAGCAAGAAATGAGGAACGAACAGGCAGGTTGTGCGACTCTCACCTGAGGCCATTGACGACACGATGTACACCATCCTTGATGGTGTGATCACCGAAATTGATCACTAGCGCCAGCCGCTTTCCGCTCAGCCGCAGATAGGTGAGGGCTTGTGCTTCATAAATGGTGTTGTATTCTTCGACGCTCTTGCATTCAACAATGACTTTGTCCTCGACCAAGACATCGATACGCAACGGCGCGCCCAGCCACGCTGTCTTGTACTTTATGGGCAACTGCGCCTGACGGCTGACCTGCAGGCTACGCTGTTCCATCTCCCAAACCAGCGCTTCTTCGTAGACAGACTCGAGCAAACCGGGACCGCCCAATGTACGGTGCACCTCAATCGCGCACGAAATGATCTCGTGACTAATCTGGTTCTCGGACCAGCCATAATACCGCGATGGCGACGCATCTACTTGAAACTCGTTCATCTGCCGCTCCAACGGGGCCATGCTTATTCAGACTGCTATTCTTGATGTTCTTGCCGTTCGTGCTGTTCTGGTTGTTGATGTTCTTTGCGCCTTCTTTGCGTCTTTGCGCCTCTGCGTCGTATTTGGCCGTCACTCTGATGACCCTTCCGTTTCGTACACCTTGCCCTCGGCGGCGGGCGGGCGGACGCGGCCGACGAGGCCCGAAACAGCGATGATCGTCACGACGTAGGGGATCATGCTCACAAACTGGCGCGGCACGGTGACGACGCCGGCCAGCAGCAACTCGTTCTGCAGCGCCTGCGTATAGCCAAAAAGGAGCGATGCGCCCATGGCGCCAAAGGGCATCCAGTTCCCGAAAATCATGGCTGCCAGGGCAATAAAGCCGCGGCCGGCCGTCATCCCTTCCTGGAATTGGCCGACGGCCTCGAGCACAAGAAAGCCGCCTGCCAGCCCCGCCAGCGCGCCACCCAGCATGGTGTTGATGTAGCGGAAACGGTTGACGCGAATGCCCACCGTATCTGCCGCGCGCGGGTGCTCGCCACAGGCGCGCGTGCGCAGCCCCCAGCGCGTGTGGAAGAGCGCCACATGCACCACGACGACGAGAATCAAAGTCACGTAGGTGATGGGCGCATTCCTGAAGAGCACCGGCCCCAGTACGGGAATCTTCGAGAGGAGCGGAATCGCCACCGGGCCAAACTTGCCCTGCGACACCCAATCGCTCTGGAAGAGGTAGGAGGTGAAGCCCTGCGCCAGAATGATGAGCACCGTGCCCGAGATTATCTGGTTCATGCGGTAGCGAATGGAGAGCACGCCGTGGAGCAGCCCCATGATTGCGCCGACCAGTAATGCGATTGCCACGCCAAAATAGAGGCTGACCACAAGCGGCCAACTGTTTGTGGCCACCTTGGCCACAAACGCGGCGAAGGCGCCCGCCAGCATCATGCCCTCGATGCCGATGTTGACGATGCCTGTGCGCTCGCAGAGGATGCCCGAGAGCGCGCCCAGAATCAGCGGCACCGATGCGCGCAACATGAAGTTGAGCGCGCTGATACCGAAGAAGATGCGCAGCCAGACGTACTGGTTGAGCGAGGTCTTGCTCACCAGAAAGGCCATAATCAGAAATGCCGTCAGGAAGATGCCCAGGAAGATAGCCGTATTGCTCCAGCGGCGGCTGCGGGGCTCTGCACTGCCTGTCATTGTGGGTGCGCCGACCATCAGTTCCTCACTTTCCCCAGCCCGGGCCGCTGCTGCTGCGCACCTGCACGCGAATGCGGTAGATTTGGCGCACAATCAGCGGCGCCGCCACAAATGCCAGCACCAGCCCCTGGATGACGCCGATGATGTCGGCAGGTACGCCCGACTCAAACTGCATGCGCGTGCCGCCAGCGTCCATCGCGCCGATCAGGAAGGAGGCAAGCACAACACCGATGGGGTTGTTCTGTCCCAGCAGGGCGGTGGTGATGCCGTCAAATCCCACAGCACCGGTAAATTCCGTGGCAAATTTGTGGTTGAGCCCCAGCGTCTCGACGCCGCCTGCCAACCCGGCCAGCCCGCCCGCGATCATCATCGCCAGGATGACTACCCAGTTCACTCTGATGCCGGCATATTTCGCGGCCTTCGGGTTTTCGCCCACGGTGCGAATCTCGAAGCCAAGCGTCATGCGGTAGATCACCCACCAGATGACTGCGGCTGTGATCAGCGCCAGTGCCACGCCCAGGTGAATGCGGTAGGGTGGGCCAAATATCCACGGCAATTGCGCACTCGCCAGCACATCGGGCGTCTCCGAACGGGCGCCGGCGGTGGGGTCCCACAAGGGACCGGTCGACTGTCCCTTGGTGCCGCCGGCATAGACCGTCCACGAGGCAAAGAGGCTGGCGATGTAGTTGAGCATGATCGTAACGATCACCTCGTGTGCGCCCGTATAGACCTTGAGAATACCGGGGATTGCGCCCCAGATTGCGCCCACCGCAACGCCCGCAATCAGCGCGAGCGGTGCATGCAGCCACGGCGACATCCCCTCAAAGTTGACGCCCACGGCCACCGAGGCAATCGAGCCCATGATAAACTGGCCCGACGCGCCAATGTTGAAGAGGCCCGCCTTGAAGGCCACCGCCACCGAGAGGCCGGTGAGGATGAGGGGCGTCATCTTGCGCACGGTGGCGGACCAACCGCGGGCATCGCCAAAGGCGCCGCTGAAGAGACCGCGATACGCAGCGATGGGGTCGTCGCCAAAAATGAACATGATGATGCCGCCGATTACCAGCGCCGTGAAGACAGCCAGCGCAGGGATCAGCAGCGCATCCAGAATGCGGCGATTGCTGGCCGCATTGGCGGATTCCGGCGAGGGAGGCGATTCAGTCGGCGTGGAAACCGAGGGTGCTGCAGAGGTCATGGAACCTCCGGTCTGAAGTGTGGGTGTGGGGCAGGGGTGGGGAAAGGACCATTGATGATGGTCAACCGGCGAATTCTGATTGCGTCGTTAGCCAATTGTCTCTTTTCGATCATCAATTATCTATCTTGCTTGTCTGTACAAAAAACGGGAGGCACAGTTGCCCATGCCTCCCGTCGAACCGAGCAAGTGGAATCAAGGCTGGTAGCCGGTTGCGACCGAGCCGTCCTTGAGGCCGGCGTCGATCTC
>CAYJNV010000141.1:0-10633 GCA_964370975.1 uncultured Caldilineaceae bacterium | reverse complement strand
CCACGTCCATGTCAATACTGAACAGAACAGGTGCAGCGCGCGCAGCGAGGCTTCCTGAATTGGAAGCCTCGCTGGCTCATTTGCTACAGGCGTTTGACTGCGCCCGCGCCCCGCACTCCACCCGAGCGCACGCGCGCCGACAAGAGTCACCTGGCGGTACCATACAGCCATGGACATTGATGCACTGACCGCACACCTCGAAACACTCGCCGAACCGGGCGACGTCGCATTCGTGCAGCGCTACATGGGTACGCCGCGCTGCGTGCTGGGCGTAAAAACCCCGGCACTGCGTGCACTGGCCAAGCGACTTGCGCATGACCTGGCCGACGATGTTGCGCGCGTGGATGCACTCAACTGTCTCTATGCAGGCCCATGCTTCGAACACCGCGCATTGGCCGGCCACCTTCTCCACGCACTGCCCGAGTGGCGCAAGACGATCGAGCTTGTGCAGTTGCGGTCCTGGATTGGCAATCTGGACGGCTGGTGCGAAATCGACACGACCTGCCAGAATGGCTGGACGGCTGCGGAGTACCTGGCGCGCTGGGGTGACTGGCAGCCATTCCTGACGAGCCTGCCGCAGTCGCCAAAGTTGAGCCTACGGCGCGCCGCACTTGTGCTGCCGCTGGCGCCACTGCGCGAGAGCGCCGACAAATGTCTCAGCGCCGTGGCATTCGTCAATCTTGACGCGCTAGCCGCTGCTCGCGAACCGCTCATCACCAAGGCGCAGTCGTGGCTGCTGCGCGGGCTCATCAAGCACCACGCGACTGATGTGATGGTCTGGTTGGAGGCCAATAAGACGAGGCTGGCGACCTCTGTTGCGCGTGAGACAGCCACGAAACTTGAGACCGGCCGGAAGACACCGCCAGGGCCAGGGATAATGACGCACTGACCGCACAGCGTGCCGCGCGTGTACGCAACGCCGTTCGCACGCTTGCGCGGGGTTCCTGCTATAATGAGATCCCTCGGCAACGCGGCCGAGGATCCGTTCCCGACTTGTCGAGATTTCAGGAGAGACTTCAATGGCGAAGAGCACTCAAACATCACCTGCAGAGCAGATTCTGCCCGAGGCCGGCGTACACAGCGCCAATGGCCAGGCGGCTCCCCTCACACGCGACCTCGCACCCGCGACGCCCGCAACCACCTCGCCCAATCCCACGGCGATGCCCTTGGATACAGACGCACCCGACACCGACAGCCCAACCGTGCCGCAAAAGGCATCGGCATTTAGCGTGGCCCAGGCCCAGCTGGACCAGGTGGCTGCCTTCATGGGACTCAGCGACGACCAGCGCCTCTATCTACGCACTTGCCAACGTGAGCTGATTGTACATTTTCCGGTGATGATGGACGACGGTCACCAGCGCATCTTCACCGGCTTCCGCGTCCAGCACAATATGACAAAAGGACCTACAAAGGGCGGTCTGCGCTACCACCCCGGTGTCACCCTTGACGAATGCCGGGCGCTTGCCATGTGGATGACTTGGAAGTGCGCGCTCATGAACCTGCCCTATGGCGGCGCGAAAGGCGGGGTCGTCGTTGACCCCGGCACCCTCTCCAAGCGCGAACTCGAGAAGATGACGCGCCGCTATGCCACCGAAGTCAGCATCATGATGGGGCCAGAGCGCGACATCCCCGCGCCGGACGTGGGCACAAATGCCCAGGTGATGGCGTGGATTATGGACACCTATTCCATGCACCGCGGCTATTCCATGCCGGCTGTCGTCACTGGCAAACCAGTCACGATCGGGGGCACAGCAGGTCGCGAATATGCCACGGGTCTGGGGGTCACCTACATCACACGTGCCATCCTCAAGCAGCGTACGGGCCAATCTCTTGAGGACGTGACAGTCGCCGTGCAGGGGTTTGGCAACGTCGGCTCCTGGACGGCGCGCTCAATGCACGAAAGGGGCGCGCGCATTGTCGCCATCAGCGATGTGCATGGCGCAGTCTTCTCGGACAGCGGGATCGACCTGAGCGCGTTGCGCCGCCATGTAGCAGATACCGGAAGCGTTGTCGGCTTTGCAGGAGCCCAACCCATCACGAATGATGAACTGCTTGCCCTCAGAGTCGACGTGCTCGTTCCGGCCGCGCTTGAAGGGCAGATCACGGCGACGAATGCCCACACCATCGGTGCGCGCGTGATTGCCGAGGGCGCAAATGGCCCCACAACGCCGGAGGCAGAAAAGCTGCTACTGGACAAGGGCGTCATTATAATCCCCGACATCCTCTGCAATTCGGGTGGCGTCGTCGTCTCCTATTTCGAGTGGGTGCAGAGCCTGCAATCCTTCTTCTGGGACGAATCGGAAGTCCGTCGAAACATGGAAAGAACGTTGATCGACAATCTGGATGTGGTCATTCAGCAGCAGCAGCGCCACAATTGCGATCTGCGCACAGCCGCCTACACGATTGCCATCCAGCGCATTCTCGAGGCAGCCGATCTGCGCGGGCTATATCCCTAGACAAAAGTCCTGACATGAAGGGACGCTGTTGACTGGTGGGCTGGTGGACTGGATAAGGATTGTCGTCCGCTGCTGGGAAACGCCTGTGGCAAATGCCAATCCATATTCAGTCCACCAGTCCACCAGTCAAATCATTGCCTAGCTCCGCTTGCTTCCCTACCGTCGCATGGACCTCGCCCGCGCCACGAAGCAGAACCTGACCGACTTCTTCCGTTTCCTGGGGCACTCACCGGCTGCCGACTACCAGGAAAGGGATGGCATCGCCCGCTGGCGCACGCCGCTGGCACATCCGTGGTTCAATGGCATTCTGCTGCGGCGGCCGCCTCGCGCGGGTGATGAGGCGCTTTTGGCACAGTTGGTCGCCGAATTCCAATTCGTACCTGATACGCCCTTTACCCTCTGGATTGAGCACGATACGCCGCGTGACCCCTGGTCACCCATCCTCAGCAGCCTGGGCTTCGTGCACGATCACGGCGCACCGGGCATGGCGATTACGCTGCGCGACCTGCCGCCGCAAGCCGCACTGCCTCCAGGCTTCGCGATTTTGCCTGTGACTGACAACCGCACGCTGCGCATCTGGTCGGAGACCTTCATCAGCGCATACGAACTGCCCGCGCATTGGGCAATTGGTCTCTATGCCCTCTTCGAGGGGCTTGGGCTCAGCATCCCGCTAGCACATTTTCTGGGCACGCTTGAAGGCAAAGCGGTGGCTACCTCGAGCATCTTCTACAGCGCCGGGGTCGCGGGTGTCCAATTTGTGGCGACCATGCCAACTGCGCGCCGCCGCGGTCTGGGCGGCTTCATGACGCTGCAGCCGCTCTACGAGGCGCACCGCCAGGGAGTGACTGCGGCCATTCTGCAATCATCCGAAATGGGATACAACCTCTACAAGGACGTAGGCTTCCAGCACGTGGCCAACGTGGACAACGAATTTCGCCCAAACAGTGACGGCCGCCCCGCGCACAGGAGCTGATACTGCCGATCTGGCTGTGCACCTTACGCGCACCCTGCACACCGATTTTCAACTTCGCAATCGCGCGCGCATAAACCAATCTCCGGCGCACGGCTTCGCGCTTGACGTCCGCGCGACGTATACTAGCCGCCATGAGCACTGACCTGCGCCGCAAACTCTTTCTCTCGCTCGGCTTCGCCCTGGTCGTCTACGCCGCATTCGTATTGTGGAGCGACTTCGCCTCACTCAAAGCAGCGCTGGTCGACTTCCCATGGCTTTGGATACTCCCCGTCATTTTGCTGACGCTGGGCAACTATGCCGCACGCCTCTTGCGCTGGCACTGGTGGCTGCACTTGTTGGGCGTGCCCATTCGCCTCTACGACACCATGCGCATCTTCGGCATTGGCAATATGATGGTCATGACACCGGGCAAGGCAGGCGAACTGCTCAAGGCCTACATGGTGCGCAATGTGGCAGGCACACCCATGAGCACCACCGCGCCCACGATTGTAGCCGAGCGGCTGATCGATGGTGCAGCCATGATTGTTCTCGCTGGCATCGGCCTCTTTGCTTTCCCCGACCCGCGCGCCCAGAGTGTGGCCGCAGCCGTGGCCATTGTCTTCGTGGTGGGCGTTGCTGTCATTCAGTACCGCCCGCTGGCGCTCAAGGTGCTGGCGCTGGGCGAAAAGCTGCCCGTCGTCAAGAAGTTCGCCCACCAGCTCTACCTCATGTACGAGAGTTCGTACACCATCTTTAAGCCGCAGCACCTGATACCGGCGCTGCTCATCGGCATAGGCGCGTGGGCAATGGAAGGGCTCGCCTACGGCATCGTGCTCGTAGGGTTCGGCACACCCGCAACCTTCGACACCTTCCTCAAGGCGATCTTTATCTTCAACATCAGCACAGTCATCGGCGCCCTGCTGGCACTGCCCGGCGGGCTTGGCGGCGTCGAAGGCAGCCTGATCTTTCAGTCGCGCAGGCTCCTGAGCCTTGGCAGCGCCTCCGCCACGGCCGCCGCCCTGCTCACGCGCTTCATTACACTCTGGATGGGCGTCGTTCTGGGTGTCATCAGCTTTTTGCTCTGGCCCGAGTTGCTCGCGGGCGCCGAGGATGAAGAGCAGACCGCCCCCGAACCGGCCTCCGCCGCATGAAGTGCAGCGTTGTGGCCGTCACGCCGCTGGGGCGCACCACCCTCCTGACCATTGCCTTTCCCACGCCGAACGAAGCGCCCAGTATTGCCGGGCGCTTTTTCATGGCGCGCTGCGTCGACGGTGCGCCGCTGGAGCGTTCCTGGGAGCCTTACCTGCGCCGCATGCTCCACCCGGTAGCTTATGTTGTGCAGGAGGGTGCTCCACTCTACACGCTGCTTGTGCCCGCAAGCGACGACCCTGGCAACCGTTGGCTGGCGTTGCGCACAGCGGGAGACGACGTCGATCTGCTGGGTCCCGCCGGCAATGGCTTCGCTGTTGATCTACGCAGCCGCGCGTTGCTGCTAGTTGCCGACCAGGTGCGCGCACCGCTGCTTTACCCGCTCATGCACTCTATGCTCGACCGCGGGGGCCGCGTCTCGCTGCTTATTCGCGGCGAGGCTGATCCTCAGGCGAGCGCTCTGCCGCTCGATACGCTCCTGCAGAGGCTGCCGCTGGCTGTTGAGGCGCGCGCAGAACCGGCCAGGACATTTGTCGATGCCCTGGCCGAATTGGCCCCGTGGGCCGACCACCTCTGCTTGTCCCTCGAAAGCAGCGACCCCACCCGCTATGCAGACGTTGCCCGCGTCCTGCGCGCAACGCGCTTGCGCCTTGACCCCGGCTTCGCGCAGGTACTGTGGCCGGGCGAGATTCCTTGCGGCGTAGGCGCGTGCCTTGCCTGCCTCGCGCCGCTGGCGAGCGGCGGCTTCACGCGCGCGTGCGTCAACGGCCCGGTAATGGACCTGACGCGAATCGCCACAGCGTGAAGCACCGCTTGCGAAGACGGTGCCAAATGCTCAAGCTGCCACAGCAGCCAGCGCGCGCTCGAAGCGGGGCAGCAACTCGCCCGCCCACTGGTCAATGGCCGCCCAGTCGCGGTGGTCAACGCTGTCCGTCTTGTTGACGATTTTGGCAATGCTCTTGACCACGGGAAAGAGTTTCCGATACTCCTCGGTGTCCTGCAACACGGCGCCACCAAAGAGACCAATCGCCACAGGCACTACTCCCGGCGCCGCTTTGCGTGCGGTGTCCAGGTATCCCATGGCCGTGGCGCGCGTTTCGGGCGTGTCCTTGGCCATGGTCAGTGACATCAGGAACCAGGCCACAGGCTTGTGCGCCAAATCCTGCGCAAAGCGCTGGTCAAACTTGAGCGCGTGGCGGGCCAACTTGCCCGCGTGCACGGAGTGACCCACCACCACCGCATCATAGGGACGCACATCCTTGACCTTGCTCGCTTCGGCCAGCGTTACCGTCGCGCCGTCCGTCTCCAGGCGCTTGCCAATTGCCTCGGCGACCTGGCGCGTCACACCTGTCCACGTCGCATAAACCACAAGCACATTCATCCGCACACTGTTCATGTAGGCTCCTTTTGGGTCATGCCCTGATGCAGCGCCGATGGCGTGGGCCGTGCGCTGCCATCTACAATACGCAACTCGTATTGTGAAGTTTCACACAATTGATGACGACAATTTCGAAATGTCTGGAGACATTCCGGCTTAATCGATGTGTCCGCAGCGTGCCCCCCCGGGGGGGGGGCAAACCCGGGATAAATAAAACCCCCCCCCCGGGACCTACGCGGTAATACGTCACGCCTCCCGGCGTGACGCTGCTGCCGTATGCCAAACCGCCGTGGCATCCTGTCTATGTCTTTCCACTGCAGCATCACTTCAGTTGGTCAGCAATTCGAGGGGATTGACGATGCGACCAAAGTCGCGGATCTCGAAGTGGAGATGCGGCCCTGTGGCGTTGCCTGTTGCGCCCACCGTGCCGATGACCTGACCCTGCGCCACGATGTCGCCTTCGCGCACAAAAATCGTGTCAAGGTGGGCGTAGAGCGTCAGATAGTCGATCTTGTGGTCGATGATCACGAAGCGGCCGTAGCCCTGGTAGTTCCAGCCGGCGCGAATGACCACGCCGCGGTCGGCCGCGGTAACGGGCGCTCCAAGGGGCCCGGCAATGTCCACGGCGCGGTGGTCAAATCGATAGCCCTGTGTCAGCAAACCGTAGGCGGGCCAGAAGAAGCGTCCCGAGCCATAGGGCCAGTCGGCAGGCACGGGGCCTCCCGCCTCGGCAGTCCTTGCCACCCCGCGCTGGAACGCCGCCTGTGGGGCTGTGTTGGCCGCCTGCGACAGCATCCATGCCAGGAAGGGCGCA
Source organism: uncultured Caldilineaceae bacterium (assembly GCA_964370975.1). Taxonomy (GTDB): domain Bacteria; phylum Chloroflexota; class Anaerolineae; order Caldilineales; family Caldilineaceae; genus UBA5069. Next base: position 3,884 of record CAYJNV010000141.1, on the reverse strand, counting down.
GTCTGGCTCGGCTGCCCAACAACAGTGACTGCATCAAATGTGGTCGACACGACAAGTGGCACGCGCAGGTAGCGCCCGGCGGCCAGACCCAGGTCACTGCCATCGGCCAGGGTGGGCAGCGCATTCCACGGTACGTTGAGAATGGCGGCAGGCGCGATACCATATTGCGCTGCCACGCCAAAGAGTGTATCGCCCGGCTCACTGTGGTGGCAGAGGATCCCCGCAGGCAGCGGTCGCAGCGTGTCGCCAATAACCAGAGGCTGCGCAGGGTCAAAGTCGGCGCGCAGAAGGCAACCCATTGCATCCAAGTCCACGCCCATTTCCAGTGCCACGGTGAGCAGCGTGTCGCCGGGCATGACGACGTACCCCGCCCCCGGGTCCTGTGTGAGCCCCACTTCGGCGGGCGACGGGCCGGGCGTGGGCGTGGCCGTGGGCTGGGTAATGACGAGCGTCGGCAGTGCCTCCTGGGCGCGCAATTGCTGCGGCTGCGCCGTACCCAGCGCAGCCGCCACGCCTGCTGCCAGCAGAAACTCAGCACCCCACCACTGCATGCCACCGCCCCGGTTTCTAGGCACGCCCATGTTCGCTTGCGTGCCGTTCGCGTGTTGTCGGAAGGTCAGTGCGCCAGCGGCACGGGCGCGCCGGCGGGCGTGCTCGCGTAGACCGGCTCGCGATGCGCCAGACCGCGAATCTCATCCACGGTTGTGCCGTGCGCATCCAGCCACTCGCGCAGTTCGCGGTGGATGTCGGCAATGGCCTCGGCCCCGCGATAGTAGACCGCGCTGCCCACACCCACTGTGGTCGCGCCCGCCATCAGCATCTCCACCGCATCCAGGCCGCTGGTCACACCCCCCGTGCCGATAATAGGCACGCCCGGGCACGCGCGCGCCAGGTCGTAGACCACCTTGAGTGCGACCGGCTTGAGCGCCGGTCCGCTGAGGCCGCCGCTGCGGTTGGCCAGAATTGGTTGCCCGCTTTCGGCATCGATGATCATCCCCGGCATGGTGTTGATTGCGCACAGTGCCGACGCGCCCGCATCCACCACGGCACGGGCGATGCGCGCCACGTTGGGCACATTGGGCGCCAGTTTGACGATCACCGGGATACCTGCACGTTCAACCGCGCGCACGACATGACCCGTGACCTCGGCGGCGGCCTCAGGGTCGCTTGCGTACGGGTCGCCAAATTCGCTGTTCACATTGGGGCATGAGATGTTGACCTCGATGGCATGGGGACGCGCCGTGGCAACGCGCGCCGCCACGATGCCAAACTCGGCGGGCGGGCCGGCAAAGATGCTGGCAATGAGCGCCACGCCCAGTGGCTCGAGCCGGAGACGCGCTGCGTCGAGCAGTTCAATCTCGGCCTCCACCCCCGGGTTCGCCAGCCCAATTGCGTTGATCAGGCCATGGCCCCAGTCGAGGCACGTTGGGTTGACGTGCCCCGCGCGCGGCCCCGGCCCGCAGCTCTTGGCGGTTACTGCGCCGCAGCCCAGCTCGCCCGCACGCACCAGCAGGCTCACGGTTGTTCCCCAAATGCCGCTGGCCAATACAAGCGGTGAGGGCAAATCCTGGCCCAGGAATGATGTTGTCAGTTGCTGCATGATTCCTCCAACGCGTACTTGCAGGGAGCGTCGAGACGCACGATGGCGTTTATTGCGCAAAGAACTTCTGGAAAGTCAGCCCATCCTCGCCGTCATCATAGTACCGCGGCATGACATAAGCAGCGCGGTAGCCGCTTGCCAGGTAGAACGCGCAACCGCCCAGGTTTGTCGTCGGCGTGTCCATATAGACGCCACGTGCGTGATTCGCACGCGCAAAAGCCTCGGCGCGGGCCACGAGCGCACCGGCACGGCCGCGCCTGCGCCAATCAGGGTGGACGGCCAGCCCCTGAATCTGTGCAAGCCGATTCCACACATGCAACTCAACAAAGATGAAGCCGATGATAGTGGCGTTGGCGCCAACGTCCACTGTGGCAACGAACGCAGCGTGCCCCTCCGGCTTGCCGGCGTAGAACTCCGCGTTCTGGACAGCCGCGCGGACGTGCTGCTCCTCCCACCCAGTTGCTTCCAGAATCGCGCGCACAGCGGCCGCGTCAACAGGCCGCAGCTCGCGCACGGGATACTCGACGGCCGCCGTCGTCGCTTCTTGTTTGATCAAGGTGTCACCGTAACAGTCCCCAAGCGCACGCGCTGCCCATCGGCCGACCGCGCATCATTCACAGTCAGCGGCGTGCCGTCGACAGAAGTGTATATGACCACCTCAAGCGCATAAGGGCCGGGCGGCAACCATGGCGGCGCGCCCACTGCGCTTATCGGTTCAAGCGGGCCGTCGGATTGGGCAACAAGCTTTTCGTCACCATCATGGAGGCGCAGGCTCATCGCCAACGTGTCGTCGGGATTCGCATCCCACAGCAGGCCTATATAGAGAATGTGGCCAGCAGCAATGCTCTCGGGCCAGGCTGCATCCTGCAGATGCAGATTCTCGCCGAAGGCCACGGGCGCAAAACCTTCACCCGGGGGCGCGAGCGGATGGCCGAAGTCGCGCAGTTCAAGCCGTCCCAGGTCGCGCCCGGCGATCGTCTCGTCGCGTGCAGTGGTCGTTGCGGCGTCTAGCCAGGCGCGAACCACGCCGTCCGGATCGCTCACCGTATCATACAGCCTATAGTGCCAAATGCGTCGGTAGCTCTCCTGCAAGCGGGCCAATCCTGCGGTCGTCTCAGCAGGGCTGACGGCAAAGAAATCGCTTGCGGGGTCACCCCAGCCGAGTGATGCGTCACCGCCCACGCTGCCGCCGCGTACGAAAGGTACGCTCTCCGCGCCGCGAGCGAGGGGCGCGCCGGCAGCGACGTCAATCAGCCGGGCGGGCGCGGCCAGGGGTGGCGGGACTGCCTCGCCGCCATCGCCGGGGCGTGGCCAGTAGACCTCGAGCAAAGGCGTAATCCAGCCTGCATTGGCCAGGATGACATCGCCCGGCCGCCAGCCCTGCGCCAGCGCGCGTACCGCGCCGCGGTGGTCATCCGCCCGATAGGCCGGATCGTTCCAGAAGGCGCGCAGGCTCGCGGCGTAGAGCAGTACAAGCGCTATAGCCACCAACCAGCCCGCCGGACGCTTGCGCCGGCCGATTGCTATCAGTGCCGCACCCATTACCAGCGCAAAGGGCGCAGCAAATGGAAAGAGGTAGCGCACATGATAGAGTGGCAGCCCGGCAAGCGTGACGCCGTAGAGCAGGGCAAGCGGTGCGCCCGCAAAGGCGATCAGCGCGCCGACGCCACGCTGTCGGCTGCCGAACGCAATCGCGACGCCTGCCGTCACCACCGCAGCCACCGCCCACAGCCATGTCGGCCCAACGAGCGTTTGGCCAGTCATCAGCGCGGCCAGAGCCTCGCTAAGGGCACGCAAGGCTTCCGCCGGCAACACCCAGGGCACGCGCCAGGGAGGCACGGGCGGCTCTGTCGCCTGCCGCCACAGAACGGGCAGCCACGGCGCGTAGAGCAGCAGCACGCCCAGATGCGCACCCAGCCAGCCAGGATAGCGGCGTGGTTCCGGGCGCAGCACAAGCGCCGCGACGCCAATTCCAGCCATCACGAAGACAAAGTAGTAGAGCGTATAGAGCCCCGCCGCCGCGCTCAACGCATAGAGCGCCAGCCAGCGCGCCCGGCCGTTCTCCAGCCAGCGTAGCGTAGCCCAGAACGCCAGCAGCGCCAGCGCTCCACCCAGCGAGTACATGCGCACTTCCTGCGCATACCACAGGTGGAAAGGGTGGATTGCAGCAATCGCGACGCCCGTCAGTGCCGCCGCCTCGCCCACCAGCCGCCTCCCCACGACCCACAGCAACGCCAGGATTGCCATGGACGCGGCAACGCTCACCCAGGCGAAGAGAAATTCA
>CAYJNV010000140.1:0-10668 GCA_964370975.1 uncultured Caldilineaceae bacterium | reverse complement strand
GGCATACGCCTGCGCAGCGGGCGCCACCGTGGCGGGCATCGCGGTGGCGGGGGCGTTCTTTGCGGAGGCTGCTGCACCGTCTGCGTTGGTGTTCGCCACGGGCGCGGCACTGTCGGCGCTCACGGATGGCGTGATTGCCTGCGCAGCCGGCGCCGTTTCGGCGGCTGCGGGTGTGGGCGCGGCGGTGGCAGGGGCAACACGTGCGCTGCTTGCAACAGCCGCTACCCCTGCAGCCGATTCTGCCATCGCCACATCCAGTCCGGTCATCGCCTCGCCGCCGCCGGATGCCTCAGCAGGCAGGCCAGGCATCGGCGCTGCCGCAGGCCCGCCGCCATTGCCGCCGCCCATGCCCTCTGCGCCCATACCGGGCGGGGCAGCCATCGCCGCAGCCATGGCCGCCGATGACGTCTCAGCCATGGGGGCTTCCTCCATCGCGCCGGGAGACGCGGCCATCATTGCAGCGGGCGCCGCCTCCTGCGCTGCACTCTCCTCACCGGCTGTGCGCGCAGAGTCCGCCACACTGGCAGCTTGCGCGGGTGCGGCTTCAACAAGCGGCGTCGCCTCATCTACGCTAGCGGGCGTGCTCTCTATCTGTACGCCCGCAGCCGCCACTGCCACGCTGGTCGGCGCAGTGGCGAGCGGCATCTCGGCCGCAGTGCTCATCTCGCGTGGCGCGGCTTCACTGTCGATGCGCGCCGTGCCAACCAGCGCCTGGCTGCCCACGAGCAGTACAACGAAGAGCGCAAATGCCGCCGCGGCGCTGTTGCGCAGCGCCATGTTGCCGCTGCCAAAGAATGCGCCTAGTGCCTCCCAGAAGCCCCGCCGCGCCGATTGCCCGCGCGCGGCCGCACTCTCGCGCCTTGGGATTGCCGGGGGGCGGTGCGCGGCGCCAGGCAGCGACTCCATCGTCGCGCTGCTGGACATGCCCGCCGCCGCCGCTTGTTCGGCAGCCAGCAGTGCAGTCAGCGAGTAGGCGCGCGGCAACTTGACCTGCGGCAGCGCACGCAGCATCAGCACAGTCTGCTGCAGCGCATTGAGCCGCCAGGCGGTTTCGGCATCGCTGCGCAGCGCCGCCTCCACCAGCCGGCGCTCATCTTCGCTCACAGCCCCATCCAGATAGGCCGACAGCAGATCATCGGAAATGTGGGGAGGGCCCATGGGGTTGCGGGGTGAGGACTCAGTCATTTCACAAATACCATTCGCGGCAGGCGGATCACAGCAGGCAACAACGCTGTGCGCAGACAACGCGCGTGCGGCGCGCTGCCGGTCAGTTCCTACACGTCATTAGGACGGAAGGTGGACGGCAATAGTTCCGGGCGGCGCAAGAGGTAGTCGCGCAGACGGGCGCGGGCGCGGCTGATGCGCGATTTGACGGTGCCCATTGGCTGCTCGATGATGGAGGCAATCTCGTCGTAGGCGTAACCGTGTATATCGCACAAAACGAGCACCATGCGCTGGTCAGGCGTCAGGGCGCGAATGCCCTCTTCGATCCAGCCGTTTAGCTCGGCGCGCTCGACGTACGCCTGCGGTCCCTCGCTGTGGTCAATCAGTTGCACCACATGATCATCATCCACCGGGCCGTCGTCCAGGCTTTCGGTGTTGCGATAGTGGCTGGAGCGGAGCACGTCGTAACAGGTATTGACGACAATGCGCATCAGCCAGCTCTTGAAGCTGCCGCCATTGTATTGGCCGAGCGCACGGTAGGCCTTGATGAAGCTTTCCTGCACGGCATCGTCGGCCGCGGCGCCATCCTGCAGCGTGCGGTAGGCGACGCTGTAGGCCAGGCCCTGGTAGTGCTGGATAATCTGGTCGAACGCGCCGGCTTCACCGGCACAGGCGCGCGCAATCAGTTCGGCTTCGGAGAAGGGGCTGCTCATGCGCGATGCGGCACGTGGTGCTGGCTGGACTGGAAGGAGGGGCTTGAAGATGCGGCCCGGCAGCGCTGCAGAGTGAGGAGCGGCCCCAAAAATCGCTCCTCATTTGACGATTCAGGGGGTGGACTGTATACTCCCCATGCTGTATGCACGAGCCCGGGCCGGAATGAATGGCCGGCAGAGTGGAGATCGTGCGTCTAAAGGCGCTTTGACGCCGGCGGCAACAGCAACGTACGCAGCCTTGCAGGATGGTGGGCCGGAGTGGCGGAACTGGCAGACGCGCACGACTCAAACTCGTGTGGATAACATCCGTGTGGGTTCGATTCCCACCTTCGGCACACAACCACGATCGCTGGGCCAGGCTGCGCTCCAGTGGCTCACCGGTCGCCATTATAGCAGGGAACGCGCGGCGACGAAACTTACCGCCCTCGCTCGAGCATGACGCTCCTGCGACTGCGCAGAAGGGCAGCGGTTGGGCCGCCGCATGGCGCCACTGCGCACATGCGCTTGTTGAGGATGTACCCGAAACCTATGGCCGAACAGCCGTTCAACCGCTTTTCATTCCCCGTTGCTTCCACCAGACAGGTTCACCAGCCGCACCCTTTGCCAGGACGACGCACGCTGCGTCTCATGTTGTGGATGGGGCTGTTGATGATTTCGCTGCTGCTTGGCGCGTGCGGCATTTTCGGCAGAGACAGTGAATCTGCGGATCCGGCCGCCGCCGAGGAGCAGACCCAGGCGATTGCGCGCGACTTCGCCGCCGATGGCGACCTGGAAAAGGCGCGCGCCGCCATCAACGCGCTCGACGTGGCCAACCCCGGCCAGTGGCTTATCTTCATGACCGAAGGCGCTGTGGCTGATCCCGCGCGCGACGGCGCGCTGACACAGGCAATGGTGAAGTTGACGCTGGGCCTTGGCTACGATGAGGAAACAATTGGCGCGTACGCCGCCGCCAATGGGCTGGCCGACGTAGCCGGCAATCTCACTAGCAGCCAGGCCGCGGCCGACGCTGCGACCGTGGCCGCCGCAATTGCCGCCCCGCTCCCGGCTGCACCCGTGGCCGCAGCCCCTGTTGCCGCCGCACCCGCTGTGACCAACACCACTTCGCTGACCGCAGCCGCGCGTGCGGGCGATGCGACAGCGCTGCTGGCAACAGGGCCCGCCGGCGATGCCCAGCCGGCGCAGGCAGCCGTGGAATCCCCCACCGCCGCGCCCACCACGCCTGCCGCACCTTCGGCAACGGCAGGCGAATTGGTCAACCTGCGCGGCGGGCCGGGCGTCGAGTACGCACTGGCGGGTTCGCTGGGGCCGGGCGAAACAGCTACAATTATCGGCAAGAACGGCACGGGCGACTGGTGGCAGATTTCCACCAGCGGCGGCGCAACGGCGTGGGTCTACGGCCAACTGATTACGCCCAGTGGCCCCACCGAGAGTGTGGCGGTGGCTGCGGACATCCCTGCGGCCCCCACGGCCACGCCTGCCCCCGTGGCCGCTGCGCCCGTGGCTGCGCCGGCCGCGCCGGTTGAGGCGCCGACCTCTGCCCCCGAAGCTGCTCCCGCCGCGCCCGTAGGGAATCCCAGCGACCAGCCCACCTTCCGCATGATTGACCGCCACATGTGGGCCAAGGCGGACAACGGCGAGTGCCAGGGCCAGCATCTGTTGCGCATTATTGTGGTAGACGCCAACAACAACCCGCTCAACGGCATCACGCTGCAGGGCATCTACACGGGGGCGATCCTCGTGACCGGCTCGCAGGGCAAGGGCGACGGCCGCATTGAGTACGACCTTTACGGCACGGGCGAGGGCTTCAAGGTCATCAAGGATGTGGATGGTCGCGAGGCCGTCAGCGACAACGCCGAGGGCTTCACCACCAAATCGCTGGACATTGATCAGGCCACACTGATTGCGGCCGGTTACTGCACCAACGATTCGGACTGCCGGGACTTCTACAATTCGTATGGGTGCACAGGTCATCACAGTTGGCAGGCGACCTTCCAGCGCAACTATTAGCTTCATTTTCCGGTTGGCTGCGCCGCACGCTTGGCAATTCGCTGCGCAATCAACGCTTTCCCCATTGCAGAACCGCACCGCCCATGCTGCGGGCGGGCAGGAGGCGCAGTGAAAGACCAGTTCCTGACATTTGCGCCGCTTTTTGCCGGGCTCACCGACGCCGAGCGCGAAAAGCTGGGTGAGTGCTTCACCCAAGGCCAGACCGACAACGGCAGCACCCTCTTCCGCGCTGGAGACCCGGCAGGCGGTCTCTTCATGCTGGAACAGGGCTTTGTGCGCATGACAACCGAGGGCGGCCAAACGTTGGCCACGCTCGGCCCCGGCAGCATTCTGGGTGATGCCGCACTCTTCCGCTCTGCACCCGAGGATGTGACCGCACAGGCCGTCTCGCTCGTTGACTACTGGATGCTCTCCGATCGTGCACTGCGCGATCTGATTGTGCAGAACCCCGCCATCGGCATCAAGCTGAGCCAGAGCTTTGGCGCGCAGATTGTGCAGATGGAGGAGTATCTGGTCTTCCGGCTGAGCAAGACGCCCGAGCTTCAGGCGCTGCCGCAAAACACGCTACAGGCGGTCGCCTCGCAGTTGCGCCCGCGTGTCATTTCGGCAGGGCAGCCCCTCTTCCGTGCGGGTGAGGCGCCCACCGGCTTCTATGTGCTTGAATCCGGCGCGCTGGAAGCGCGCGGTGAGGGCGCGGCAGGCAGTGCGCCACAGAGCGCACAGCCCACCCAATCAGCGCAACAGCCAACAGCGCAGCCGTCGCCCGAGAGCAGCGCCGCGAGCCCTTATACGCCCCGCTCGCTCACACCCTCAGTGCCCGCAGCTACGCCGGTTCCACCGGCGGCAGCGCCCACACCCACACCCACGCCCAACGGCGGCTACAGCAGTGAAGGCGGCCAGCCCGTGGCGCCCGGCTCAATTGTGGGTGCGCTCGCGCTCCTGACCAACAAGCCCTATACGCAAAGCGTCGTGGCCACCGCCGACAGCCTGGTTTGGGGTTTCTCCGCCGACACCTTCCACGCCGTCAACAGCCGCCACCCTGGTTTGCGGCGCAGTCTGGCGCGCTCCATGAAGGCGCGCCTTAGCCGCAGCGACCAGGTGCAGGCAGTTGCACGTCTGCAACAGATGCCCCTCTTTGCCGATGCGCCCGTCCCCGTGATGCAGGCTCTGGCGCAGCGTATGGTGCTGCAGCATGTGCCTGCAGGAGACCGCGTCTACCGCGTGGGCGAGGCGGGCGAGGCGCTGTATCTGGTGGAACAGGGCGAAATTGAACTGACCGCCGAAAACGCCATGGGCGTCATTGAGGAGAAAGCGCGCGTTGGCGGCAACGGTTTCTTTGGCGAGTTGAGTGTGCTCACCGGCCAGGTGCGCAATGAGGACGCGACGGCCACGCGCAACACCAACCTGTGGCTGCTCAACAAGGCCGACCTCGATGCCGTGGCCGCGCAGAACCCGCCCCTCAGCCGTGTGCTCAGCCAGGCGCTGGCCACCCGCCTCGAGCAAGGCGCGACGCCCGCTGTGGACGACTCGCGGCTGCGCAATTTCGAGACGCTGGCCCCGCTTAGCGCTACCGAGATGCAGCAGGTGGCCGCCTATCTCAAACCCACGCGCTTCCGTGCCGGCGAGCCAATCTTCCGCATCAATGCCCCTGCCGACCAGATGTACTTCATTGAGCGCGGCCAGGTGCGTATTCAGCCAATCAGCGGCGGCAGCTATGTGCTGGGGCCGGGCGATGAGTGCGGCGAGCGCTCGTTGCTGAGCAATCAGCCACACAGTGCCTCGGCAAGCGCCGAGACCGACGCCGATCTGCTGACGCTAAGCAAGACCGATTTCGCCGTGCTCATGAGTGTGGCGCCCGCGCTGGCCAGCAACATCAGCCGCACGTTGAGCCAGCGCCTGGGCCAACCCGGCGCGGGTATGGGCAGCGCCGGCATGGGTAGCGCGCCGGGCATGGCGCAGGGCGCCGGCTATGGCCAACAGCCCATGCAGTCGGTGCCGCGCGGCCGCCAGCCGGGTGGGCAGGCGCAGGGCCAGCAGGGATACAGCCAGCAGGGCTATCCGCCTCCAGGCTATGGGCCGCAAGGCTACCAGCAGGGACAGCAAGGCTACCAGCAGGGGCAGCAAGGCTACCAGCAGGGGCAGCAAGGCTACCAGCAGGGGCAGGGAGCGGGCCAGCAAGGCTATCCGCCCCAGGCCTACGGCCAGCCGGGCTATCAGCAGGGCTTTGCGCCCGGCAGCGAATATGATGAATATGAGGAGTATCCGCAGCCGAATGCGCCGCGCCGGGGCATGAGCGCGTGGTTTGGGAGCCTGAGCACTTTTGGCAAGATTCGCACCATTGTGCTGCTGTTGCTCGTTCTGTGGATGCTTGTGGTGGTGGTGCCGTGGCTGATTCTGCGCATGGCGGGGCTTGTTTCGAGTATGCGCAATGCCGTGGCTGCCGCGGGACCCGGCTCCATTAGCGCGGTGTACGAGCGCGGCTCCTACGAGGTGGCAGTTGAAGATGCCAACCTGGCGCAACAGATTGCTGCGGCCGATCAGGCGGCCGCGCCTGCGCCCACCTACACGCCCTACCCCACGCCCACGCCGCAGGGTGCGCCCACACCCGCACTGATGGCACTGGCACAACCCGTTGGGGTGGCCTTCACCACGGACCTTCAGGGCGTGGCCGGGCCAGCCGACCCGGCGATCTTTGCCGTTGCCGCCGCGCCTGCTGAAGCCGCACCTGCCCCGGCCGAGGCTGCGCCCGTCGCCCCGCAACGCCCGCGTACGCTCGATCCCCGCCTCGATGCGCTGGGTGTGACGATTAGCGATGCGCCCGGTGGCCCCGGTGAGCAGTATTGGCGCGTCGTCGAAGTGCGCTTTGCCGACGAGGTGGAATCGGGTGGCAAACATCACATCTATGTGGATGCGCTGGACGAGAACGGCAGCCGCATCGTGGGCCAGCCGGTCACTGTTTACTGGGGCGACGGCAACCTGACGCTGCCGCTGGAAGACAAACCGGCGCCCGATTTTGGCTACAACTTCCAGATGTATGCGGCGGGTTATGCCTACAGCGCCAGGGTGGAGGGATTGCCCACCGACGTCGTCCAGGGCATGGGCATGGGCGACGTGGCCAACCGTTTCACGGGCATCCACACCAGCTATTACGTCACCTTCCAGCGCGCCACCAGGTAGGCGGCTTCAGAAGGACAAGGTCATTTGCGGCCGGGGGCATGCAGCCCTCGGTTTTTTGTTTGCCCGGCGAAGCCAGCTTATCAAACTATTTGCGCGCTGGCCGTAGGTCACCGCCTCCGGCGTGACGCAGATTTCAGTGCGAAAACGCAAAGAAGCGAGGCGTCCGCTTGCGGACGCCTCGCTTCATTCATCAATCTTCAGTTGTCAATTGCCTAACTGACACCCGCTATCTGTCTGTCACTCTCCCTCCACCACCGGCAAACCCTCCACTGCGCCAAGAAGGTCGATAAAGCGGGCATCCACCCAGCCATCGCCGCCGGGGGTGCGCACACGCAGCCAGTCGCTCTGCCGCGTGCGGCCCAGCACAACCAGTTGCGCTTGTGCGGGCAGCGAAGCAACGACCGCGCCCTCCGTAGAGGCAGCGTTGCGCAGATTGAGGTTGCCCGTCGAATTTACGGTGCCAATCAGCACATCGCTTGCCGCGGGGAGCGCGCTTACGCCCGCCGCATCGGGCGGCCGGGGCGTTTCACGCGGCGCGGCAGCGGCCGCTCTGGCGTCCGCCGCAATCTCCGTGGCGCGTGCGGCATTGCGCGCCGCCGCTGCGGGCAGCGCCGCCAGCATCTCGGCAATCGGTGTTGACATAGGAATCATTGCGTCGGCAAGCAGCGTGGCCACCGGCCCGGGCGAAAAGGCCTCATTGACGGTGATCAGGGTTTCGCCGCCATAGATCACAAGCGAACCTGCGGGCACCCAGCCCGCCGTGGCATCATCCGCATAGACAGCCACCCATCCGCCGTCCGCCGAACGCCCGGTGACGGTCACAGTGCCTGCGCCCGGCACGCTGCCCACGGCGCTGCCGCCCGGCGCATCCAAAATGGTGGCGCCACCGGGGGCAATGCCCATGGCCGAGGGCGGTTGGTTCATGAGAAAGGCCTGCAGCAGCGAGCGGCGCGCTGATCCCGCCGATTTTGGCGCCTCAATGGCTGCGGCGGCGTTGGCGTCGCGCGTAGGCACAAAGACCGGCGTGCGCGTCACCGGTGTCAGGCGGAAAGGCGGCAGCGTCCTTGCATAGTCTGGCGTGGGCTGATCGGGGCGCACGACATCGGCAGGGAGAGGCGTCGGGTCAACGGGTGCGCTGGGCAGGCAGCCTGCAAGCAGCGACAGCGCAGCGAGCGCGATGATAGCCACAATCCAGCGCAACCGCCCGCTGCCTGCAAACCACTTGATCATGGGCAACCCGGTCTCAATCTGACGGTTATTCATAGCGCAGCGCATCAATGGGGTTGAGGCGGCTGGCGCGATAGGCCGGATAGATGCCAAAGAAGAGTCCCACCGCCATGGAAAAGATGAGCGCAAGCAGAATGGCATTCGTACTCACAACGGCGGCAAAGGCGTCAGAAACCTGGCTGACTGCAATTGCGCCGCCCACGCCGAGACCAATGCCGATGATGCCGCCCAGGACAGAGAGGGCCACCGCCTCCACAAGAAACTGGGTGAGCACGTCACGCCGCTTGGCGCCGACTGCCTTGCGCAGTCCAATCTCGCGCGTGCGCTCGGTTACGCTCACCAGCATGATGTTCATGATGCCGATGCCACCCACCAGCAGGCTGATGCCCGCAATGGCGCCCAGGAAAATCGTGAGCGCGCCCAGCACGCCGTCGAGTACGCCCAACACGTCGTTCTGGCTGATGACCGAGAAGTTGTCGCTGTCCAGATACTGAATGCCGCGCCGCTCGCGCAAGATCCTGGCAATGTCCTTCTGCGCCTGCGGCATGTCCTCGGCGGTGTCAACGCTTGTGTAGATGGTGCTGACGTTGTAGTCGCCGCCTACGGTCTTGCTGCCGAAGAGGCGATCTTGCGCCGTGCTCAGCGGCAAAAAAACCGATTGGTCCAGGCTGCCGCTGGGGCCGGCGCTACCCTTGCTGTCCATCACGCCAATCACGCGGAAGATCACGTCGTTGATGTTGATTGTCTGGTCAATGGGGTACTCGCCGGGTTCGAAGAGCTTCTTGTACGTGTCGGAGCCGATGGCCACCACGCGCCCGCGTGTATCCACATCCTCCTGTGTGAAGAAGGTCCCCTGGGTAGGCTGCCATGAACGGACAGTCTGGAACTCCGGCGTGGTGGCGTTGATGTCAACCGAAATCGACTTGTCGCCGCGTGAGGCCGTACCCGTGCGCGCAAAGAAGGGCGCCACCGCCGCCACATCCGGCACGTTCAGCGGATCGCTGATGGCCTGGGCGTCGCTCATCGTCAGCAGTTCCATCCCGCCACCGCGACCGGCCTGCTCCACGCCTGCAATCGAACCGGGGATGACGATCAGCAGGTTGGCGCCCAACCCGGCGAACTGGTCGGTCACGTAGGCCTGGACGCCTGCGCCAATCGACATGAGCGCGATCACGGCGCCCACGCCAATGATGATGCCCAGCATGGTGAGGACGCTGCGCAGTTTGTTGGCCGCCAGCGCGCGTGCCGCAACCTGGAGTGCTTCGACAAACTTCATATGGATACGTCCTCGTCGCCAACATGAGCGGGCCGCAAATCCCCAATGGACATGTTTTCGGGCAGCAGGTCGCGATAGATGCCGGCGCGCGGCTCGTGGCGCACGTCGCGCTCCACCACGCCGTCACGCACGTGGATGACACGGTGACAGTAGTCGGCCGTCTCGATGTTGTGCGTGACAAAGAGAATCGTCATCCCGCGCTCTACGTTGAGGCGCTGGAAGAGTTCCATGATCTCGACGCTGGTCTTGGTGTCGAGGTTGCCCGTGGGCTCGTCGGCCAGGATCATGGCGGGGTCATTGATGAGCGCGCGCGCGATGGCCACGCGCTGCTGCTGGCCGCCGGAGAGTTCGTTGGGTTTGTGATGCAGCCGGTCGCCCAGCCCCACCAATTTGAGCGACTCCTCGGCGCGGCCGTGGCGCTTGCGTGCACCGGCCCCCAAATAAATGAGCGGCAACTCCACGTTGGCCAGTGCGGTGGTGCGGGAAAGCAGGTTGAAACTCTGGAACACAAAACCGATCTTGCGCGCGCGAATGTCGGCGAGATCGTCGTCGCTTAATTTGCTCACGTCGGTGCCGTCAAGCAGATAGGTGCCCGACGTGGGCACGTCCAGGCAGCCAATCACGTTCATGAGCGTCGACTTGCCGGAGCCCGACGGGCCCATGATGGCGGTCATCTCGCCGGGGTAGACCTCGACATTGATGCCGCGCAGCGCCGCAACCTCCATCTCACCCATCTGATAGACTTTGGTGATGTCCCTGATGGAGACGACGGGGGTCATCCCATTGCCGTCGCCGTTGCGCCTGGTCGCTGCAAACAAGCCTTTGCGTGCCAGCGCCTGGTCAGACGCCGATTCCGGTGCGTCACGCGTGGGCGGGCCAGCCGCGACAACCGATGCCACGCGGCGCGCATCAGGCGGTGGCGGTTCGGTGGCGGCGGGCATGGGCGCGGGCGCCGGCGGTGGCGGAAGGGCTTCTGCCGGCATAGGCGCGGGGCTTGGCGCTGTCGCGGTCTGCGCCGCCGCAGTGGGCGCTGGTTCAACCACTATAGTCGGCGGCGTAAGGTCTGCGTCCTCAAACCGAGGCGCGACCGGGGCAGGTGGCCCA
>CAYJNV010000139.1:6875-10744 GCA_964370975.1 uncultured Caldilineaceae bacterium | reverse complement strand
CATCCAGCTACTACGCATCGCGCCTGTACGCGGACTCGGCCGACGCAGCGCCGCTACGTGATGCAGGCGTCGAAGCGCCGCTGCCCGCTGCCCTCGCCAATACCATCATCTGCGCGTCCTCCGCGCAAATGGACGCGCTGCCCGATGGCTGTGTCCACCTCATGGTCACGTCGCCCCCATATAATGTGACCAAGGAGTACGACGACGACCTGTCGCTGCGCGAGTATCTGGAACTGCTGCGCGCCGTCTTTGCCGAGACCTGGCGTGTGCTGGCGCCGGGCGGGCGGGCGTGCGTCAACGTGGCCAACCTGGGGCGCAAACCCTACATCCCGCTCAGCGACCACGTGACCATGCTCATGCTCGAGCTTGGTTTCCTCATGCGCGGCGAGATCATCTGGGTCAAGGGCGCGGGTGCGGGTGTCTCCATGGCATGGGGATCGTGGCTATCGGCCTCCAACCCCGTCCTGCGCGACACGCACGAGTACATCCTGGTCTTCAGCAAGGGGAGTTTCAAGCGCAGCAGCGCAGGCCGAAAGAACACAATCGGCCGCGACGAGTTTATGGAATGGACCAAGTCGGTGTGGGCAATGAACACCGAGTCTGCGCGCAAGGTGGGCCATCCTGCCCCTTTCCCGCAGGAGTTGCCCGCCCGCCTCATTCAGCTCTACACCTTTGCTGATGACGTGGTGCTCGACCCCTTCATGGGTAGCGGAACCACAGCGCTGGCGGCGCGCGACGCCGGGCGCAGGTGGGTGGGCTACGAGACCAACCCCGCCTACATCGAACTGGCGGAACAGCGCCTGCACCCACCACAGGAAGTCAAAACAAAGCGCAAGCAAACGTCTTCTTCCAAAGTGAAACCCAAAGGAGTCTAGACCATGCAAATGAATCAGCCCGTCAACCGCCTGATTGGCGACATGCCCAAAGTCGGCATTCGTCCCACCGTGGATGGCCGCCTGGGTGGCGCGCGCGAGTCGCTTGAGGAGCCGACGATGGAAATGGCGCGCGCCGCTGCCGCCTTCATTTCGGCCAACGTGCGTCACTACAACGGGCTGCCCGTGGAATGTGTCATTGCCGATACGCCGATTGGGGGCGTGACGGAAGCAGCCGCGTGTGCCGAAAAGTTCCGCCGCGAAGGCGTCGGGGTCAGCCTCACCGTGACGCGCAGTTGGTGTTATGGCTCCGAGACGATGGACATGGATCCGCACCTGCCCAAGGCTGTATGGGGCTTCAACGGCACGGAACGCCCCGGCGCTGTCTATCTGGCGGCCGTCTCGGCGGCGCATGCACAAAAGGGGCTGCCCGTATTCAACATCTATGGGCGCGATGTGCAGGACCTCAGCGACATGTCGATCCCCGAAGACGTGCAGGCGAAGCTGCTGACTTTCGTGCGTGCCGGTCTGGCCGTCGCTGACATGCGCGGCAAGAGCTACCTTGGCATGGGCGGGGTGAGCATGGGCATTGCCGGCTCCATTGTGAATCAGGAGTTGCTCGAAGAGACCTTCGGCATGCGCGTCGAAAGCATTGACATGTCGGAGTTCACGCGCCGCCTGGAGCGGGCCATTTATGACCCGCAGGAGTTCGAAGTGGCGCTGGCGTGGACAAAGGCCAATTGCCCCGAGGGCAAGGACTACAACGCGCCTGACAAACAGCAGAGCCGCGCCCACAAGGACCAGGTGTGGGAGACTTCCGTCAAGATGGCGCTGATTGCCAAAGACCTGATGGTGGGGAACCCCAAACTGGCCGCGCTTGGCTATGGCGAGGAGGCCATGGGCCACAACGCGCTCGTCTCCGGCTTCCAGGGCCAGCGCCAGTGGACCGACCACATGCCCAACGCCGATTTCTTCGAGGCAATCCTCAACTCGTCGTTCGACTGGACTGGCATTCGCCAGCCGTACATTGTTGCGACCGAGAATGACGCGCTCAACGGGATGTCCATGGTGCTCGGCCACCTGCTTAACGGCGCCGCACAAATCTTTGCCGACGTGCGCACCTTCTGGAGCCCGGACGCCGTCCAACGGGTCACAGGCTACGCGCTGGAAGGGCGCGCCGCGAGCGGCATTCTGCACCTGAGCAACTCCGGCTCGGCCGCGCTGGATGGCTCGGGCGAACAGGCAGTTGACGGCGCACCCGTGATGAAACCCTTCTGGGAACAGACGCCTGCCGAGGCGGAAGCCTGCCTCAAGGCGACGACATGGCACGCTGGGTCCCTCGCCTACTTCCGCGGCGGCGGGTGGTCAAGCTGCTTCCGCACGCGCGGTGACATGCCCGTAACGATGGCGCGCCTGAACCTCGTCAAGGGGCTGGGACCGGCGCTGCAAATTGCCGAGGGCTGGAGTGTGGCGTTGCCGGATGACGTTCACCATACCCTGGTCGAGCGCACGGACCCCACCTGGCCCACCACCTGGTTTGCACCGCGCACATCGGCCAGCGGCCCCTTCCGCGATGCCTATACAGTAATGAGCAACTGGGGCGCCAACCACGGCTCCATCGGTTATGGCCACTATGGCGCGCAACTCATGGCGCTGGCTGCCATGTTGCGCATCCCTGTCTACATGCACAACGTGGATGAAGAGCAGATCTTCCGCCCCAGCGTGTGGACAGCCTTTGGCGCCAACGAGCCCATGGGCGCCGACTTCCGCGCCTGTGCGGCGTATGGACCACTGTACAAATGATTTACTGGTTGTCTGATTGATTGATAACTGAAGTTTGACGACTGATCATGGTCTTGCAGCGAGGGGTGCGGTTGCGGCATCCACGCGGCGGGTATTTCGAATGCCAGTTGTGAATAGCCCGTCTTCAGCCTTCAGCCCTCAAGTGCAAAGTGCCAGTCCACAATCCCCGAGGATCCAATGACAACCAACCGGACTCCATCGATGACTACCGGCTGGGCGCTGGGATTCTTCGCCACGCTCTGCTTCAGCATTGCCGCGCCCATTGCTCGCGGCGCGATTGACGGTGGCCAACACCCGACTGCCATCCTCGTCGTGCGCATGGGGATGACAACGGCGCTGCTGGTGGTCACAATCGCGCTCATGGATGCACGACTGCTGCGCGCCGACCGCCGCTGCTTTCTTGTGAGCATGGCGGCGGGCTTGATCAACAGCGCGGGCATGGTTGGCTATTTCTGGGCGCTGACGCGGCTGAATGCCTCCATCGCCGCGATGCTCTTCTCGGTTAGCCCGCTGGTTGTGCTGAGCGTGCTTGCGTTGCGCGGCGAGCCTGTCACCCGTCGCCACGTCGTGCGCCTGGCGCTGGCGCTGGGGGGCATCTACCTGCTCGTGGGTCCCAGCGGCGCTGTAGATCTCCTGGGCGTTCTCTATCTCTCGGTTTCACTCGTCGCATTCTCATTGCAGGTAGTCTTCATCCAGTGGTACCTGACGGGCTACGACGCGCGCATGGTCACCCTCTACATGTCGCTGGGGATGACGCTGGGCGTGACGGTTTTCTGGCTCTTCCAGGGTGCGCCGTGGGTGGCGCCCAGCCTGGGCGGATGGATCGCGATCCTGGTGCTGGCGGTGGTAAGCACCTACCTTGCGCGCCTGGCTTTCTTTGGCGCGATCAGCCGGATTGGCGGCGCGCAGGTGGCCATGCTCACGCCGCTCGAAATTCTGCTGACGATCCTATGGTCCGTCCTCTTCCTGGGCGAACGGCTGACGCTGATGCAGTGGCTGGGCGGTCTTCTGATTCTGAGCAGCGCGCTGCTGGTCATTGAGCGGCTGGGGCGCGTGCGCAGGCCGCTGCGCTGGCGTCTCTGGGCGCGCGCATAAGCAATTCGCCGTACGCGGACGGTCATGCCTTGTCGGCACAAATCAGGATGAACGCACCGTGCGGTTCGTAGCGGAAGGCCTCCCGGCCTTCATTGTTGT
>CAYJNV010000139.1:1253-6865 GCA_964370975.1 uncultured Caldilineaceae bacterium | reverse complement strand
CATCATTGAGGCCGCGGGCTGAGAGCTTTCCGCAAATACCATAGCAATCGCCTGCACCCAGAGCCTGTGGCCATCCGACGAGTTCAGCGCGCCACCATAACCGATGTCGCCCGTTTGGCGGGCGTCTCCATCTCCACGGTCAGCCGCGTTCTCAACGAGACGGCGCCAGTGGCCGATGAGACGGTGGAACGCGTGCGCCACGCCGTGGATATCCTCAACTTTACCCCCCACGCCGCCGCGCGCATGCTGGCCGTGCGCAAGACAGACACAATCGGCCTCCTGCTCCCCGAAATCGGAAGCTCTTTCTTCGTGCCCACGCTGCGCGGCATCGAGTCCGCCGTGCGCGAGGCCGGTCTGGACCTGCTCATCTTCACAGGCACCCCCGGGGGCCAGCGCCGCCGCGAATGGCGCCAGCCTCTGGGTGATCATAACACCGACGGCCTGCTCGTCTTCAGCAACCTGCTCAACGCGCGTGAATTGTCGCTGCTCTATCAACATGGCTTCCCCGTGGTGCTACTGCACCGCTCGGCGCCCCCCGGCACCCAGATTCCTTCGATCCGCTTTGACAACCGCGCCGGCATGCGCAAATTGCTGGGGCATCTGATTCAGGACCACGATCGCCGCCACATTGCCTTCATTCGCGGTCCCGAGGGCAACGAGGACTCCATTGCGCGCGAAAGCGCCTATCGAGAGGTGCTCGAGCAATACGAAATTCCCTTCAATCCGGCGCTGATGCTCGACAATGGCTTCACCGAGCAAGGCGGCGAAGCGGCCGTGCAACGGCTGCTGGCCACAAACGTCGCGTGCGATGCGATCTTCACGGGCGACGATGAGGCGGCAGCAGGGGTGCTGCTGGCGCTGCGCAGGGCCGGCAAGCGTGTACCCGAAGAGATTGCGGTAGTCGGTTTTGACGATGTGCCTCTCTCCCGTCATCTGAATCCACCGCTCACAACCGTGCGCGCGCCAATTGAGACAGCCAGCTATCTGGCGGCGCGCCAACTCGTGCGCTTAATTCGCAACGACAGCGCCGATGCCATCACCATGCTGCCCGTGGAGCTGGTGGTGCGTCAATCGTGCGGCTGCCCCTAGCCGGTGGCGCAACAGAGCGCGACCGCCCTCCCAGTCCCGGTTCGGCAATTCCGTACAGTGGTGCAGATTGGCGGGCCACGCCGTTGATGCGGCCCCGGTGCACAAATGTGCGTGTTCTTGCAAGCGCTTTCAGATTTGTTGCAGTGCCCGCTCCAACAGGGCGGGAAGCAGGTGTCACCGTCTTTGTCCGTCGTACGGATTTCCGTACCCTCACCGTCCCTTCGGGACATAAGGAGCGTAACATGCGTCGTACAATGTACACCGTTTTGGCACTGCTCGTTGTTGCCAGCATGCTGGTAGCGGCCTGTGGTGGCGCGGCGCCGGCTGCGCCGGCCGCACCCGCCGCTGAAGCCCCTGCTGCTGAGGCCCCCGCTGCCGAAGCCGCCGCCACAGAGGCCCCTGCTGAAGAGGCTGCGGCCGAAGAGGCTCCCGCCGCCGAAGTCCCCGCTCCCGAAGCGGCTCCGACCGAAGTCGTCGTGATCGACCCGGACCGCATCCAGGTGCGCTGGTTCGTCGGTCTCGGCACAGGCACCGACCCGCAGCAGCAGGAAGTCCAGAAGGCAGTCGTCGATGAATTCAACGCCTCCCAGGACGAGATTCAGCTGATTATGGAAGTAGTGCCCTACAACGGCGCGAGAGACGCGCTCTCGACACAGATTGCCTCCGGCGCCGGCCCTGATATCGTCGGCCCGGTCGGCTGGGGTGGTTCAAACGGCTTCAAGGGCCAATGGATGGACCTTACGCCGCTGATTGCCGATGCAGGTTACGATACGACCCAGTTCAGTGATGCACTGGTCAAGTTCTACGTGACCGACGAAGGCCAGGTGGGTCTGCCATTTGCCGTCTTCCCTGCCGCCATCTTCTACCAGAAGGCCATGTTTGACGAGGCCGGCCTCAACTATCCGCCCAAGGCCTACGACGAAATGTACGTCTGGCCGGATGGCACGGAGGAAGAGTGGAGCTTTGATGTCCTGACAAGGGTTGCCAAAATTCTGACGGTTGACGAGAACGGCAACTCGCCTCTCATGCTCGACGATGCCGGCAAGGTTGTCCCCGGCACCGATTTTGACGCGACCAAGATCGTGCAGTACGGCTACATTCCCCAGTATCAGGATGCCATTCACGTTGCCGCCTTCTTCGGGGCCGGCACCGACGTTGCCGAAGACGGCACCGCCAAGTTCCCCCAACAGCACAAGGACGCCTGGAAGTGGGAATATGATGGCATCTATGGCGCCGAGCCCTTCATCCCCGGTGACGCTGTAATTCAGAGCCCTGACTTCGGCGCCGGCAACGGCTGGAATTCGGGCAAGATCGCCATGGCCCTTACCCAGCAGTGGTACACCTGCTGCGTCGGCAGCGCGGGCGAAAGCTGGGACCTGGCTACGATCCCCACCTACAATGGCGTCGTCAACGGCCGCGTAGATGCTGACACCTTCCGCATCCTCAAGGATACAAAGCACCCGGCTGAGGCCTTCACCGTGTTGAGCTATCTCATCGGCGAAGCCTCCGGCACACTGCTGCCGACCTATGGCGGCATGCCCGCCCGCGCCGAGGACCAGGATGCCTTCTACCAGGCCAAGGCCGAGCAATTCCCGTGGGTTGAGAACTGGGACACGATCAAGGCCGGTCTCGCTTACCCTGACATCCCCAGCGCAGAAGGCTACCGCCCCAACTGGCTCGAGTTCTTCGACCGCCAGCGCGTCTTCCAGACGACTTACCGCACCACCCCCGGCCTGGATATGGACAAGGAGATCGCAACCTTTGAAGCGGATGCGACCGCCATCTTCCAGAAGGCCCAGTAGTTGAAGTGCAGGGATGGGCAGGGGAACCCCTGCCCATCCCTGCTGTTTTTGCGCAAATGGGTCACGCGCAGCGGTTCACACATGCGGATTGACGGGTAACAAGGAGCGGGACATGGCAGCACAAGTGCCGACGCAGAATCAGGCGCCCACGCGTGCAGCGAGGAGCCGACGCGGCCTTTCGGCGACCAGGCGCGAGGCGCGCTGGGGATATGTCTTCATCTCGCCCTGGCTCTTCGGCTTTCTTGCCTTCACGCTGATTCCCACCGTGGCCACACTGGTGTTCAGCTTCACCGACATGCGCCTCAGCATGTCGGGGCTTCGCTTCGTGGGGCTGGAAAACTATCGCTACATGCTCGGCGACAGCCAGATGTGGCGCTCGCTGGGCGTCACCATGCGCTACGGCCTCTATGCGCTGCCCGTGGCTGTCTTTATGCCGCTGCTGCTGGCGCTGCTCATGAACCACAAGCATCTGGTGGGCAAATCAATCTTCCGCGCCGGCTTCTATTTTCCCTATATCATCCCCTTTGTGGCCGCGATTTTCATCTGGGCGCACATGCTCAACCCCGCCGGCGGCTGGATCAACATGTTCCTGCGCAACGTGGGCGTGAGCAGCCCGCCCGAGTGGCTGCGCAGCCCCACCTGGATCTACCCTGCGCTCGTGGTCGTGGGCATTTGGGGCGTTGGTAACGCCATGCTGCTCAATCTAGCCGCGCTGCAGGGCGTGCCCACGGAGCTTTACGACGCCGCCAAGATCGATGGCGCGGGCGCCTGGCGCACCTTCTGGAACGTCTCATTCCCCATGATCTCGCCGGTGATTTTTTACAATCTGATCCTCACCGTGGTGGGCCTCTTCCAGTACTTCCTCGTGCCTCTCGTCCTCAATCAGGGCACAGGCGAGCCTGCCGGCAAGACCATGTTCTACAACCTCTACCTCTACAAGACCTTTTTCAGCTACCAGAACATGTCATATGGCGCCACACTGGCGTGGTTCCTCTTCATCATCATTCTCGCGGTGACGCTCGTGCTCTTCTGGTCGCAGCGCTTCTGGGTCTTTTATGCCGGCGGCGAGCGCCGTTAGGGGTCACTCATGACGACAACAGCTGCTCAAGCCGGCACGGCAACTCCTGAAGCGGCCATGCTCTCCAAACGCATCCGCGGCCAACGGCGCAACCTGATGCCCAAAACGCTGGTCACACTCGTCGCGCTTGTTCTGCTCTTCGTATTCCTCGTGCCGCTGGCCAGCATGGTCTTCACCTCGTTGCAGACGATGGGGCAACTGGTGGAACCGGGCGCGCCTATCTGGCCTGCGCAGCCGGCTACATTCGACTTTGAGGGCAAGACGCTCGACGTCTACAAGGTGCCCATGGAGGATGGCTCGACGCAGGAAATGGCCATGTACAAACCGGGCCGCCGTCAAAGCCAGTTCATCGACCCGCTGAACCCCGACGCCGGTCCTATTGCGTGGAAAGGCAATTGGCGCGGGCTGGAGCGCCCGTGGAAATTTGCACCCACGTGGTCAAACTACACCCTGGCGTGGACGGCCATTGACCTGGGACGCCTCTTCATCAACACGCTGGCGATCGCGGTCATTGGCATCATCGGCACGCTGGTCTCCTGTTCACTCGTGGCGTATGGCTTTACGCGCTTCAAGTTTCCCGGCCGCGAAATCTTGTTCACCCTCCTGATTGCCACCATCTTCCTGCCCACGGCTGTCACAATCGTGCCCACCTATGCGTTCTTCCAGCGCATTGGCTGGGTCGGCACTTGGTTGCCGCTTACGGTGCCCCACTTCTTTGCGAACGCCTACAACGTCTTCCTCCTGCGCCAGTACTTCATGACGATCCCGCGCGAGTTGGACGAGGCCGCCATGATGGACGGCGCCAGCCCACTGCGGATTCTCACCAGCGTGATCATTCCCATATCCACGCCGGTGCTCGTCGCGGTCTCGCTCTTCCACCTCGTCTTTGCGTGGAACGACTTCTTTGCGCCGCTGATCTACCTCTCCACCCGCCCTGACCTGCAGCCGATTGCTGTGGGCCTGGCGCGCTTCAACGGCATCTACGGCTCCAACCCGCCATTGATTCAGGCCAGCGCGCTCATGGCGTCGATTCTGCCCATCATCATGTTCTTCATGGCGCAGCGGGTCTTCATGCAAGGCGTGGTCGTAACAGGCGTCGACAAGTAGAAGACGCGGCAGCGAAGGAACAGGGCCGGGGTCAACGCGCCATGTTCCCTTTTGCGCCAACCACAAACGCGCAACTGCGCAGCCTCTCAGCACGAAGGCCCAAAGCAGAGCAGAAAGAAACGTGTCATTGCGGATGAATCGCAAGGGAGGGCTTGGTGTTGTGTGGCTGATGGCGCTGCTGGTCGCGGGCTGTGCGGGGCGCGGCACGGCCACGCCTGCGCGTTTGCCGACCGAGATTCCGCCGGTAGCCACCAGTGCGCCGGCGCCGCTCGCCCCAACGGCCCTGACCACGGTTGCTGCCACGCGGACGCCCACACCCATGCCGGCCCCGGTGGCGACGTCTTCGCTAACGCCCGCCCGCGCCGCCGCAGCGGGCGAAATCTATGTAAATAGCGCGGCGCTGCGTGGCACAGTGAGCCCCTATGCGTCGGGCGTCACGTGGGGGCCGCTCTGGCAGGTGCGCACCGAAGTGATGCCGCTAGCGGTGCAACTTGCGCCTGGCATGATCTCCTTCCCCGGCGGCGAGTATGGCGACA
>CAYJNV010000139.1:0-1153 GCA_964370975.1 uncultured Caldilineaceae bacterium | reverse complement strand
TTGGCGCCGAGCCGCTCATCCACGTGCGCCTGCCCGGCGGCACGCCCGCGCAAGCTGTTGCGCTGATGTATTACGCGAATGAGCAAAGTGGCTATACTGTTAAGTACTGGGCCATCGGTAATGAGCCCAATCTCTACGCAGGCAAGTACACCGATGAGCCATGGGATGCCGCCTATTTTGCTGCGGCATGGCGCGTCTTTGCTCTGGCCATGAAAGCGGTCGACCCCTCCATCCTGCTTGTTGGCCCCGAAATTACGCAGTTCGTGGGCACGCGCGATCTCACCCGCAACGACGCGCAACAATCCGCAGCATGGATGCGCACCTTCCTCGAGGTGAATGGCGACCTTGTCGACATTGTCTCCATCCATCGCTACCCCTTTCCCAAGGACACGGCTCGTCCTGTGGACACCACGGCAGAGGAGCTCTTTGCCAACGCCGCCGAGTGGGATACGATCCTCCCTGCGCTGCGCGAGCTCATAGTGGAAACAACGGGGCGCGAGCTGCCAATTGCCATTACCGAGGTCAACTCGCACTACACAAAGGCCTTTGGCCGCCCCGCCTCGCCCGATTCGCTGCCTAACGCCCTTTGGTGGGGCGACGTGTTCATGCGCATGCTGCGCCAGCAAGTGGAGATTGTGAACTTCTGGACGCTCGTCACCAATGACAGCGACGGGGGCTGGGGCATCCTTGGCCGCCACACCGAGCGCCCGGTCTTCCACACCTTCATGCTCTACCAGCAAATGGGCACGCAGCTTGTGGCGGCGGACGCTGGCCTGCCCGGCGTGCAGGCGCTGGCGGCGCAGCGTGACGATGGCGCGCTCACGCTGATGCTGAGCAACCTGAACTCCACTGCGCAGGCGGCCACGCTGCAGGTCGACGGCGCGGACTTCGCCAGCGCAGAAATCCTGCGACTTGATGCTGACCATATGGGCACGCGCGTGGCAGGTGAGACTGTGGCAAACAGCGACCCACTCACCTTGCCGCCGCATTCGCTGTCGCTCTATGTCTTGCGGTAAGGCGCCCTCTTCGTAGCGGCGGCTTGAGACGCCGTACTCACCAATGCCGCCGCGCTGGATGAGAACGGCGGCTGATGACTGCTTCAGAAATTGGCTGGCATTCTTCGTCGGGGCCGCCGAGGGTTGAAACCCCCGGC
>CAYJNV010000138.1:0-10755 GCA_964370975.1 uncultured Caldilineaceae bacterium | reverse complement strand
TGAAAGCGAAATTGGTGCTTCGCAGCACACGCCCTTTGTGGTATACTACGCGCGCTCGCACTGGGCTGCGCTTGCGCGCAGGGATCTCATGCGTCGTCCCAAGGATACGGTTCGCCAATGACACCTTCGCTGCCCTCCGTGCCGTCGTCGCGCACTTCGATGCCCGCAACGCTGCGTACACCGACACAATCCAGGAACGCCGAAACCAGCAACGCACAGAGCCGAGTGGACGCGGACGCCGCGGCGCGCAAGCGCCAGGAGATCGGCCTTTCACCGCGCCGCGCCACCGCACAGGATGAAATCCTGCGCCCGCCCGTACCCACTACATGGCCGTTTTCGCGCCGCTGGCTGATGATTGGCGGCGTTACCGTTGCATTGCTGCTGATCGTGCTCTTTGCAGCCGGGCGCGGCCGGGCCGTTACGCGTGCCCAGTCCCCTGTCGGCGCGATGACCTCTCTCGTGCGCGGCGCTGCCTTTCTCACCATGTACGATGATTTCTCGGCAGCGGGCGGGCCGCTCGTGCGCGACTTTCAGCCGCGTCGCTGGTCCATGGGCGCTGTGCCGGTTGAGGGCGTCTACCGCATTCGCATGTGGCCGGGTGTCATAGCATGGAGTACGCTGGGCGCAGGTGATGCCAGCAACTTCCGCCTGAGCACCGACGTGACGATACTGCCCGAAACGCCGTGGGGCTACGGCGGGCTGATCGCACGCTTCTCCGACGAAGACAACTTCTATCTCGTCCAGGTGGATGGCGCCGGGCGTTACCGCATTCAGGCACGCCAGGCGGGCGTGTGGCAAACGCTGCAGAGCTGGACGGCAAGCGGAGTATTGCGCCAGGCCGGCGCATCAAACCACCTTGAAGTGGTGGATAGTGACCAGGGCCTTGCGGTTTCGGCCAACGGCGCGGTAATCTTCACAGCGCCCGCCAGCACCTTGCCTGCCGGCGACGCGGGCGTCATGGCCGGCTCACTTGATGCCGCAGTGGCCGAGGCCAACTTCGACGCAATTGCCCTGGAACCGCTGCGCTAGGCCGCCTTTCCGCGCTGTGTGATGCCCCGGAGACGAACCATGAGCAGCACATCCCCATTTGAGGAGTTCCTGATCGCCGTGGCTGCGGGTGATGACGTCCGCAGCGAAGCGGCCGCACTTGCGCTGGGGCCAGACGATGAAGGCGCACTCATCGAACTGGCGCAGATTGAGTTTGGCGACATGCACTGGTGGGCCGTGCGCGCCCTGGCCGAAGTGGGCGGCGCCGACGCCGCACCCGTGGTTGCAGCCGCGCTTGGCGACCATGATCCGGCCCTGCGTGCGGCGGCTGCGCTGGCGCTGGGTCATTTGGGCGCACGCCAGCCCGCCGCGGTCGCGGCGGTGCTTCCCCTTCTGGCAGAGCATCTGGCCGACGACGACGGCTTTGTGCGCAAGGCAGCGGTTGATGGCTTTGCGCTGTGCGGTGTGGCAGCGCTGCCAGCCCTGGCCGCTGTTCTGCAGAACAGCGCGCATGAGGGCGCACGCACACGCGCCGCCGTCGCCCTGCGCGCACTGCGCAGCACAGAGGCCGCACCCCTGCTTTTCCACTTTCTCAATGACCACAATCATCTCGTCCACACCTACTGCTACGAGGCGCTGGACGACCTGGGGCTGCTGGAGAACGTGCTGCTGGCGCCCTGACGCTCGGCCATTTGACGGAGCGTTTGGGAGTTCGTCTTTGCCGCGTGCTATACTTTGCGCGGCGCGGCCTAAACACACCTCGCGCCGCAAATGCAGCCACCTGCTGCCTAACCCACTCTCGCAGACGCAACACTCTCGCCAACATCGCCGTCATCATCGCAACAGAGTCAACCGAAACGCGAGTCAGCCATGGATTCCCAACCTGTGTCAGCCAACGCAAAGACCGAACTAACCTCATTTGTGCACGGTGCGCGCGCTCATACGTTGCGCGCCACGCCGCGACTGATCGCCCTCGCCCTCTTCGTCGTCGTGCTCGCAGGCTGCACCACAGCCGGACCATTCCAGCTTGCCGTGGGCACGCCCTCGGCCGAGCAGACCTATGGCGGCGCCATCGAAAGCGTGCTCGGCTACCAGATGCCCGTCACTGCTCAGCCAACTGCCACACCCGAACCTGACAATCAACTGCAAGTCATCGTCAACACCTCGGGTTCACGCGCCAACATCCGCAGCGGTCCGGGCCTGGACGCCGCCATAATCGACAAGGCAGACCCGGGCACGGCCTTCCCCGTTGTGGGCAAGAGTCAGGATGGCGCGTGGTGGCAAATCACCGTCGGCGCCACCGACGGCTGGGTGGCCGATTCGGTGGTGCGCCTCGCGGGTGAGGGTGAGACCGTGGCCGTGACCGCCGAAGTCAGCAACGAGCCGGTTGTCAACAGCGATTACAGCGCATCGTGGGATATCAACTGGAGTTGTGAATCGACCGAGGGGCGCTGCAGCGTCAACGAGTGTACGGCCACCGTCAACTCCGCCGTGAACCGTGAAGGTGATGGCGCCTTCCTGCCGGTTGAGTACCAGGTGGAATGGTCTGATGAGTGCTTCAACACCGACTCGTGGGTCTTCGAGGTCGATCCCTTTACGGGCAAGGAGCGCACGGGCGAGTACGCCGACAACTTCCTCTACGCCTACTGGGCAGGGGCGAAAACAGGCAATGTCAGTGGCGTACTGCCTTTTGCGGACGGAAAGGGCATCGTGGTCAGTTGCCAGGGACCCGACACCGTGGAGATTGAAGAGGGTGACGGCTGGACGAGCGTCTATGAAGGCGTGACCTGCCACGACCGCAACACGGGCATGCTGGCCTACATGAACTACATCAAGCGCTGGCTCTTTACGGGCGACTATGAGGGGCAGACGTACGAGCGCGCTTTCTTTGGCGATGTGGAGCGGCTGGAGCAGCGCATCGTAAACACCAACGCCGACTTGCTGCTGGTGGACAAGAAATAGTGCACTGTCGTTGCGCAGCTTTGACGGGCGGGCGACTCGAGTCTCCCGCCCGTTTATCTGTGGGCTAAAGGCTTGTTTTGTTGATGGCGCACAGCCTGGCTGCGCAACCGCAGGCGAATGGCTGCGTAGTGATGGACAGTGAAGGGGCGACGCCGCGCGCATGACCGCACACATGCTCGCCCGCCGCCCCTTCACAATGAAAGAAATGCGACGCAAAGTCGCGAAGACGCAAAGAACAGCAATGGACTGCAAGAAAAGCAGTTCTTTGCTGTTCTTTGCGTCTTTGCGACTTTGCGTCGTATTTCGCAGTTAGTCGAGCATGTAGCGTCGAATGTAGATCTGGACGCTGGAGGAGACGGCGCTCCAGGCGGCATAGGGGGTTCCGTCCGGGCCAACGGCGGCCGACGGCTCATAGCTGAAGGTGCCGCTGCTGCTGATGCCCCCGCCACCGGAGGAGCCGCCCACATCTTCCCAACCGCCCCCATTCCAGCGCTTCAGGTAAATCTCGGAGGTCCCGCTGCTCTGGTCGCCCCAGGCCAAAATCGCACGGTTGAAGCGATCCACGGCAATTGACGGGTCCTGCGAGGGCGCATTGTTGTTGCTGATGCCGCCGCGTCTGGCCGAGTTGCTCCCCATATCCAGCCACGAACTACCATTCCAGTAGCGCGCATAGATTTCCGTGTCGTTGTCGTCGTTGTCGTCGCTCTCGTCCACCCAGGCAAGGTAAGCCTTCCCGCCCGGCCCCATGGCCAGCGTGGGGCTGTAGGAGGCGGCCAAATTGTCGCTGATGCCACCGCCCGCGCTGGAGCCGAGCCCCACGTCACTCCACCCCTGGCCCGGCTTGTACTTGCGCACGTAGATTTCGCTGTCGCCTGCCGAATCGTCGCTCCACGCCACATAGATTGTGCCGTCGTCGCCGGCCGCCAGCACCGGGTCGGTGGATTCGCCCTCATTGTTGCTGATGCCGCCGCCGCTGGCCGAGCCAGCCTCAACCTCTTCCCAGAATGAACCGTTCCAGCGCTTGACGAAGATTTCGCCCACACCCGCGCGCTGGTCGCTCCAGGCCACGTAGGGTACGCCATCGGCGGCCACGGCCATGCTGGGCTTGCGCGAAAGCGTGCCGTTGGCGCTGACGCCGCCCCCCGAGGCCGAACCGGCTCCGACATCGTCCCAGCGCGTCCCGTTCCACCAGCGTACATAGATGTCGCTGTTGCCACTGCTGCTGTCCTGCCAGGCCACAAAAACCGCGCCATTGGGGGCCGTGGCGACACTTGGCGCCGTGCTCTCGCCGCCGTTCCTGCTGATGCCGCCGCCCGAGGCCGATTGGCCGCTCATCTCCTGCCAAAGCAAACCGTCCCAGCGGCGGATGTAGATCTCGGAATTGCCCGGGGTCACGTCGGCCCAGGCAAGGAAGGGGCGGCCCTGGTTGCTGATGGCCAGCGACGGCATGGAGGACTTGCCGTTTGTCCGGCTTACGCCGCCGCGCGTGGCCGAGCCTGCGGTCGTCTCCTGCCAGCCTGCGAACGCGCATTGCTGCGGCAGCGAGAGGTCGCCGCTCAGCCCACACAGTTCGATGTTGTCGAGGTAGAGATTGCTGTTGAAGTTGCCGTCGGTTTGCACCCGAAATTCGATCTTCACGGGCTGTCCGCGGAAGGCGCTCAGGTCGAGGGTGCGCTCTGTCCAACCGGCCGAGACGCCGCCGCGGCAGAGCGCAAAGGCCGGCGGCGCGAGTTGTTCATTGACATAGAGCGCCGCGTGGTCGTCATTGCTGCTCGGGTCAGCGTTGCAGGTTGTTTCGGCGGACGCGGTGAAGTAGTCGAAGCGCAGCCGCACGGTATAGTCGGCGGGCAACTGGATGGATTGGCTGAGGCGGTCATCCAGGTTGAAGCCCCCGCCCATCCACGCCAGGTAGCGGGGCGTGGCCGAGGGCGGCAAGCCGGGTGGTGTGTAGAGCGGGTTGGTGACGTATATCAGCGGATAGGACGCGCCGTTTTCGATCCATGTCCACCCCACCTGGCTGCCAAGATCAAAGGTGCCGTTGGTGATAACAGGCACAAAGGAGACCTTGCCGGGCGGAAAGGCTTGTTCGTCAAAGACCAGCGGCAGCAGCACCGTGGTGTCGGTGAGCGCCGCCGCGGCCTCAACTGCCGGCGGCGCGCTCTGCACTTCAGATTTGAGGGGTGGCTCCGCAGGCTCCTGCGCAAGCGCGGGCGCGTTCCAGAGTGCGGCTACGCCCAGCACAATGAAGCAGAGCGACAGGGTCGTCCACCGACGGAGTCGAATCGCAGAAGTTGACATACAGCAGAGTACCTCTTCGTCGTTACGGTTTGCAGGGCGCATCGGGCGGGCAATCGCCGCCCGGGTCCGCAGTCGGCTCCGGGACGGGTTCACCGCCGCCGCCCCCACCACCACCGCCACCCTGAATGGGTTCCGCAGTGGGCACGGGCTCGCGCGCCACTTCAATCGGCTGGCCGCCACCCAGGTAGCGCAGGCGGAAGTACTCGCCGTTGATATAAGTGCCCAGCCAAACACCCCAGTAGTAGGTGCCGGGTGGCTGCTCATAGAGTTTGGCGGTGATTGAGTTGCCGATGGTCGCTTCCGTCCAGCCCAGGCCATCCTGGGGACCCTGGCCGGGCAGCCAGAAGGCAACTTCATAGACCTGGCCGGGCTGTAGTTCGGCGTCGGCCGCCCACACGAAATCCTCGCGGTTGCGCGATGTGAGGCCTGCGGGCGGCGCAACGATGGAAACACCGGTGGGGCCGCCCACGGCCGCGGCGGCCAGCAGATCGGGCGTGGCTGTGGGCAATGCCGGCAAGGGTGTCGCGAGGATGCGCCCGCGCGGCGTGGCCGTTGCGCGCGGACGTGGGCGCGGTGTGGCCGTTGGCGGCCCAATGCGCGGCCCCATGCCCAACGGCGGCAGCGGCGATGCGGAGGGCGTCGGCGTAGGCGTCTCGGTTGGCGTCTCGGTTGGGGTACGAGCAGGCGTGCGCGTGGCCGCTGTCGAGGGACGGCGCGCCATGCCCAACGCATCGGGAATGGCGCTGCAGGTCACATCCAAAACGATGTATCTGGGATCGGCGTCCACCCAGCCGGCCACGCCTGTGTCTGTCATTACGCGCAGCCAGGCGCAATTGTTGTTTTCACCTGTCACGCGCAGCACGGTTGCGCGGTCGACGCGCGTCACAACAGGAAAGTTCTCGTCAGGGCCCAAATGCAGGCGCACGCCGTCCACGATCGTTGTTGCAAGGGGCGGGTCGGCGGTGACAGCGGGCATGGCCGTCGCGCGCCGCGTGGCGGTCGGCCGTGGCGTGGCCGTGGCGCGCGGCGTTGCCGTAAGCGTGGCACGCGGCGTGGCTGTGGCGCGTAGCGTGGGTGTCGGCGGTGTCGTAGCCGTCGGCAGAGGTGTGGGAGTCTCCGATGGCGTGGCTGTCGGCAGCGGCGTGGCCGTGACGCGCGGCGTGGCTGTCGGCAGCGGCGGTATCGTGGCGATGTCTGTGGGCGTAGAGGCTGTACTCGCGACGGGCGTGGCCGTGGCCGTCGGCCAGCGCGTAGGAGAAGGCTCGGGCGTCTGCGCATGCAGGGGCAGTGCCCACAACGCCACGCATGCAGTCAGTGCCGGCCCAATCAGGCGGAGCACAAGTCTTTGGGGACGATGGACCATACGAATTCTCCTTGCGTGATGTCAGCAATGAATGGCAGCAATGGTGCGAGGCAGGAATCGGCGGCAGGCTGCGTTTGTCAGTTACATGCCGGGCGCAGTGTCTCTAGCCGCCTGAGGTCATCCGGCAAATCGACATCAAAGGCCAGCGCGGGCGCATGCTGCACCACAATTTCCAGCCCGTTCGCTTCGGCCAGCGCACAGTGGCGGGCGCAGCTCTCAGCGCCATAGGCAAAAGGCAGCGCATTGGCAGGATGTAGCAGCAGTGCATTGGTGCCGCCCGTGCTGCTTGGCGCAATCACAATCGACGGGCCAGCCGGCGCCGACGCCACCAGGGTATGCAGCGCGTCGCTGGTGACCAGCGGCAGGTCGGCGGGGAGAACCATGATGGCCTGCGCGCCCTGCGCAATCGCCGCGCGCCGCGCCTGCTCCAGTGCGGCGTTAAGGTCGGCCGCTTCCTCAACCAACGGCTGTGCGCCCCATGCCGCTGCGCAATCTCGCACAACGGGGTCGCGGCTCACTACCAGGATGCCTGCGAAGAGGTCAGCGTCGCGAGCGCACATCAGCAGCCGGCGCAGCAAATCGTGGCTCAGGACAGCGCGTGCGGCTGCATCCAGCGGCGGCGCGAGGCGGCTCTTGCTCTCGGCAAAGGGCTTGACGGGTACGAGCAGCCAAAGTGCGTGTGGGCGTGATGCAGCCATGCGCCTAATCGCCCGTGGGCGCGGGCTGCGGCAGCGATGTGCGCAGCGCCAGGCCAAAGTCGAGTACGCTCTGTCCCAGTGCACTGCGCACCGCCGGCGTAGACATGATCGTGTTTGTCACGAGCAGGGGCAGGCCGGCAGCTTCGGCCAGTGACGCGTCTTCCTCATCAAGCACAAAGCCGTCGAGCAGGTCGGCAAAGTAGTCAATCACAGTCAGCGGGCTGGGCATCTGCCCCATTTCGCGCATCATTTTGGCGGCGGGGCCCTTGAGCGCGCGCCCGCCCACGATGGGCGTCACGGCCACGACGGGGGCCTTGCATTCGAGCAGATGGCGGCGCATGTGGGGAATGGCCAGGATCGGGTCTATCGAGAGGTAAGGATTGCTGGGGCAGATGACAATCAGGTCGGCAGCGTGGATTGCGTAGCGGACGGCGCTGCTCAGGTGTGCATCGGCCGCGCCCACATAGGTGACGTCGAAGACGACCGGCTCGCAGCGGCGGCGCACGAAGTAATGCTGGAAGGGCAGGTCGCCCTCGTCAGTGTGGACGAGTGTGCGCACGGGTTCGTCGGCCATGGGCAAAATGGGGCCGGCCACACCAAAACTGCGCCGCAGCCTGTCAGTGACTTCGGTGAGGGTGTGCCCCTGGCGCAGCCACTCGTTGCGGCGCAGATGCACGGCCAGGTCGCGATCGCCAATGCGGAACCACTCCTCGCCACCGATCGCGCTGAGGGCTTCGAGCGCGGTAAAGGAGTCGTCGCGCCGACCCCAGCCCACGGCCGGATTCTGCACGCCGGCCAGGTTGTAGAGAACGGTGTCCAGATCCGGGCTGATGGCGAGGCCCCAGTGCTCGAAGTCGTCGCCCGTGTTCACAAGCACCGTGAGCGCACCAGGAGGCAGCACCGCCTGGAGGCCGGCGGCCATCTTGGCCCCGCCCACGCCGCCCGCCAGCGCCAGTACACGCGGTGACGGTGCTGCGCCTGCCCTGGTCTCTTTGCCTGCCTTATTCCCGTTCAGTTCTGCGCTTGCCATGTTGTCCTTCTGAGCAGTCCCACGCATTGACCTTACTTCGGAGCAGCGCCGATAACGCTGCATGCAATCAGCGCCAGACAACGCGCGTTGCCAACGGTGCGCGTTCCTTCTGCTTCGCCTCGGCGGGCCAGCCCAGCGTGATCAGCGCCTGCGGCTCCCATGCGTCATCCAGCGCCAGCGTTGCACGCACCACCTGTGGCACAAAGAGCGGGGCGCAGACCCAACAAGCGCCCAACCCGGCGGCATGGGCGGCCAGCAGCAGATTCTGGCAGGCCAACGCCACGCTCTGCGTGCCCATGACCCGCTCGGAGTCGCTGCGGCGCGCATCGGGATAGATATCCATGTCCATCATGTTCAGGCAAGCCACAATCAGTGCGGGCGCAGCCGCAATACGTGCCGCGCGCAAACGGACGTGATCTTCAACCCACGCTGCATCCATACCATCGGCGAGCAGATCGCGCCGCCAGGCATGTGCCATGGCCGCACTCAGCGTCTGCCGCATTGTGCCTTGCACCACGCAAAAGCGCCAAGGCTGGCGGTTGTGCGCAGAGGGCGCCCAGGTGGCTGCCTCGAGTAATTCCTCGAGCAGCGCACGCGCGACGGGTCGATCCTGGTAGCGACGGACGGAGCGGCGCGTGCGCATCAACCGCTGCAGCGCAGTGGCATCGGCCTGTGCAGTCAGTTCGGCCTCAATTTCGGCGATCTCAAGCGCATTGGCGGACATCAAGGCCGACCTGTGGCGGTGCAGAGGGCATGGCAAGCGACGGGCGCGCATGGTAGCGTCGCGCCTTGGGCGCGCATTATAGCATCGCGCGGCGGGCGCGCCCAACTCCCTTGACGCTCCGCCTCGTGCGTTGTACACTGGCCACACTGTCCCCATGCGGCCCCAGCCGCAGTCATCCACTCCGGTGCGCCCCGCCCATATCTTGCGGTAGCGTGGTGCGCCATCCGTACAAAGCGCCGAGGACTCACAATGCCCAACCCAACCAGCCCCAACCGCGTTGCCCTCTATTTGCAGGACAAGCATCCGATCCGCGATGGCATGGAGTACGCCCAATATGCGGAGGCGCGCGGCTTTGAGGCCGTTTGGCAAGCTGAGAGCCGCCTTGTGCGCGATGCGATTGTGCCCATGGCCGCCTTTGCCGCCGTCACCGAGCACATCCACGTCGGCTCGGGCGTCATCAACAACTGGACACGCAATATCGGTCTGCTCGCCGCCACCTTCCTCACGCTGGATGACCTCGCGCCCAACCGCATCATCTGCGGCATTGGCGCGTGGTGGGATCCGCTGGCGCGCAACGTGGGCATCGAACGGCGCAAGCCCTTGCTCGCCATGCGCGAAACCATCGAGGTCATGCGCCGCCTGCTCAACATGGAGCGGGTGACCTTCCACGGCGAGTTCCACAATGTGGACGGCATTGAGCTGGATGTTGTACATGGCCGGCGCGAGCCGCGCCACGTGCCCATCATGATTGGCGCAACAGGCGAGAAGATGATGGAGATGACGGGCGAGATTGCCGACGGCGTCGTGCTCAACTACTGTGTGCCGCCCGAGTACAACCTGGAAGCCATGGAGCAACTGGAGCGGGGCGCTGCGCGCGCCGGGCGCAGCCTTGACGCCATCGACCGCCCGCAGCTTATCGTCTGCTCGGTGCACGAGGATCGCAAGACAGCGCTGGATGGTGCGCGCGAACTGCTGACCCAATACCTGGCGCAGCAACCGCACATTGCCAAGGCCAGCGGCGTGGCCCCCTCGGTGGTGGAGCAGATTCAGGCCACGCTGGGCTGGCCTGCAACGCACGAACAGGTG
This sequence comes from uncultured Caldilineaceae bacterium, assembly GCA_964370975.1. Taxonomy (GTDB): domain Bacteria; phylum Chloroflexota; class Anaerolineae; order Caldilineales; family Caldilineaceae; genus UBA5069. Next base: position 607 of record CAYJNV010000138.1, on the reverse strand, counting down.
CGTGCGGCCATGCACTTTGTGCCCGATGAACTTGTACAGCGCATTACCGCCAGCGGCACCCCTGCCGAGGTGAAGGCCAAAGTGCGCGAGTATGTGGACAACGGCGCCACCTGCCCCATCCTCTACCCGCTGGGTGACGTCAAGCTGATGATTGATACGTTTGCAGATGGTTATTAGGAGGGGTGGGCAGTTCGTAGCGGAAGGCCTCCCGGCCTTCACGCTGCCTGCGGGCTTTCTTACATTTGAGGCAAACACAACATGCGTTTATTTCGATTTCTGCTTGGCACTTCAATTGCGGGCGTTGTCACCTTCTTCTTTGCGGCGTGGGCGCGGCGCGAAACCGAGGCCCAGATCGGCAAGATGCAGTTGAACGCGTACAACACGCCGGGGGCCGGTTCGCCCGTGCCGCCACAAGTGATGGCGACTGGCGTAAGCACACTGGGCGCCATCTGGTGGGTGCAGCACAACATCCTCAGGCAGCAGGGGAGCGGCGCTGTCTTTAGTCTGCTGCTGGGCACTGCGGCAGGCGTGGCCACGCTTTTCATCGTATCGACGGATGATCCGATGAAGTGAGGACTGGTGGGCAGGTTGGGGGGGTTTTTTTTTT
>CAYJNV010000137.1:0-10844 GCA_964370975.1 uncultured Caldilineaceae bacterium | reverse complement strand
CCACCCGCGGCCTCCAGTGCGTCGGCCACGCGTGCGCCGCCGGGCAGCGTGTAGATATTGGGCCGCGCCACTGCTCCCGACACGAAGACGGTGACGGAGGCGGGCGTCGCGGTGGCTTGGAGCGTAGGCGTGGCCGCCGGTGCAACGCCGGCCGCGGCGTTTGGCGGGGCATGGACGACGACTTGCGCCTTCTGGGGGCGGCCCAGCGTGAGGTAGAAAGCGCCCAGCACAATGGCCGTGAGCAGGCTGCCTAGCATGAATCCCTGGGCAAGGTCACGCAGCGAGCGCTCAGGGGCACTGCCCGCAGGAGCAGGGGTTGGTGGCGGGGAAGGTGGAGGCGCAGAGGGTGCCATGCGTTCCAGTATGGCACACAAAGCGAGGCTTCGAAAAGTGGCAGCCTCGCCACGATTGGGTCATGCGCATCGGATCGCGGTCTCACTCCAGAGTCGTACCGGAATGAAACGCACAAAACGGTCAAGGGAACGTTGAACTCTTCGTTTACCGCGATCCCTGTTCCCCGGGCCCTGTACCCTTTTTCAACGCTGCGGGTACCAGGGGGGTATCAGTTTAGAGCAGCAGGCGGCGCGGCTCTTCGAGGATTTGCTTGAGTTCAGCCAGGAATTGCGCAGCGGCCGCGCCGTCCACCGCACGGTGATCCGCCGAAAGCGTGAGCTCAATTACTGGCCGCGGTGCAAACGCGGCGCCATCCCAAACCGGCTCCATCTGCATGCGGCCCACAGCCAGGATGGCGATCTGGGGCGGGTTGATGAGCGCCGTGAAGTTGTTGATTGGGTACATACCCAGGTTCGAGATGGTGAAAGTGGCGTTCGCAACGTCGTCTGGCAAGAGCGATCCGCTGCGGGCACGCGTGGTCAGCGCGTCCATCTGCTGGGCGAAGGCGGCAAGCCCAAATTGGGCCGCGTTGTGAAGCACGGGCACGATGAGCCCATCCTCCAGCGCAACGGCAAAGCCCAGGTTCACCTGCGCCTGGGCGCTGTAGTAGAGCTCGCCCTCATGGCGGCGCAGCCAGCCGTTGAGGCGCGGCTTGCGAGCGAGCGCAGCTGTCGTTGCGAAGGCCAGGATCGTGTTGATCGTCAGCCGCGCGCCCGACCGTTCGACTTCATCTGCGAGCGCGTCGCGCAGCGCCACGGCGGCGGTCATCTCCACGCTGCTGGTGAGGAAGATATGGGGCGCCTCCTGCCAGCTTTGCGCGAGGCGCGTGGCAATTGTGCGGCGCATGCCCTTGAGCGGTGCACCCATGTCCGGTTCGCCCGGGTTCGCCGCAGGTGCGGCAGAGTCGGCTGCACGCGCAGGCACTGCCGCGGTCACGTCGGCGGCCTGAATACGGCCGTTGGGACCGCTGCCCGGAATCTCGTGCAGCAAGACGTCGTGTTCGCGTGCGAGCCTGCGCGCCGCAGGCGTCGCGCGCACGCTGCCTGCCGGGGCGCCACTTGCCGGGACAGCCGTGCTCGCTTCAGCCGGCAGCGCGCGCGCGATGTCGGCGCTGGTGATGCGCCCCTGCACACCGCTGCCGCGCACTGCATCCCAGTCCACACCCCGGGCGGCGGCCATGCGCTGCGCTACGGGGCTGATGCGCGCCCGCGCCGCGCCGGCTGCTTCTGCACCTTCAGCGGGCAGGGGCGGCGCAGACTGCGCAATGCGCGCCTCTTCCCCCGGCGCAGCAATCGATGCGATCACCGTGGTCACCGGCACCGTGTCGTCCACCCCATAGCGTATGTCGCGCAGAATGCCTGTCGCGGGTGCTTCGACTTCCATGTCGATCTTGTCGGTGAGGACCTCGAGGATGACTTCACCTTTTGTGACCGGCTCGCCCTCGCGCTTGAGCCAGCGGATGATCGTGCCCTCTTCCTGGGCCATACCGAATTTGGGCATAATAACGGGTGTTGCCATGGGGGACCTCATGTCCTGCCAAGTCGTGAATCAGAAGCGGCACGGATAGAAGCGGGGGTGCGATGGCACTCAACGGCCGGCCGCTGTCAGTCATTGCTGTCTATTATTGTCGGTCGAGTCTGCGCAATCTGTGCAATCGTCCGTCGAGCCCTACGCCCACTGACCGCCCTGGGTGTGGGCGGCGTCGGCAATGGCCACGATGGTAGCCGGCCCCTCGAGCGCGTGCACCAGCGGCAGGCTGCCGTTGATGCCGTGCACAACCTGCCAAAGGCCACGATTGGCGTCGGCAGTCCACAGGTCGTTGAGGAAATGGCCGAAGACCGCTTGCGTGTCCTCCTGCAGGCTCTCATCGCCCCCATCTTGCAGGGGTGTGGCCACGGCAGCGAGGCGCACCTGGCGCGCCAGCAGCGAGGCGACCTGGCGCACGCGCGTGGTGTGCTTCTCGCCCGTGCTTGTGGCCAGCGCCGCCTGAATTTGCGGCAGCAGCGACCACGCCGCGCGTGTCCGCCCCGCTGCCAGCAGCGGGCGCAACAGGCCGTCGGCGTAGAAGTCGATGAGCGCCTCGCCTTCAAGCAACTGCGGGGACCACTGCCTGAGGTCGTCGAGCAGCGCCTGCTCGTCTATGCTCAGGTCGGCGCTGTTGTTGTCCAACCGCAGCAGTGCTTGCAGGCGCAGCCGCTTGAGTCTCAACTCGTCATCGCTGAGGGTAGGGATGAAGCGACTGCGCAAGCGCGCAAGGAGACTGGTGTCGCTTCGCCACTCGTCCAGCAGCGCGAGAGAATGCTCTGGATGGTCAAACTCGAGATATGCTTCGGCCAGCCCCCAGATCAGCGCGCGCTCCGGGTTGCGCCCGGCGGAGGCGCGTGCCCAGGCCAGCCCTTTGCGCACCTGCTCATCGGCGGCGGCCATGTCGCCGACGGCCACAAGGCCGCGTACGAGTGCAATCACTCCTTCGCTGCGTGTGGCGTCGGTGGGCTTGATGCTCTCCACAACATCGGCGGCGAATTTGAGCGCACCCAATTCCGCCAGCGACGCCGCTGCGCCTGCAGCCGTCCAGCCGTCGCTTTTCATCCCCAGCCTGGCCAGGTGCGCCGAAAGCTCGACGCGCGTCTCGCGCGGAATGTAGCGCAGCGGCATCGCGCGGATCGCTTCGCGCAGCGTGTAGACCTGGAAGTCGATGTCCGCATCCGATTGCGGCCGCTTGACCTGGCGCAGCAGGTTTTGGTCGCTGCTGCGCGATGAAAAACTGCCCACGCGGTGACCATCCTGAATGTTGGCGATGGTCTCCACTTCCTTGAGCGTTTCGTCAAAGCGCCCGGCACGCGCATAGACGGCCGCGGCCATGCGGTGGCTCTGCAGCGTGGTGAGCATGCCATAGCGGAAGGTATCCACACAGTGGCGCAGCAGGCGCGCCTGCTTGTTTTCCACGTTGTCGGGGCCAATCGCGGGATTGATCTGCTCGCTGACGCGCAGCAGCAGTTCGGCCCCTGCATCGCCAAAGCGGCGCAGCGCGCTGTCAAGCAGCGTGAGCACGAGAGGGTGGGGTCCGGCGTGCACAATTGTCTCTGCCAGAATCATGCGCTGCTCGGGCGAAGCGACGATGCGCTCCCAGGCGCGGTCGGTCTGATCGATTTTCTCCAAATAGTTGAGTGCCACGCCTGCGTTGTTGAGATGCGCCGCGGTGGCCGCGCAGAGCAGCAGTTGCTGCGGAAAGTAGGGCGCAGGCGTCAGCGTGGCGCCGTGCAGCAGCGCACTCTGCTCGGCCAGCGACTGCTCGACCACGCGCACGAGCGCGGGCTTGCCCTGCGCCTGGCGAGCGAGGCGGTAGAGCGCTTCCTGGCGCGAGGCGGGCTGTCGCTCGGCGGCCAACGCGGCCACGCTTAGCGCTTCGGGGCCGGAGCCGGCGTCGGCCAGCGTCTCCCAGCAATGCTGCAGAACTAGAGAGTCGGGCCGCCACACACTGCGCTCTTCCACGGCGAGCATGTCGTCGCTGCGCGCCTGGCTTGCGCCGCGCGCCAGTTGCTCCTGTGCAGCCCAGGCAAGCGCAGGGGGTGGGGTAGGTGGTACGGTTTCAATCGTGTCACGTCGGGGCATGGCAGGTAAACGACCAATTGATAATTGATGACTGATAATTGGCTCAATCAGTGAATGAACTGGAATGAGGGCGGCCCGTAGCGGCGGTTTCAGCCGCCGAACCTAAAGATCGCGCTGCATCTCTGACTGACAACGGCTCGCACCGCCGATTCAAGACTTCATCAAAGGCTAAGGCGTCGCAGACAACCAGTCTTACCTTTGTACCGGGCATTCAGCGCCATGCAAGCGCCGCAAACGCCAGCAGTGCAGCAAGCGCAAGCATGACGAGCGCAAGTTGCTGCAAACGCCTTGCGCGCACCACGCTGCGCCCGTGGCGAAGGTGTGCAACAGCGCCATAGGTTAGGCGGTCCGGCTCCTGATGCGCTTCACCCTGCACGTTGGCAAGCCACCACGCGCGCCCGCAGTAGGCCCATGCGCTCAGGTCGCTTGCGCGCACAAGCGTACGATTGCGCGCCATCTCAAACGGCCTCTTCGTCGGCGTCCAGCAGGTCGCTCGCGCCAAGCCCTGCCGCCTCGCGCAGACGGCTGCCAACAGTCGCGTCGAGGCGCGCTTCAAGACTCTCGAGGGCGACGCGCATCTGGTCCTGGCGTATGGCAAGCGTGAGGTCGCCGCGTGTGCGCTCGAGCACGCCGCGCAGAATGTCGGTGTAGCGGCGCAAGCCGTCGGTGACCGCGTCCGGGAAGTCTACCGCGACGAGGTGTGAATAGACCTCTTGCATGAAGTCGAGCAGCGGCTCGGCCTCGCGCACGTGGCCGCGGCGCATTTGGTCCAGCACAAAGCGGCGCATTTCGGTGGCGGCTTCGCTCAACCCGCGCAGCCAGGTGGAGCCGGTGACGAACATCTCCTCGGGTGTGGGCAGCGGCCGCCCCTTGACCACAGCATAGACGACATGCGCCTCAACCAATTCCTTGAGTGCATCCTGCGTGTAGCCGGCGTTGTAGACGGTGGGCATGGCGGCCAGCGGCTCGACCATCGCAGCGGCATCACTGCGCGCCTGCGCGAGCAATGTCTCGGCCTCTTCCCACTCGTGGCGGTGGATGGCGCGGATGCTGTGCGCACACGAGCGCGTGAGTGCGCGCGAGAGCGCCAACGTTTGGTCGCGGCGGCTGCTGATCGCGGTCATCTGCTCGCGGATGGCCTCGACCGTGGCGGCAAGTTGCGGTGCAATGGCCGACCGATCGATTCGTCCCAGCGCTTCAAGCTCTTCAGGCACGGTGGCTACCCTTCCCAGGCGATGGCCGGCTACTTGCGCGCCGGCAACGGGCAGGCTGCGCGCAGCTATTGTACCGCATGTGGCGCGCAGGGCGCGAGCACCGTATGGGAGGAGACGCAAAAACGCCTTGCCGGTTGGGGCAAGGCGTTTGTTTTGCTAATGCGCCAAAGGCATGCTCTGCGGCTAGAAGGGGATATCCTCGTCGCTGCCGTGGCTGCCGCCGCCGGAGGACGAGCCACCGGCTGCACTCGTGCCGTTGGCGCCCTCATAGTTGCGTTCGCCGGACGCGCTGTCCGCATCCACGCGGCTGCCGTCGGGGCGGCCGCCGAGGAGGCGGAAAGTCTGTGCCGTCATCTCCAGCGAGACACGGGCGTTCCCATCCTTGTCTGTCCAAATGCGCGGCTCGTCAATTTCACCCGAAACAAGCACAAGCTGACCCTTGGTTGCGTACTGGCTTACGATTTCAGCGAGCTTGCGCCACGCTGAAACGCGAAACCAGGTGGTCTTCTCCTGGCGCTGGCCGTTTTGGTCAGTCCAATTACGGCTGACGGCCAGGCTGAACGAAGTAACCGGCACACCGGTCGGCGTATAGCGCATTTCAGGGTCGCGACCGAGGTTGCCCACTACGGTAAGTTGCTGGTATGACATACGTTGCTCTCCTTGAATAATCGGTCTTCAGGCGTCTCTAGTTCGTCAAGGCAAGGGAGAGGCTCGGCCCGTTTTGCACAGGCTCCTCATGCACACCATTATACGCGCGCGCGCCGCGAAAGTCAAGAATCAATTAGAACGAATGTGCGAATTCGGGCGTGCAGAATGGGGACAACGCGGCGATTCCTGGCCCCGCGTGTGAGGGCACGAAGAAGGGGACAGGCGCGTTGCCTGTCCCCCCTGCGACTGCACCTACTGTGGCCGCTACACGACGATCCGACTATTGAGAGACCGGCGTGTGCTCGTCTCGCTCGGGATCGGGACCGTCCCACAGCTTGAAGTTGCCCTTGCCACGCTGACTGTTGACGTCGTCGGTGCTCATCGCATACTGCAGCACTGCATACCCTACCGCATCCGAGTTGACGTCAAGCGCCTGGTCATTGTTGTTGGCGAAGGTGTCGCACGCCTGATGGTAGCACGGATCGTAGGCGACTCCCGCGGTGCCTCCCCAGGTGGCTGCTTCGTCGACTGTCTTTACACCTTCGGCGCCTGTGAAAAGCCCGCCGGCAGGTATGCCGTTGAGAATGAACGCCTGGTAGTCGGAGCGGCCGGAGAAGTCCGTACCCTTGAAGGGGACACCGCGTTCGATGAAGAAGCGCTCAAAGGTCTTCTCAATCTGAGCGGATCCCCCGGGTCCGGGGCCTGCGCCCACGGCGTCCGAATCGTCACCGTCATAAATGAAGAAGACGTGGTTGGGCGAGCCAATCATGTCGAAGTTCAGGTAGAGGGCGATCTTTGCCCTATCTTCCGCCGCAAGGTTGGCAACGTAGTAGTTTGATCCGACCAGGCCCGACTCTTCTGCACCCCACCAGGCAAGGCGAACCTTGTTGCGCGGTGTGACCCTGGCCAGTTGCTCGGCCACTTCGATCAGGGCCGCGCTGCCGGATCCGTTGTCGTTGATGCCGGGCCCCGCGTTGACAGAGTCCAGGTGTGCTCCCGCCATGACGACGTTGTTCGGGTCTCCCCCGGCCGATTCGGCCAGGACATTGTACGTGGTCGCGATGCCGCGGAAGGTGCTGATCTTCAGGTGCAGGATGAGTCCCGGCGTGGCGGCCAACTGCTGGCCAACGCTTTGCGCGACGGAAGTCACCGGGATGTCCAGCGTGAAGGTGGCGCCGAGCGTGCCGTTGAGACCGCCGGCGATATTGTTGTAGATGATTACCCCGGAGGCGCCGGCAGCGTGGGCATTGACGGCCTTGATGGCAAAGGCACAGGCCCCCCGACTAATCAATGCGATGTTGCCGACAGGGAAGCCTGCAAAGTCGGCGGCCTCGCAACCCGGGGTGTCGTCGGCCGGCGGTGCTGGTAGCGCGCTGACGGCGGCCGTGACATCGCCACTGCCCGAGTACGACATGACGGTGCTGGCAATTGAGCCTGCCGGTGGGGGTGAAACCTGTTCGAGCACAACCGGCTCAAGCAGGATGAACGTTTGGAACTGGAATTCCTGGACCGAGACGCCGTAACCCGCAGCCGTGAGACGCTGGACTACGTAATCCTTGGACTGGTCATAGCCTGCTGTGCCCGAGGTGCGAATTCCGCCGTTGGCATCGGCGATCGCCTGCAGGCTCGCCTGGTGTTCGCGTACACCATCCAGCGTGATGCATTCGAGCAGTTTTGCAAAGCTGTTGTTCACGCGTGTATCGCAACCTGAGGGACCGGCGAGCGCCGCGCCCGCAAACCACAGCGTTGCCACGAGGGCAACGACGAGACTGGCGGCGATTACATAGGATCTGGTTTTCACGCTTCCTCCTTGAAACGAGTTGTATAGCCGGCGTCGTGCGCGCATCGCGCTGCCTGCATGGTTGGAACAGTCGTCGAAGTGACCTTCCGTAGTCATCAGTACGGTGCGGTGAAGTCGAAATGGGATCGATCGCTGGGACATGATCGGGGCGCAGTACCTCCTTGCGGCAGGGCCACCCGGCTATGGAAGCGGGCGGGCGTCGAGTCGGTCGGGTCCAGGTATTGCGGGCGTGGGGGTACTGCGGTGGGGGAGAGCGCATTATCGTCAATCTGCGAGGAATGTCAAGCGCCAATCAGGGCCGGCTCCAGGCCGGGAAGTCACGGCTGCGCGAGCTGCTGCATCTCCACGGATCTCTCGGACAGCTCGACCTCATGGCGTAATGTTGGGCCTCCGAGCTCCAGCATCACGAATCTGGCCACTGCTGCCGATTGCCCAGACCCTGGGCAAGGTTTGTACGGCTGCGCAATGTCTTCGACTTGGGTGAAACAGATACTGATTTCTTGCGCGATAATAGAGTAGCGCAGGTCCGCTCTGACGCCACTTGGCAATCTTGCTCCAAAGGAGGCGGCCATGAGCCAACTGATCGTGAGGCTGCTGGGCCCGCCCACCGTGGAGTGGGAAGGAGACTTCCTGCCCGTCCCGCGGCGCAAAGTGCGCGCCCTCTTCTTCCGCCTTGCGCTGGACATGCAGCCAGTCTCGCGCGAGCACCTCGCCTATCTCCTCTGGTGCGACGAATGCGACACCGTCGCCCACCGCGACCTCACGCACCTGATTACGCACTTGCGCAATGCCCTGCCTGATCCCGACCTTGTGCAGTGCACCGCCGATTTCCTCTTTCTCGACTCGCGCCGTATCTGGTGCGATACGATCGCACTCCTGCAGATCCTGCGCCGCCACCATTCGGATCCCACGGTGGACAACCTGATTGAGGCCGCAAGCCTGATGCGCGGTTCGCTGCTGGACGGCTTCTCGCTCGACGACTGCCCCGAGTTTGAGGAATGGCTGACCATTGAGCGGAGCGTGTGGGATCGCCGCTATCGTGCCGTGTGCGACGCGCTCGCGCGCGAGGGCCGGCATGTTGGTGACAACAGTCTTCTCATTCATAGCATGCAGCGGTCTGCCGAGGACGTACCGATGGACCCCGAGACGCATCGGCAAATGCTCGAGGCGCGCCTGGCAGGCGGCGACATGGAAGGTGTGCGCCGCATCATTGAGGCATGCCACAGCTTGGTACAACCGCCACATGGCGACATGGCTGGCCGCGCGGACAACCGTTGAGCCTTGCGCGGGCGCGCGCTCGTTCCGCCAGCCTTTCGAAAGGAGCAATGTATGGATAGTGTCTACAAGGTGATCGAGCTTGTGGGAACGAGCGTCGAATCGTGGGAAAAGGCCGCGGCGACTGCTGTGGAGATGGCGGCGCACAGCCTGCACGATTTGCGCGTGGCCGAAGTGGTGGAGCTTGACATGGCGCTCGAGGAAGGCAAAGTTGTTGCCTACCGCGCCAAGATCAAGGTCTCCTTCAAGTACCAGAAGGGTTCGGAGTAGATCGCCGGTTAGCCGGCAGGGCGGGCCTCCCGATCCGCCGGCCGCGTCCCGCATCACGCGTGCGTTGGTATGCAACCAGCCCGCTGCCAAGCGCCTGCACGCGCGATGACTGAATCTCATGCACATGAGTCGCGGGCCGCGGCGCGCGCCCTAATCGCGCGCACTTGACGGCGTTCGGTTAAGCAATCATAATACCGCCTTCCTCCTACGCAGGTCAGCTTCCGCCATGTCAACATTTGTTTGATGCCAGCGCCGCCGCGTGTTTCGCTCTGCGGTCGCGCAGTATTGCCGCATCCCGTTGTCAACCGCACACGTGCAGGCGTTGATTGTGGAGGTGTCCCATGGCTGTTCACTCGTTACCCACGCCACTGCTGCGGGCGCAGGAGAGTCTGTCGCCCTTGCTCGACTTCTATGTGAACTCCCCATACCGCCTGGCCCGCGAGGAGCCAGACGCGTGCGACTTCGCGTTCGGGAACCCACAGGATATGCCACTGCCCGGCTTCACGAATACGCTGCTGCAATGGACGCCTCCACTGCACAAGGACTGGTTCGCATACAAGGACAATGAGCCCACGGGGCAGAACGCGGTGGCAGAATCACTGAAGCAGCGGCTGGGCACTGCGTTCGAGCCTGAGGATATCGCGCTGACAAACGGTGCGTTCGCTGGGCTGCTCGTGGTGTGCAAGGCCATCACGGAACCGGGCGACGAGGTCATCTTCAACATGCCCGGCTGGTTCTTCTACGAGTCGATCATCGGTCAGACAGGCGGCGTGCCCGTATGCGTGCGCACGCGACCCGATAGCTTTGACCTGGATCTGGATGCCATCGAAGCGGCGATTACGCCGCGCACGCGCGCCGTCATCGTCAACTCACCCAACAATCCGTCGGGGCGGATCTATACACCGCAAACGCTGCAGCGACTGAGCGAGATCATGACGACAGCATCCGCACGTTACGGGCGCACGATCTATCTCATTTCCGACGAAGCGTACAGCCAAATTGTCTTCCCCGCCGCACATTTCGCCTCGCCCACGACCTACTACCCCAACAGTTTCCTGGTCTACACCTTTGGCAAAGTGCTGCTGACGCCGGGCCAGCGCATCGGCTACATTGCACTTCCTCCTACGATGGCCGACCGGGAGACGATGCGCGAGGCGCTCTTCGTCACGCAGACAACGATGGGTTGGGCCTTCCCAAACGCCGTCCTGCAGTACGCCCTGCCGCAACTAACCCGGCTTTCGATTGATCTGGCCGCGCTGCGCGCACGCATCGACCGCATGGGGCTGCGCTGACTGAGATGGGCTACGAGGTTATGATGCCTGAGGGAACCTTTTACATGAACTTCGTGGCCCCTGGCGATGACGACACGGCCTTCAGCAACCTGCTGATGGAGGAAGGGGTGTTCTGCTTGCCCGGCCGCGTCATGCAGATGGCGGGTTACATCCGCCTGTCGATGACGGCCAACGATGAGATGGTTGAGCGCTCTCTGCCGCGCTTCCGCCGCGCCATCGCCCGCGCGCAGACCTCCTGACGGCACGCGCAAGAACAGCCGGAACACAGATCAAAGCGGAAACAGCACGGATAACAACGGACGCAGCACGAGTTCTATCGAGGCTGTGTCCGTTGTTATC
>CAYJNV010000136.1:0-10849 GCA_964370975.1 uncultured Caldilineaceae bacterium | reverse complement strand
GAATCCAATCGAACAAGAGGGCACCTACACCCTCCCCGAGGCGCAGGTGGATCGCTTTATGATGAAGGTGCTGGTCGATTACCCCACGCGCGTCGAAGAACGCATCATGCTTGACCGCATGACCGGGGCCGACATGCCCACGGTCTCGCCCGTCGTCACGCCCGCGCAGATTCTGCACGCGCGCGACATCGTGCGCAGCATCTATGTCGACAGCAAGATCAAGGACTACGTGTTGGACCTCGTGCTGGCCACGCGCGAGCCCGCCGCCCACGGCATGGCCGACCTCAAGCCGCTGATTGCCTTTGGCGCATCACCGCGTGCGGGCATTGCCATGATTCACGCCGCACGCGCCAACGCCTTTCTCGAGGGGCGCGGCTTCGTCACGCCCGAGGACGTCAAGGAGATCTGCCACGACGTCCTGCGCCACCGCGTGTTGATTACCTACGAAGCCGAGGCTGAAGATGTCTCGAGCGACGACATTGTACGCCGCATCCTCGACTTTACTACGGTGCCCTGATGATGAGCGCATGGCTGCAAAAGCTGCGGACGCCGACCGTTGTCCTGGCGCCAGCCAGTGACACCGCGCCCGCAGGCATTACCGCCGAACTCATGGCGCGCATCCGCCAGATTGAGCTGCGCACACGCCATCTGGTCTCCGACCAATTTGCGGGTGACTATCACTCGGTCTTCAAGGGCGCGGGCATGGAGTTCGACGAGGTGCGCCCCTACCAGCCCGGCGACGACGTGCGCACGATTGACTGGAATGTGACCGCGCGCATGAACCAGCCCTTCATCAAGCGCTATGTCGAGGCGCGCGAGTTGACGGTCATGCTCGTTGTGGACGCGTCAGCGTCGGGCGTTTTTGGTTCGGCGACACGCTTGAAGCGCGAACTGGCTGCCGAACTGGCTGCCGTGCTCGCCTTTGCCGCCACAAGCAACAACGACCGCGTGGGGCTGATTGTCTTCACCGACCAGATCGAGCTGCACATTCCGCCCCGGCGTGGCCGCCGCCACATACTGCGCATTGTGCGCGAGCTGCTGGCCTTCAAGCCCCAGGGGCGCGGCACCGAGATTGCCCACGCACTCGATACACTGAACCGCATTTACGAGAAGCGCAGCATCGTCTTCCTCATCTCGGACTTTCAGGCCAACCCCGAAGCGTACCGCAAGGCGCTCTACATGACGGCGCGCCGCCACGATACGATTGCCGTGGACCTGAACGACCCGCTCGAACTGGCGATTGCGGACGTGGGGCTGATTGCCCTCGAGGACGCCGAAACCGGGCGCACAATGTGGGTGGATACGGCCGACCGCCAGTGGCGCAACAACTTCAATCAAGGTGTGACCGCACACGAAGTCGCCAAACAGAGCGTATTGCGTCGCGCCGGTGTGGACCGCATTGTGCTGGACACGCGCGACGACTATGTGCAGCCGCTCACGCGCTTCTTCCAGACGCGCGAGCGCCGGCAACGCAGATAGATACGACGCAAAGTCGCAAAATACGACGCAAAGTCGCAAAGCCGCAGAGAAAGCGCAAAGAAGAAAAGCAAGAATGGCAGAGGAAACGCACTTGTCATTTCGAGGTCGCTTAACGAAAGTAGTCGTGGTTGCCCTGCTGCCCATGCTTGCCGCCCTGCTGCTGGCTGCGCCGGTGCGCGCACAGGATCTACCCGTCATGGCGCGTCTGGTCTTTGACGGCGCAGCCCTCACCGTTGGGCAGCCGGCGCACTTCACGCTCGAGGTGATCCATCCTGTTGACACGGTGGCCATTCTGCCCGCGCTCGACGCTGCATGGTCGCCCACGGTGGAGGTGCGTGCGCAGAGCGCGCCCGTGACCCATGACAACGGCGACGGCACGCTCACGACAAGCCAGTCGATTGAGGCGGCCATCTTTGCGCCGGGAACCTTCGCCACGCCGCCCGTGCGCGCCGTGGTGAGCGACCGCAGCGGTGCCACCGTTAGCGCCGTGGCCGCGCCCGTGCCGATTACGGTGGACTCCGTGCTTGGCGCTGACGACGTCGAGCCGCGCGACATCAAGCCGCAGGCGATACTCAGCGGCTTCTGGGCTATGGCAGGATGGATTGCGGCGAGCGTGCTGCTTCTGCTGCTGCTGGTCTGGCCCATCCGCCGCTTTGCACAACGCCGCAGCGTGCTGCGCAACCGCTCGGCGCTCGAGCGTGTTCTCGACGAACTGACCGCGATTGACCAATCGCGCTTCCCACAGCAGGGGCAATACAAGGAGATGTATCTGGCCGTGAGCCATTCCGTACGCCGCCACCTGGAGCGCGAGTTTGGGGTGGACGCCCACGAGCGCACCACCAGTGAACTGCGCAGTGCGCTGCGCGGCCTGCCGCTGGGGCCCGAGATCCCACACCGCCTGCTCACCCTCTTCAGCGAAAGCGACCTGGTCAAATTCGCCCAGGTAACACCCACGCCCGCCAGCGCCGACGCGCTGCTGGCCGAGGCACGTGCGCTTTCCCTGGCGGTCTCCAAGGCGCACGCGGCCGATGCGGCGCGGCGCGCGCAGATGCAGTCCAGTGCGGGTGCGCCCGCGCAGGCAAGGCGGGCTTAACCATGGCTGGATTCAGTTTTCGCTTTGCTGCGCCGTGGCTGCTGGCGCTCATCCCCGCACTCCTGCTGCTGCTCTGGTGGCGGGCGCGGGTTGTGCGCGGGAGCATGGCCGCCATGCGCTATTCCGACGTGCGTGCCGTGGCCGGCGGCGGCCGCTCGCTGCGCATGCTTGTGCGCCCGCTGCTGCCCATCCTGCGCGTGATCACACTGGGCGTGCTGATTGTGGCGCTGGCGCGGCCGCAGTGGGTGCAGGCGCGCGAGATTGTGCGCGGTGAAGGCGTGGACATCGCACTGGCTCTCGATATCTCGGGCAGCATGGCCTCGCTGGACTTTGAGCCTGCCAATCGTCTGGAAGCGGCCAAATCCGTCATCAGCAGCTTCATCGACGGGCGTGCGCACGACCGCATGGGGCTCGTGGTCTTTGCCCGCGATGCCTACAACCAAAGCCCGCCCACGGTGGATCACCGCGTGCTCCAGCGGCTGCTGGGTGACTTGAAACTGGCCCCCGAACTGCAAATCGATGATGGCACCGCCATTGGCATGGGGCTGGCCAACGCCGCCAACATGCTCAAGGACTCGGCCGCCAAGAGCCGTGTGGTGATTCTCGTCACAGACGGCGTCAACAATGCCGGGCAGGTGGACCCCATGACGGCCGCTGCCGCCGCGCAGGCGCTGGGCATCAAGGTTTACACAATTGGCATGGGGCGGCCCGGCCCGGTGCCCGTGCCCATGACGGATCTCTTTGGCCGCGCCGCGGTGACGATGCAGGAGAGCACGCTGGACGAGGGAATGCTCACCAGCATTGCCGAATCTACCGGCGGCCGCTACTACCGCGCCGAGAACAGCAACGTGCTGCGTCAGATCTACGATGAAATCAACACACTGGAAAAGTCACAGTTCGAGGTGGAGACTTTTACGAAGACGCGCGAACTGGCCGCCTGGGCAATGGCTCCCGGCCTGTTCCTGCTCCTGCTCGATCTCTTTCTGCGCAGCACGTGGCTGCGGGGACTACCCTAAAAGGGTAAGTGGCAATTGGGTGCCGCGTCGCCAAGTCACCACTTACCAATTACCACTTACCACTTACACTTTACGAGTCATCACAAATGCTCTTCGCCCAACCGCTCTACCTTTATCTCATGCCGATTGCCGTAGGCTGCCTGACGCTGATCCTCTGGTGGGGCGAGCGGCGGCGGCGCGCGGCGTTGGCTCGCCTGGGCAACCCCGCGCTCATCGGCCGCATGACGGCGGGGGTGAACGCAAGCGGACGACGCTGGCAACGCATTCTCTGGCTGGTGGCGGCAGCGCTGCTGATGGTGGCCCTCGCCCGCCCGCAGTGGGGCGAGAAGGTGGAGACCATCGAGCGCCAGGGCTTGCAGCTTGTGGTCGCGCTGGATGTCTCAACGAGCATGCTGGCCGATGATACCAAGCCCTCCCGCCTTGAGCGCGCCCGGCTGGAAATTGCCGACCTCATGCTGCAACTGCAGGGCGACGAGGTCGCGCTGGTGCTCTTTTCGGGCGCGAGCTTTGTGCAGTTCCCGCTCACAAGCGACTACGCCACGGCGCGCAAGTTCCTGGAGGTGGCCAAGCCCGGCGTTATCTCCAAGCCCGGCACCAACGTAGGCGACGCGCTGCGCACCTCGCTTAGTGCCTTCGACGCCGAATCGGGCAGCCAGAAGGTGTTGCTGCTCATCACCGACGGTGAGGCGCACGACGCCGACGCGCTGCGCGTCGCACAGGAGGTAGCCGACCAGGAGGTGCGCATCTACACGATTGGCTTTGGCTCGCCCGAGGGCGCGCCCGTGCCCCAGGTGGATGTCTTTGGCCGTGTGGTGGGCACGAAGCTCGATGCGCAGGGGCTGCCCGTCATCTCCAAACTGGACGAAGCCACACTGCAGGAGATTGCACGAATTGGCGGCGGCGCCTACGCACGCGCCGAAGCGGGCGGCCAGGAACTTGTCATGCTTACCGATGCGCTCGCGCAAATGCAGCGCGGCGACGTGGGCGAGAGCACCGACGTGCGCCGTATTGAGCGCTTCCAGCTCTTCCTGGCGCTGGCGCTGGCCGCGCTGCTGGCTGCCACGCTCATCCCCGACACGCTGACCCCGCGCCGCAAACCGCAGGCGGCGCCCGCGGCTGCCCCCACCGCCGCACAGAGGGGCGGCTGAGATGAAGAAGCGAGACTCCGTGGCGCGCATTGCTCTGCTGGCGACGACCGCACTGACGGTCGCGGCATGCGGCAGTGTTTCGGCCGCGCGCTGGAATGGGCGCGGCAACGTCGCCTTCGACAAACAGCAATTCGACACGGCGCAAATTGCCTATGAGCAGGCGGTGGCCGCCCAACCGGCGCGCGCACAGGCTCTCTACAATCTGGGCAATACGCAGTTCCGCCTGGCAGCACAAGACCTGGCGCAAACAACGCTCGCCGAGGCCGCGCAAGCTGCCGCTGAGGATGAAACGCTCGCGGCTGAAGCCTGGTACAACCTGGGCAACAGCCGCTTTGCCGTGGCCGATTATGCAGGTGCGGTGGAAGCTTACAAGGAAACGCTGCGCCGCCTGCCCGACGATATGGATGCCAAGGTAAACCTGGAGCTTGCCCTGCGCAAGCAGCAGCAGAGCGAACCCACCGCCGAGCCGTCCCCCACGCCCGAGGCCTCACCGACGCCCGAGCCCGCCGAGGAGCCATCGCCCACACCCACGTCGGAGAGCAGCGAAGGTTCGCCCACACCGGAGGCCAGCCCGTCGCCAGAGGAGTCGCCAACGGCCGAGGCTACGCCCACGCCCGAGGCGACTGCAACGACAGAAGGCGCGTTAACGCCGGAAGGGACGCCGACGGCCGAGGCCACCGCCACGCCCGAGGGTCAGCCATCGCCCGCGCCGCAAGGCACGCCCACCGACCTGCCCGGCTCGCCCACGCCTGACCCGGCCACGCTGCCCCCCGGCGCAATGACCGACGCGCAGGCGCGTCAGATTCTGGAAGCAGCCACCGGCGATACGCAGACACTTCAGGAGCGCCTCCAGCAGCTATTGCAGCCGCTGGATCCCTCCGTGGAAAAGGATTGGTAAGGCCACCATGGCAATCAAGCACGTCGCCGCACTCTGCGTGGCCTTGCTCACCCTGATCACTCCGGCGGCAACCTCCACTGCCCATGCGCAGATTCCCGCTCCATCAGGCGACAGCGACACCTTCGTCGAGGCCACGGTGGACAAGGTCAACCCCAGCCAGGGCGAGCAGATCACCTACATCTTCCGCTACTACCAGGCGGTGGATGGGTTGCAACTACCCGGCATGCTGGTGGGGCAGCCCGACTACGAAGCGCCCGAGTTCTCGAACTTCTGGGCTGAAGGCGAGATCGAGCAGAGTTCGACACAGACGCAACTCAACGGGCGCACCTACAACGTCAGCGAACTGCGCACGCACATCTTTCCCACCGCTGCGGGCATCATTACGGTTGAGCCTGCGCGCCTCATTCTCTATGGCTTTCCAGGTGAGCCGGACCGCGTTCTCGAGACGCTGCCGGTTGCCGTCGCCGCGCGTGCGCTCCCCGACGGCGCGCCGGCCTCCTTTGCCGGGGCAATTGGCGACTACCGCCTCACAGCCAATGTCGACCGCACCACCGCCACTTCCACCGAGCCGATAACGCTGCAACTGCGCCTTGTGGGTGAGGGCAATGTGCGCATGGCCCCCGCCCCATTACTGCCCGACTTGCCCGGCTGGCGTGTGCAGGAGCGCGCCAACGCGGTGCAGATTGAGGTGGTGGATGGCAAGGTGCGCGGCACGCGTACGATCGACCTGCTTCTTCTCCCCGGCGACAACGCGACCTCGCTCACGCTGCCACCCATCGAGTATTCGTTCTACAACCCCGCCTCTGGCATCTACGCCAGCGCCCTGAGCGACCCGATTGCGCTCACGCTGCTCGATGGTACAGGTGCGCCCGTGGCTCCGCTTGCACCCAGCGCCAAGGCGTTGGTAAATACCGCCGCCAATGTGCAAGCCGCCCCTGCCGATCCCGTTGCCAACCCCACGCCTGCCTACACGCTGATGGCAGCGCCCGCAGCACTGTCCATGGCCACGCAGGCTGCCACATCACCCTGGTTCTGGGCGCTGTGGCTGCTGCCGCTGGTGGCGCTTGCGGTGGGCTGGGTGGGACTGCGCAGCGCCCGCGACGCCACGGTGCGCCGCGCCGCGCGGCGGCGAACGCATGCCGGCATCGATGCCCTGCGCGCGCTGCACGGCGAGTCCAGCCCCGCTGCCGCGCAGAAGGTGCTGGATGAGTACCTGACGCGTGCGCTGGGGCGCCCCGTGGGCGGCCTGACGCGCACGGGGCGTGCCTCTTTGTTGGCGGAATGGGGAGTAACAGAGCCACTGGTTGTGCGCGTAGACGCCTGCTATTCTCTGGCTGAGCAGGCGCGCTTCAGCCCTGGCGATGCGCTCGACCCCGCAGAGAGCGGCCCCATGCAGAGCACCGTTGAAGCGCTGATACGCGACCTCGATCCGCTGCTGCGCGCCCAGCCAGCGGCGCGCAGTGCGACAGCACCCATGCCTGCCGCGTCAGCAGGAGGGGCACGATGACATCTATCCCCGCACCCCAGCCTGCTGCAAGTGCGCCCGCCGCGCGCGCTAATACACGCCTGTTGCTTGCGCTGGTTGTGCTGCTGCTCATTGCCGCCCCGCTGTCTGCGGTGGGCACATTGGCACTGCAGCAGCGGCCGAGCGCTGCAGACGCGGCCGGCGCGGCCATCTCCATGGAGGCCGCCAACGCCCTCTACGCCGCGGGCCAGTACGATGTGGCCGCGCAAGCCTATGCGCAGTTGCTGGCGCAAGGCTACGGTGGGCGCGCGCTGCTTTACAACCAGGGTGTTGCCTACCTGCAGGCCGGGGCCGCCGTGGAGGCCGTCGACGCCCTGCAGGCCGCGCAGCGCGCCTTCCCGCGCGACGTGGCCATGCGCAGCGCCCTGGCCGACGCCCAGCGGCTGGCGCGCGTTGCCGCGCCGCTTGACGGCCCCGCGACCACGGATGCCTTCGCGTCACCTTCGCCCGCAGCCCCAATACAACGCGACGCAGGCCCACTCGCGAAGGTGCGCACGCAGTGGCTTTCCGCGACCGAGAGCGCACTGATCGCGCTGCTGTTGTGGAGCCTGCTGGCCGCGCTGCTGTTGGTGGCACGCACCGCGCCGCGCCGCAGCGGGCGACGCACTACGGCGCTGTTCCTTGCCACAAGCGCCGGCGTGGCCCTTGTTTTTGCGTTGCTCCTGCTTACGGTCTAGACTCCACGCATCGCGGCAGTATCACATGCTCGCGCATCGCATAACGGAAAAGAACGCACGGCGCGCGTTTCAGCCGCCAACCCACACAGGAGAAACCGACATGACAACCAAAGCTGCCTTCACACCTGAAGAGTGGACCGACATTACACGCGCACCGCTCGCGGCGTCGCTTCTCATCACCATGGCATCGCCCAGCATCTTTGGCTCCATGGGCGAAATCTTCGGGGCAACCAGGACGCTTGTGGAGGGCGCGCAGCAGCCCACGGGCAACGAATTGCTCGACAGCATCCTTGCCGAATTCAAGGATCTGGAGACGGCACGCAACGCGCAGCCTCAGATCGAATCACGCGACCCGGCTGCCATCAACAGCGAACTCCTGGGCGTCATCCAGCGGGCGACGGAGCTTATGGCGGCGCAAGGAACGCCCGAGGAAGTGGACCCGATCAAACATTGGCTCTACGAGATCGCCACGAATACCGCCAACGCCACCAAGGAAGGCGGCATCCTCGGCATCGGTGGCGTGCGCGTGAGTGACGCTGAGACGCAGGCGCTCGCTGACCTGGCCGCGCTGCTTGATGTCTCTCCCGCCGCATAAGAGCAGGTAGACACAGATGGCACAAGGAAAGGCAGATGACAACGGGTGGGCTTCTTTCCCCTGTCATCTGCCTTTCTTTGCGTCATCTGTGCAAGCGTGCTGTTATGCAGCCACGCGTGGCGCGGATTCTGTCTCCGGCGTCGCAGCGGGCTGACTCGTCACAAACGGCTGCTTGTCCGCCATGCAAAGCAGCTTGACCACATCCCGCCCCGATGCAGCCGAAAGCTCCACGTTGCCCGCCGGCTCCACCCACTGCCCAATCATGTAGAAATTGCGCAGGCCGGGCAGTTGCTTGTCCATCCCCTTGCCCATCATCATGCTCATCTTGCGGCTGGTAATGCTCCAGCCGGCAATTGCGCCCCGCCAGTTCTCGGTGAAGCGCTCATAGGTGGGCGGCGTCGCTACGTCCACCACCTCAACCTGCGACTTGAAGCCGGGCAGGCGCGCGTCGAGTTCGTCAATCACAATCTCGGCCACCTCGTCCTGCGCGTCCTCGTAGGCTTCATTCTGGCCGTAAATGCGCTTCCAGTAGTCGTAGTCGGCGTCGAGCCAGAGAGTGATGGCGGATTTGCCGGCAGGGGCCATGCACCGATCATACGCATAATGCTTGGCCACCAGGCGCGTTGTATGTTTGCCTGCCAGAGGCTGCGGCTTGCGCATGGGAAAGTTGACCATGTGCGGAATGTCGCTCATGTCACGTGCCACGCCCAGCGAAAGCTGCACAATCGGCCCGGCAATGGGCAGCGTCTGGTAGTACTTGCGAACCTTGTCGGTGCAGTAGCGCCCTTCCAGCATGGTGAAGAGAACGTCGTAGCCGTCGCACGCCGAGATCACATAGTCGGCGCGCTGTTCGCTGCCGTCCGCCAGCTTCACGCCAACCGCGCGATCACCCGCCGCCCCGCTCTCCACAAGAATGTCGGCCACGCGTGCCCGGCAGTGCAGGGCGCCACCTAGCGCCTCAAAGCGTTTGGCAATTCCCAGCGAGAACTTGAGCGAGCCGCCCAGCGGGAATCCTGCATTGCGCTTGTGGAAGAGCCCCAGTGTCATCAACATGATGGTCATGGGAAAGGTAGGATGGGCGAACTGGAAGAACTGCGGCAGCGCTTCGCGCAGAAAGGGGTCCTTGAAGCGCGCGGCGTACTCGAACATGGAAATGCCATTCCATTTGAGCACGGGGAGCAAATACGGCAGCATCGACATGCCGAATTTGAGATTCTCCTGGGGTGTGAGCGGCATGTCAAGGGGCAGATCGATCTTGGCCAGGGCCAGCGCGCCGTCACAGAGGCCGTCGATCAGGAGACTGTCCTGCGGGTCCAGGTCATGGAGATGTGTGCGAAAACGCTCGATGTCGGAATAAAAGACAAGTTCGCGGCCGTCATCGCTCTGCACGCGGATGAATTCGCTGCGGTCGTAAATCTTCTTGCCCTGGATGGCCCCGAGTTCAAGCCACATCTGGTGCGCATTGGCGGCAGGGCCTGAGCCGGTCAGATACTGAAGGCAGCCGTCCATTGTGTAGCCCTTGCGCCGCCATGATGTGCAAAGACCGCCGGGAATTGTATGCAGTTCATAGACCGTGGCGTCGTAACCATTCATCTGCGCGTAACAGCCTGCCGAGAGTCCGGCAATGCCGCCGCCAATGATAATCACCGATTTGCGCATGCTGCCCCCATTGCTTGTCCTGGATTATTCCCAATGCTCACATCAATGATGCGGCCACTGCCAAAGGTGGTAGCCGCGGCGGCGAGGCCGAAGCCCACCTGGCGCGCGCGTCCGAAGAGAGCACGCGACGCTCTGCGCGGTCAGCTTGAAGCTCCGGCTGACTCGCCGTCAATGTCAATCGTTTCCGGGCCATTGGGGCCGCTGAAGATTTGCAGGCGCGTCGGGCAGATCTCGGCCAGTGCCAGCCAGCCGTCCTCTGCCGAGACGGGCAACCGCGCGCTGCGTGGCCATTGCGCCGCATCCAGCACGCGTGCGCTGCCGTGCATTTGCCATGTGGGAGTGCTTACCACCACCGAGGCGTGGCTCTCGATATTGAAGAGCAAGTCCGACGTCAGCGGCAGCAGCACATAAAACATAAGTTCATGAGCAGCGCATGTTACCCGCGCGGCCTGCAGGCCGGCCGGGCCAAAGGTGGAGAGCATGGCCTCGTCGACTGATGCAAGGGTCTCGACCACGCGGCTACGTAAATGAAGGAGCATCGCCAGCCTTCTTCCAGCAAGGGGCGGAATGCGGCGAAGCCCGCTTCATGGGGTGAGCGCCACATGCCGAGGCAGGCCGTCCTGCCTGCCCTCAGCATAGCCACAAACGCATTGCGGCGCGACTGTCTTTGGTTATGGAAGACGGCTGCAAACAGCAAACCCCGAACGGCAAACCCCGACGCGAAGGCGCAAAGACGCAAAGATTCGCAAAGAATAGCAA
>CAYJNV010000135.1:1325-10877 GCA_964370975.1 uncultured Caldilineaceae bacterium | reverse complement strand
CTCGTCCAAAACGTACGCACCGGCGAAGCGCTTGTGTGGGATGTGCCGGTGCCGCAGGTGGGGCGCGGGCAGGTGCTTGTTGCCGTTGCCGCTTCCCTCGTCTCGGTGGGCACTGAGCGCATGGTGGTTGACTTTGCCGAGAAGAATGCGCTGCAGAAGGCGCGCGCCCGCCCTGACCTTGTGCGCCAGGTGGTCGAGAAGGCATCGCGCGAAGGCATCCTCAGCACCTGGGAGTCGGTGCAGAACCGCCTGGAACAACCCATGGCGCTCGGCTACTCCTGCGCGGGCACGGTCATCGAAGTGGGGTCTGACGTGGCAGCCATCAGGCCGGGCGATCGCGTGGCCTGCGCCGGTGGCGGTTATGCCATGCACGCCGAAGTTGTCGCCGTGCCCCAGAATCTCGTCGTACGGCTTCCTGATGGCGTTTCGTTTGAGACGGGCGCTTTTGCCACGGTGGGCGCAATTGCGCTGCAGGGCATTCGCCTCTCCGAGCTGCATCTGGGCGAGGTGGCCGCCGTAATCGGTTTGGGACTGCTGGGCCAACTGACTGTGCAGTTGCTCAAGGCGGCGGGCTGCATGGTGTTGGGCATGGACATCCAGCCTGCGCGCGCCGAGCTTGCGCTGCAGATGGGCGCGCACGGCGTGGCAACAAGCGCCGAAGGGCTGGAGCAACTCTGCCGCGAGCAGTCGGGCGGGCAGGGGGCCGACGCTGTGCTGATTACCGCCGACACCAAGAGCAATGGTCCCGTGGCCAGCGCGGGCGAGATCGCACGCAAGAAGGGCATCGTTGTCGCCGTGGGCGCTGTGGGCATGCAGATCCCGCGCAAGGTCTATTACGAGAAAGAGCTTGACTTCCGCATCTCTTCTTCCTACGGGCCAGGGCGCTACGACCCTACGTATGAAGAAGAAGGCGTTGACTATCCCTATGCCTATGTGCGCTGGACCGAAAACCGCAACATGCAGGCCTTTGTACAGCAGGCGAGTGTTGGCTCCGTGCAGACCGAGCCGCTGGTGACGCATCGCTTTGCCATTGCCGATGCGCCCCAGGCCTATGAGTTAATCACGGGGAAGACGGAACAGCCTTTCCTGGGCGTGCTTCTGACCTACCCCGAAGCGCCCGCTGCCATCTCGGCCGCGCAGCGCCGCGTGCAGAATACGCCCGGCCGCGCCCCTACAGTCGTGCAGCTGGCGGTCGGCGCTGCGCCCTCGCTCGACCGTGTGCGCCTGGGCATGCTGGGCGCGGGCAACTTTGCCACGGCAACGCTATTGCCGGCCGTGTTGGGCCTGCGCGACCTGGAGCTTGTCGGTGTGAGCAGCGGCAAGGGCATTAGCGCCAAATCGGCAGCGGATCGCTTCAAATTCAATTACTGCACTACCGACAACCGACAGTTGCTTGAAGATCCCGCTATCAACACGCTGGCCATCCTTACCCGCCACAATCAGCACGCCGCGCAGGTGCTGGACGGCTTGAATGCAGGCAAGCATGTCTTCGTCGAAAAGCCCCTCTGCCTAACGCTGGATGAGCTGAACGCTATTGCCGCAAGGCGCGCCGAGCTTGGGCCGCAAGCCCCCTACCTGATGGTGGGCTTTAACCGCCGCTTTGCGCCGCTGGTTGTGGCACTGCGTAAGCAGCTTCGCACTATCAGTGAACCCCTCCTGATCAACATGCGCGCCAATGCCGGCTTCATCCCTGCGTCGCACTGGACGCAGGGGCCTGAAGGGGGCGGCCGCCTTCTGGGCGAGGGTTGCCACTTCATAGATCTCGCCATCCACCTTGCTGGCGCGCAGGTGCTGGAGGTCAACACCATCGCACTGCCCGATCAGGGCAAGTATTGCCAGGACAATCTTCTCATCACGCTGCGCTTTGCCAATGGCTCATTGGCCACAGTCACCTATGTGGCCAATGGCGATCGCGCACTGGGCAAGGAACTTGTTGAACTCTTCGGCGGCGGGCTTGCAGCGCGCATGGATGACTACCGTACCCTTACAGTGCGTCAGGGCAGCAAGAGCGATAACCGCACGGCGCGCCTGCGCCAGGATAAAGGTCACGCCGGCGAGTGGGAAGCGCTGGTTGGATTTCTGCGCGGGCAAGTCGCTGCACCCATGGAGTTCAGCGCAATCCACCATTCCACGCTCGTAACGCTGGCCGCGCAGGCAAGCCTGGTGGCCGAGCACCCCGTGCAGATTCGTGGAGAGAGTATCGGATGACGTCGATGAAAGTAGTCCACGTTGTGGGAGCGCGCCCCAACTTCATGAAGATTGCGCCCGTCTATAAGGCGCTGCGGGCGCACGCGGGCGTTGTGCAACTGGTCGTCCACACCGGCCAGCATTACGATCACAACATGTCGCATGTCTTCTTCGAGCAGTTGGGGCTTCCCGAGCCGGATGTGAACCTCGGCGTCGGCTCCGGCTCGCACGCGGCGCAGACGGCGCAGGTGATGGTTGGTTTTGAGCCCGTGGTGCTTGAGCACAGACCCGATTGGGTGCTCGTTTATGGCGATGTCAACAGCACGGTCGCGGCGGCGCTTGTCTGTAGCAAGCTGCTGATCCCCATCTCTCACGTGGAGGCTGGGCTGCGCTCGGGCGACCGCACCATGCCCGAGGAGATCAACCGCCTGCTCACTGACCAGATGGCAAATTTGCTCTTCACTCCCTCGCAGGATGGCAACGACAATTTGGCGCGCGAGGGCATTCCTGCCGCGCGCGTGCGCCTTGTGGGCAACGTCATGATCGACACGCTCATTCGCCAGCTTGCCGCTGCCGAGGCAGGGTGGCCCTTGCTGCAGAAGCGCTGGGCGCTGGGCGATTACGTGCTCGCCACGCTGCATCGCCCTTCCAACGTAGACGACCCCGCCATGCTCGAGAAGATTGTGAAGACGCTTGAGGATGTGGGCAGTCGCGTGCCCGTACTGTTGCCCATCCACCCGCGCACGCGCCAACGCCTTGCTGCACAGGGCCTGCTGGCGAGCCAGAGCAATGTGCGGATTGTGGAACCGCTTGGCTACCACGATTTTCTCGCGCTGCAGGCGCACGCGCGCCTTGTGATCACCGACTCGGGGGGCATTCAGGAAGAGACCACCTACATGGGCGTCCCCTGCATCACCGTGCGCGCCAACACCGAGCGCCCCATTACCGTAACGCTGGGCACAAACGTGCTGGTGGGGCAGGACATGGCGCGGCTCACGAGGGAGGCGGCGCGCGTTCTAGATGGCGCGCCCAAACCCTCCTCGATTCCCCCGCTATGGGATGGCCATGCCGGCGAACGAATTGCCAACGTGCTGGTCGCGGCAGGCCGCTAGTGGCGGTGAAGCGCGTGGTAGACCGAGCGCGCATGGCCCTGCTGTTGTGGCAACATATGGGCCCTGGCTGGCTCGCATTTCGCGTCCAGTACGCGCTGCGCCAGCGCGCGGGGTTTCCAGCGCATGAACTGCCCATCACCACCTGGGCGGCGCAGCCACTATCTGCCTTCGTCGGCGATCCCGAACGCACGCCTGCGGAGAGGCTCGCGGCGCGTCGCGCACCAAGTGCGCCGCGCTTCTTCTTCGCTCCGGATGCGCGTGCAGGCTTTGCGCAGGCAGCCTCGCAGTGGGACACGCCTGCGCAGGATCAACCCAGGGCCATCGCTGAATCCGAGAGACTGCTTACCGGCGAGATGCGCTACTTCAGCCACCAGGAAGTCAGCACCGGCTTCCCGCCCGCGTGGCAGCGCAATGCACTGACGGGACAAGAGTTGCCGGGCGATATCCACGGGAGCCGCCTCTCCGAATTCGGCTATGGCGACATCAAGCTCGTTTGGG
The DNA here is from genome assembly GCA_964370975.1 of uncultured Caldilineaceae bacterium. GTDB lineage: Bacteria > Chloroflexota > Anaerolineae > Caldilineales > Caldilineaceae > UBA5069. The sequence continues at coordinate 7,080 of CAYJNV010000135.1, read as the reverse complement.
AGCCGAGCCGCTTCTCGTTTGCCTTCACGCTTGTGCGCGCCTATTGGCGCAGCGGTGATGTGCGCTATGCTGAGGCCTTTTGGCAAGCCGTAGAGGATTGGCGCGTGCACAACCCGCCGCAGGCCGGCCCCAACTGGAAGTGCGGCCAGGAGACGAGCCTGCGGGTGCTAGCTTGGTGCTTTGGCCTTTATGGCTTTATCGACGACACCGCCACGACGCCCGAGCGGCTGGCGTCGCTTATACAGATGATCGCAGTCTCGGGGCGACGCATAGAAAACAACCTTGGGTATGCACTGAGTCAACGCAATAATCACGGCATCAGCGAGGCGACGGGGCTGTGGACGATTGGCCTTCTCTTTCCGGAGTTGACCGACGCCGCACGTTGGAAGGCGCGCGGACGTGAACTTCTCGAGTCGCTTGCTCTCGACCTCATTTACGCCGACGGCGCGTTTGTGCAGCACTCCCTCAACTACCAGCGCCTTATGTTGCACAACTACCTCTGGGCGCTACGCCTTGGCGATGTGGCGGGCGAGCCGCTAAGCGCAAACGTGTGTGGCCGCGTGGCCGCCGCAGGCGATTTCCTCTACCAGCTTCAAGATGAAGTAAGTGGGCGCGTGCCCACCTATGGCGCGATGGACGGCGCGCAACTGCTGCCGTTGAGCAACTGCGATTTCGCCGATTATCGCCCGGTTGTGCAGGCGGTCTCTCTGGTGACAACGGACAAGCGCCGCTACGCGCCCGGCCCTTGGGATGAGGAGAGCGCCTGGCTGTGCGGCGTGGCAGCGCTCACAGCCCCCGTCGACGCCTCGGCGCGCTGCGATCTTGCCGCCCCCGTCGGCGGGTATTACACGCTGCACAGCGCCACCGGTTTTGCCTTCACCCGCTGCGCCAGCTTCCGCGACCGCCCTTCCCAGGCCGACATGCTCCATGTGGACCTCTGGTGGCGCGGGCAGAACATCGCGATCGACCCCGGCTCCTTCTCCTATAACGCGCCGCCGCCATGGGATGGCGCCCTGGCCGGTACGGCCGTTCACAACACCGTGACTGTAGATGGGCAGGATCAGATGGGGCGGCACGGCCGCTTCCTCTGGCTGCCTTGGCTGCATGGGCGAGTAGTGGCGCAGGTGCAGAATGCCGCCGCCGATTTCTCCTACTGGCAAGGAGAGCACGACGGTTATACGCGGGTGGCAGCGCCGATTACGCACAAGCGTGCGATTCTGCGCGTGGGCGATGAAACGTGGATCATCATTGATGACCTGCGCGGCGCGGGCAGCCACAACTATCGGCTGCATTGGCTGCTCAACGACTTCCCAGTCGAATTCTCCACCGCCGAACGCACGCTCACTTTGCAGACGGGGGTGGGCCCGTTCTACGTGCACTTGCCCGCCGCTGACAACGCCGTGCCGCCCACGCTCGTTCGCGCCGATCCGGAAGGAGTGCGCGGCTGGCAGGCGCCTTACTATCATGAGCGGCAGCCTGCGCTCTCGCTCGCCGCCGACCAAACCTGCGCCGCATCGCCCGATGGCGCGACGCGCACCCTCTTCTTCACAACTTTCAGCGCCGCTAAACCCTGTAGTATGCTACGCGACGGCGTTCTGGTGCTGCAGTTGGGCAATACGAACATCACGCTCTTCAGCGCTGCGCCCGGCGTCTCGCAAATTTTGGCGGCCGTTGCGCTCGATGGCATCAGGTATCCACTCTCCTGAAACTCCTTTCATGCACACACTCTTGATACACCAGGCCTTTACCACGCCTGATACTCCTGGCGGAACCCGCCACTTTGAGCTGGCCCAGCATGTGTTGGCGCATGGCGACGCCTTCACGGTGGTCGCGAGTGACCGCGGCTATCTAACCGGCAAGGCGTACGGCGCACCGGCCCTTGTGCGCGAGGAGCACTACGGCGCGCTGCGCGTGCTGCGCGCCTACACACCTCCCACCATCCACCGCAGTTTTGCCTGGCGCATCGTCGCTTTCCTCGGCTTCATGGTTACATCCACCTGGGCGGGGCTGCGCGCCGGGCCGGTGGATGTGGTGATGGGTACCACCCCCCCCATCTTCCAGGCCGTTTCGGCCTGGCTTGTGGCCTTCTTGCGCCGCCGCCCCTTCTTGCTTGAAGTGCGCGACCTGTGGCCCGAGTTCGCCGTGGACATGGGCATCCTCACCAACCCCGTACTGATTGCACTGGCGCGCGGCCTCGAGACATTTCTGTACTGGAGCGCCGATCACATCCTCGTCAACTCGCCTGCCTACCGCGGCTATTTGCTACAGAAGGGGATTGCCCCTGCCAAAGTCAGCCTAATTGCCAATGGCGTGGACGCGGCAATGTTTGACCCGGAGGCCGACGGCACTTCGCTGCGCAAGGAGTGGCGCGTGGAGGATAAGTTCGTCGCCACCTATGCCGGGGCCATGGGCATTGCCAATGACCTCACGGTGCTCATTCAAGCCGGGCACCTGTTGCGTGACAACCCCTTCATCCAGATCATGCTTGTGGGCGATGGCAAGGAACGCGCCAACCTCGAGCGCATGGCGGCCGAGTTGGGGCTTGCCAATGTCACTTTTACCGGCTCCGTGGCCAAATCGCGCATGAATGAGGTGCTGGCCGCCTCCGATGCATGTATTGCCATTTTGCAGAACATCCCCATGTTCAAGACCACTTATCCCAACAAGGTGTTTGACTACATGGCGGCCGGGCGGCCCACAGTGCTTGCGATTGACGGCGTGATTCGTGCCGTGGTGGAGAAAGCACAAGGTGGCCTGTTTGCGCCGCCCGGCAACCCGCAACAGCTGGCGCTCGCCATTCTTGCGCTAGCCACAAACCCTGAGGCAGGCCGCGCCATGGGGAGAGCTGCGCGCGCCTATGTCGTGGAGAATTTTGACCGTGCGCAGCAGGCCGATAGATTTGTAGAGCTTCTCGAGACAATTGGCGGGGGGACGAGGTCCGATGTATCGCCGTTTCTGTAAGCGTGCGCTGGACCTGATGGCAGCTGTTCTCGCGCTCATCATCCTCTCGCCCGTGCTGCTGGCGCTTGCCCTCATAGTGCGCCTCCAACTCGGCGCGCCCGTGCTCTTCCGCCAGCAGCGGCCGGGGCTGCACGGCAAGCGCTTCCGCATGGCCAAGTTCCGCACAATGACCAGCGCTCGCGATGCACAGGGCAATCTGCTGCCCGATGCGCAGCGGCTGACTTCCTTTGGCCGCTTCCTGCGCAGCACAAGCCTGGATGAACTGCCCGAGCTTTGGAATGTGGTGCGCGGGGATATGAGCCTGGTCGGGCCGCGGCCGCTGCTCATTCAGTATCTGCCTCTCTACTCGCCCGAGCAGGCGCGCCGCCACGAAGTGCGCCCCGGCATAACCGGCTGGGCGCAAGTGAACGGCCGCAACGCAATTTCGTGGGAGCAGAAGTTCGAATATGATGTCTGGTACGTGGACCACCTGTCGCTCTGGCTGGACCTGCGCATCATTGCCCAGACACTTGCCAAGATTGTGCGGCGCGAGGGCATCAGCCAAGCCGGCGAGGCGACGATGGAAGTGTTTACGGGATCACCGAACCAGGAAGTGTAGGATAATGTGATCCGTGCGCTGGATGAACCAGATCGTCCTATTGTCGAAGCGCTACTGCAACGTGCGCCCGAGTGGACAATCTACTATCAAGCCAATATCGAAGCCTTGGGCTTTTCTGCGCCGCACTGCACATTCTGGGGCGATTTTTCATCCAATGGTGGGCTGCGCGGTGTTGCCAACCGCTTTGGTGCGGGCTGGGGAATCTACGGGCAGCCAGATGCAGATTGGCCGGCGTTGGCGGCACTTGTGGATGCTGACCCGAACGCGAAGACCTTGCAGGACAATCCCGGCGGTGTGGAGTCGTTGGAGCCTTTGCTTACGCAATGGCGTGTCAGACTGAAGTATGTTGAGCAGTTCATGCGCCTCGATGCAGCGCACTTTCGCCCTGCGCTAACCACAGTCGGGGTCCGGGCCCGCATGGCAGAAGAGACGGACCTGCCTGCGCTCAGCGCCTACTATGTCGACGCAGGCACCATGGCGCGCAGCGCAGAGTCCACAGCGCGCGCACTGCGCAATGGTGGCATTGCGCTTGTAGAACGCGACGGTGCTATTCTTGCGGCAGTGCTTGTACACGCCCGCACGCGCCAATTCAGCATGATCGGCGGTGTCTATACGTTGCCGGCGGCGCGCGGCCATGGCTACAGTACGGCGGCGTGCAGCGTGTTATGTGCAGTCATTCTCGACTCCGGCCGCACGCCGCTTCTCTATTGGCAGCACGCTGATGCAGGTGCGGTCTATCGCAAACTCGGCTTCACCCCCATCGGCACGTGGCGTTCACTCTGGCTGGAACGCATTCATCAAGAAGGCTGAAGGATTGATCATGGCACTTATCACCCAGGAAGACGTCCTCAACGTTCTGCGCGAAATGAATCTCCCCGGCGTCTATGTCGACTTTCTCGACGTGGACCAGCCCTTCATGACGCAGGGCATTGATTCGCTCGACGCGCTCTCCATCTTCACGCAGGTGGAGGAGAAGTACGGCATTCACATCCCCGACGAGGACTTTACGAAGCTCGATTCGGTGAGCGATGTGGTTGGCTACCTGAATACGCACTTCCCCGAGCGCGCGGCATGAGCACGGCAGTCGCCGCGCCGCCGCGCATCTACCTCTCGCCGCCGCACATGTCCGGCCGCGAGCAGATCTATGTCAACGAAGCCTTCGCCACCAACTGGGTTGCCCCCGTGGGCCCGCATGTGGATGCGTTTGAGCGTGAGTTTGCCCAGGCCGTTGGCGCGCGCTATGCCGCCGCCGTCTCCTCGGGCACGGCCGCGCTCCACCTTGCGCTGATTCTGGCCGGCGTCGGCGCGGGCGACGACGTCATGGTCTCGACGCTCACCTTCTCGGCCAGCGCCAACCCGATTGTCTACCAGGGCGGTCGGCCCGTCTTCATCGACAGCGAGCGCACCTCCTGGAACATGGACCCCGCGCTGCTGGCCGAGGAGCTGGAGACGCGCGCCCGCACCAATCGACTGCCCAAGGCCGTGATCCTCGTCCACCTCTATGGGCAGAGCGCCGACATCGCCCCCGTGCAAGCCGCGTGCGATCGCTACGGCGTCACATTGATTGAGGACGCCGCCGAGGCGCTGGGCAGCACCTATCAGGGGCGCAAACCCGGCGTCTTTGGCAAACTAGGCATCTACTCCTTTAACGGCAACAAGATCATCACCACCTCGGGCGGGGGCATGCTTGTCTCGGATGACGCGGCGCTAGTGACGCACGCGCGCAAGCTCGCCACACAGGCGCGTGACCAGGCCCCGCACTACCAGCACTCGGAAATTGGCTACAACTACCGCATGAGCAACATTCTCGCGGCGATTGGGCGGGGCCAACTCGAGGTGCTCGAGGAACGCGTCCAGGCGCGCCGGCGCAACTTCGACTACTACACCGAGCGGCTGGGGCGCATGGCCGGAATCGACTTCATGCCCGAGGCCCCCTGGGGGCGCCACGCACGCTGGCTCACCTGCATCACCGTCGACCCCGCGCACTTCGGCGCCGACCGCGAGGCGATCCGCTGCCTGCTCGAGGCGGAGAACATCGAAGCGCGCCCCGTCTGGAAACCGCTCCACCTGCAGCCTATCTTCGCCGAATGCGAGAGCGTTGGTGGCGAGGTGGCGGCAGATCTCTTTGCGCGCGGCCTCTGCCTGCCTTCGGGCTCGAGCCTTACGGTCCCAGAGCTCGACCGCATTTGCACGCTG
>CAYJNV010000135.1:0-1225 GCA_964370975.1 uncultured Caldilineaceae bacterium | reverse complement strand
CCGCCTACTTCTGCACCACGGGCAGCAGCACACGCATATTCGGTGTGGGCGTCACCGCATCGGGGGTCGAGACGCCGCCGGGCGTGGGCGTGCTGGGGCTGGGTGCCGGCGTCACGGCGGCCGTGCTGGTGGCGGTGCTGGTCGACGCGGCGGTGGCACTCGCCGTGGGCGCAGCAGTAGCCATGCCAGTGGCCGTGGCGTTTGGCAGCGGCGTACGCGTTGCCGTTGGAGCAGCCGTGCGCGTTGGCGTGGGTGTGCTCGTGCTTGTCGGGGTGCGGGTTGGCGTCGGCGTAATCGTCGGCGTGGAAGTAGACGGGGGCGGCAGCACCACATCCAGGCCGGCTATGCGCGGCGGTGCGCCCGCGACCGCCGACACGCCGGACGCATAGCCCGCCTCGACGCGCACAAACCAGCAACCCGGCGGCAACACCCAGCCATAGGCGCCCGAGGCATCCGACAGTTGTGGATTCACGGCGGGCTCCAGCCCTTCTGCTGCGGGATACGCAAAGACCGTGCCCTCGGCGGGCGCAGGCGTGTCCCACAGCGGTGGGTCAGCAAGCGAGGCCGCCGACGGACAGGTAAAGGGTTCTGCATCCCACGCAAAGACGCGCGCTCGCGCACCCGGCACCTTGTAGAGCCACACGCGCGCGTCCGCAACCGGATCACCTTCCGTTGTGCTCACATGGCCGGTCGTCGTCGGCGGTGTTGTCGCGACAGGGGTCGGGGCGGGCAGGAGGTCAATATCGGGCAGCGACAGAGTCCCGCCGGTAGTAACCGTAAACGGCGCACTGCTGGCCGGCGTGTACTCTCCCGCCGTGTCACGGGCATAGAACGTGTGCGGCTCCAGGCCAAGCCCGGAAAACGCAAAGGCCCCAAATGCGTCGGTCGTTGTTTGCGTCAGCCACTCTGTGCCGCGCAGGTAGAGGCCTACCTCCGCCCCGGCCAGCGGTGCGCCCCTCGCCGTGATGCCTCCATTCACCGACCCGCCAATCCTCAGTTGCCCGTCGATATTGGGATGACATGGTCCATCCGCTGTGATGATGGAAGTAGCCCCGATGAGGGTTTCTACGCTCGCGTGGTAATCAGGCGCATAGCGCCCCTGTGGATCAAAGAAACCCACCGTGTAGGTCACAGGGACCACTGTCTGGAAGGCGTAGCGCCCTGCTTCATCGGTGCGGGCGCTCTGGTACCACCACCAGCCCGCGGCGCCCGGCCGGTAGAGGCG
>CAYJNV010000134.1:0-10928 GCA_964370975.1 uncultured Caldilineaceae bacterium | reverse complement strand
CCTATCAAGAGGAATTGACAGCTTTTGAGAGCAATTCTGAGCGCACATGCTCGCTCAAACGACGCTGCAGTGTTGGACAAACACTGTACATCCGTCTTTTCCTTATCGCATTGATAGGCGCATTACCGGCGCTGGCCGAGAAGTGCAGCGCACGTCGAGGCCAGCACGAACGAGCGTTCCTGCTCAGGCTCTGCGTTGAGACTTCCTCCATGGAAGATCAGGCCGAGAGTGTGGCCGTCATGTAGTGGGGGCCGGCGGCGAAGCCGCGCGTCGCGTAGTAACCCTGCGTACCCGTGGCGGCAATCACGCTGATCTGCTTGAAGCCTGCCTCCAGGGCAAGGCTGCGCGCCGCGTCCAGCAGGCGCGTGCCCAGCCCGGCGTGCTGCGGGTCGCCGCCAGGCTCGTCGGCAAAGTCGAGTGCGGGGCCGTAGACATGCAATTCGCGGATGAGCGCGCAGCCCGCCAGTTCCGGCAGAAAGGTGCGGCTGTCGAGTGCGCCGCCCGGCGCGTGCAGCGGCAGGCTGAGGCGCAGGAAGGCCGCAGTCTGCGGGGACGCGTCGGCTGCGTCTGCGCCGCTGTCTTTGCCTGCGTCTGCACGGGTCATAAACTCCACAAAGTGCTCACGCGTCAGGTTGGTGTCATAGGTCGTCACGCGCAGTGCCAGCGTGTCGGCATCCACCGCACGCCGCTTGATTTCGCGGCAGCGGATACAGCCGCACTCTACGCCGCGGCGCTCAAGTTCGCGCGCTACAATCTCGCGCAGATTGCCGGCGCGCACTCCCGCCTCAATGTGGTGCGCGGGGATGTCGCGAAAGAGGCGGCTGATGCGCACGTAAGGCGGCACATCGGGCTTGATGTCCGCCAGCAGCGCCACAAGCTCATCCTGCGTGTAGGGCGTGTAGGCCCCCGCCTGCCAGCGTTCGTAGAGTTCGGTGCCCGCAATGAGCGAACAAGGATAGATCTTCAACTCATCGGGGCGGAGCGCGGGGTCGTCGAAGAAGCGCGCAAAGTCGGCGCGGTCGCTTGCAGGCGTCGCGCCGTCCAGGTTTGGCATCCAGTGCAGGTGAATCTTGAAGCCGGCCGTGCGCAGGAGGCCCACGGCGCGCCGCACCGCGTCGACATCGTGGCCGCGCCCATTGCGTGCGAGGATGGCGTCGTCGAGGCTCTGCACGCCCAACTGCACTTTGGTGACGCCCAGCGTGCGCAAGTGCACCACCTCGTCAGGGGTCACCCAGTCGGGGCGGGTTTCGATTACCAGCCCCACGTTGCGGTGGGCTGCGGTCACATTGCGCGCCTGCGCCTCGGCCAGCGTTGCCGATGTGGCGTGCGCGTCAATGCCGGATGCGTTCATGGCGTCAAAGCAGCGCTGGACGAACCAGGTGCGATAGTCGCGGCTATAGGCGCTCCAGGTGCCGCCCAGAATGAGTAACTCCACCTTGGCGGCGGCGTGGCCGATGTTCTCGAAGGCGCGAATGCGGTTAAGAGTCTGCAGGAAGGGGTCAAAGCCGTCGCGCTCGGCGCGTTGGCAGCCCGGCTCATCAAAGATGTAGCTCTTGGGCATGCGCACATCGTCGGGGCAGAAGATGCAGTGCGCCGGGCAGCCCGCTGGCGCGGTGAGCACGGTGACGGGGGCGACACCGCTTTGTGTGCGCGTGGGCTTCTTGCGAATACGGCGCAGGATGAGGGGGTCCGGCGCGAGTGCGCCCTGGGCTACCAGGTCGTGGTAGCCCGCCACAAGGTTGGCTTTGGAGTACGGCCCCTTGCCCGCACGTGCAAAGCGGTTGATCATGCGCTGGAGCGTCACCGGCTCCACCCACTGGCCTTCGGGTACGGCCTGGACAGCCAGCAGCACTTCGAGCAGTGCGCTGCGATGTGCGGTCGCGTCAAAACCCGTGCGCTCGGCGTGCCAGCGGGCGCTGCGTTCGAGCACCTCGTGGGGAATCTCGTCGGTTGGGATAATGCGGCGCATGAGCAATCCTCGGCCGCGCCCCGTCTGCTGCGTGCATACGGGCGCGGCGAGCCACAGTATACCATGCGCCGGGCGGGGGGCTGCGTCGCTGCTGTGCAGGGCAGCAACGTGACGGTCACGCAGCACGCACACTGCTGTGCTACACTGGGTGAGCCATGCCACAAGCCAGCATGGCTGCTGCCGGAAAGGAGCAACGCATGGTGCGCACGCACCCCGCCCGCCTGCTGGAGCCGCTCTCCGACTCGCTTGCCGATACACTCCTCTTTGAGGTGCGCGCGCCGACGCTGGATGAGTACATCGAACTCTGCGCCGCCGTGGGCTGGAACGAAACGATCAATTTTGCCGCCGCCCCCGTCTCCCTCGCGCGCTCGCTGACCAGCATTGTGGTGCTCGACCGCGGCCGTTCCGTCACCCGCCCCGTGGGCATGGGGCGCATCGTGGGAGACGGCGCGCTCTTCTTCTACCTGCAAGACATCATTGTGCGCCCCGAATATCAAGGTCTGGGGCTGGGCCGCCGCATTGTGGAGCGGCTCATGGGCTGGCTGCAGACGCATGCGCCCGAACGCGCTTTCGTGGGCCTCTTCGCCGCCGAGGGCAAGGATTCGTTCTACGCCCACTTCGGCTTCATGCGCCACCCTGCGCTGACGGGAATGTTTCTTGTGATGCCGCGCTTGCAGGAGGAGTATGAGTGAGGATAGCTAACGGGCCAATAATTCTAGCCGAAGTGCACAGTTTAACGTCTGAATACGGTGTCGTCATACGGCATTGGAAGAGAACTGCGGACGCATGCACAAAATTGGGGTTTTCGGATTCAAAGCCTAGTTCCATAGTTGCCACCTGACCCAGACCACAAAGTCAAAGCATTCTACTGCGCGTCTCTGAACTGCCTCTTGACCAGGGAAGGTACCCCAATTCACAGGAGAGAACATATGCCTGGCTCACTTCGTGAGGCAAACGATCAGATTATCTTGCGCCAGATTCTGGAAGTACAAAAACGGGATAACCAATCTGATTTGCCAGACGCAGAGTACTTCGAGCTGTTCGTAGCTGAACTGGCTCTGAAGAAGTTCGGCATGTCCGCGGACGAAATCGATGACGGACTTATGGGTGGTGGAGGGGACGGGGGCATTGACGCAGCGTATTGCTTCGTTGAAGAACAGAACTTAACCCAAGATCCGGACCTTTCAAGAATACCTCGGGATCCAACCGTCGATCTGTTTGTCATCCAAACAAAGACTTCTACAACATTTGGTGAAGACGCGGTAATCAAGCTACATGACTCATTGTCAGTTCTACTTGATCTTAACTTCAAGCAGGGGCCCAAGGACCAAACGCTGTACAGTCCTGGTCTCCTAGAGTTCTTTGATAAGTATCGCGAAACCGTGCGCTCATTGGCACCAAAGTTCCCGCGAACCCAGATCAATGTTATATACGCGACGCAGGGTAATACGACTTCTGTTTCTGACGGTGTATTGGCGCGTCTAGATAGGTTGCGCGACCACCTTACGGCAGCATACGACCACTGCATCGCAGAATACACACTACTGGGGGCTAGGGAATTGATATCCCTTGCCCGTTCGACGGCATCCGGCCCGCGAGAGTTGAAGTTCAGTGATCAGTTGTCTGTTGAAGGTGGAAACGTGTGCCTTGTTGAACTTCGAGACTACTACTACTTCATAGCCGATACACAGGCGCGGTTACGGAGTGAACTTTTCACTGCGAACGTGCGAGATTATGAAGGCGATGTGGAAGTAAATCAAGGCATAAGGCGTACACTTGCATCCAGGTTGCCAGTACCTGACTTCTGGTGGTTGAATAATGGCGTCACAATAGTCGCCTCGCGAGTCACACAATCTGGTAAGCGCCTCATGGTTGATAATCCAAAGATCGTAAATGGACTGCAGACTTCGCATGAGATATTTCGGTTCTTTACGTCGGTTGCCGACGACCCATCGGTGTCGGACGGACGCCGACTCTTAGTGCGGGTTCTCGAGTCGGGCGATGAGGCAACAACCGACCAGATCATACAGGCAACAAACAGCCAATCGCGTATCTCCGTGTTTGCATTGAAGGCAAATGAGAGAGTTCATAGGGACATTGAGGATCACTTCAGGTATAACGGATTGTTCTATGAACGCCAGAAGAACTTCTACCGAAATCAGAGCAAGCCTCGAAGGCAGATCGTCAGTATTCAATTCGTCGCACAAGCAATGGCGGCAGTGCTCTTGCGGACGCCAAATGAAGCGCGAGGCCGGCCTACGAACTTACTGAGGAACCAAACCACCTACGCTAAAGTATTCAGCGATGTCTATCCTGTAAACACCTTCCTTAAGGCAACCCAGATTGTACGACGTACAGAGCAGTATTTGCGCGTGGAGGCACCAGCACAAACTCAAAGGCAGTCGACTAATCTCCGTTTTCAGGTGGCATGCTACGCTACGTGCTTGATACTTGGTTGCACGACATATGTGGCCGATGACATTGGCAAGATCCACATCGAAGTGCTTGACTCGGAGTTCCTGAGCAAGTGCGTAAACGACATTTGGAGGATTATGCAGACTATCTCAACTGAGCGAGATTGGGACATGAATCAAGTATCCAAGAACGCTGAAACTGATGCCGCGATTCTGACATGTGCAGAGAACGAGTTCCATCCCGCAACCTCAAATCCGGTCTCGGAGTAATCCGCATAGTACCAGGAAGTACAGCTTGAAATGCAGCACCAAAAGCGAGACAGAATGACTAGTGAATTCATGATACCCGGTCTACTCTGAGCCAATCTCCCATGCCTCCATCCGTCGCACTTGAATCCACCGTCATCTCACACGGGCTGCCCTACCCGCAGAACCTGCAGCTTGCCCGCCGCATGGAGGAAATTGTGCGCGCAGGCGGGGCGGAGCCGCGCACCGTGGCCATCCTCGGCGGCGAGCTCTGCGCCGGCATCACGCCCGCGCAGCTTGAACACCTGGCCACATCACATGATGTGCGCAAGGTCAGCCGGCGCGACCTGCCGATTGTCGTGGCGCGCAAGCTGGACGGCGCAACGACTGTGGCCATAACCATGTGGGTGGCGCAGCGCTTCGGCATTCAGGTGTTTGCCACGGGCGGCATTGGCGGTGTGCATCGGGGCGCCGGCGGTGCGGTGAGCAACGACATCAGCGCCGACCTGCAGGAGCTTGCCGAGACGCCCGTCATCGTGGTCTGCGCCGGGGCCAAGGCCATCCTCGATCTGCCCGCAACGCTGGAGTACCTGGAGACGCACGGCGTGACGGTGGTCGGCTGGCAGACGGATGCTTTCCCCGCCTTTTACAGCCGCTCGAGCGGGCTGGCGGTGGATGTGCGCTGCGACAGCGCCGCCGAGGTGGCCGCACTCTGGCGTGCCAAGCGCGCGCTGGGGTTGCCGGGCGGCTTGTTGGTGGCCGCGCCCATACCGACAGCAGACGAGATCCCCGCCGCCGAGATTGAGCCTACAATTTTGCAGGCGATCGATGAAGCTGCAGCACGCGGCCTGCGCTCGGCACAAGTCACCCCTTTCCTGCTTGGCCGCCTGGCCGAGTTGACGGGCGAGCGCAGCCTGCGCGCCAACCTCGCGCTGCTTGAGAACAATGCGCACATTGCCGCACAGATTGCAGTGGCGGTGGGGTAAAGGGCTGCAGGCAGACGGTCATGCTGCGTCGTGCCGACGCGGCATTAGAATGTACGTCCGTGGCGGGGCTATCAGGGCAAAAAAGGTACAGATGTCAACGGAGTCAGCCGTTAACATCTGTACCTTTTCAGTGCAATCCGCGAACGGCCGTTCCCGTTTCCCCCAGGTCCACAAAGGCCAAAAATGAGCGCGCCGCCTGGTTTTGGCAAGAACTGGGATGAGGTGTATTATTGAGGTCATACCTCATATCGTGAAGATTTTCACAAATCCACGCAATTGAAGTGCATGAAGGTGGTGTCGGAGCCCCGCAGACCCTCGGTTTTATTTGCTGAAAGCCTCGTCCACCGTTTGCGGCCGGTGGACAATGATTGCCGGTGAAGAGAGTGATTACGGTTGGGAAGGGTGCTGCCTCGCGCCGCTTCCAAACCATGCAACGGGCGATCCGATCCACGATCACAGGCCTGTCCAAAGGGCGCATCGCGTCTATCGCTTGTGCCAAATTTCACAAATGTGTTTGTCAGCTAGTACGGCGTAGGCAGCATTACGCTTTATCAATGTTTTATCCACTTCAATCCAATTTGAGAGGACGATTATGAGTTCTACAAAGAAGGACCAGCCCAAACTTTCACGGCGACAGTTCGTCCAGGCGGCAACCGGCGCTGCGGCCATCGTCGGCACGGGCGCGCTGGCTGGGTTTGCGCCGAGCTCGGCAATGGCCATGGCGCCATCGGCTGCCGGCCCGCTACCGAAGACATGGGACCACGAGGCGGATGTCGTCATCATCGGCGGCGGCATCTGTGGCCTGGTTGCGGCCATTCGGGCCATCGACCTCGGCGCGTCGGTCATGGTCGTTGAGGCGAATTTCGCATGTGGCGGCCATGCGCTGACGAGTGGTGGGCATGTGCACCTCGGTGGCGGCACGAGCGTCCAGAAGAGAATGGGGGTTGAGGACTCACCCACCCAGTACTATCTCGACCATACCCACCCCAGTGTGGCGACGTCCCGGTACAATATTCGCGAGGTCGTGCGCGGCGCAGCCAATGTGCATCCGGACGCGTTTGAGTTTCTGCTTGAGAATGGCTGGGTGCATCTGGACGACAGCACGTTGCGCGGCGATTCCAACAGCTACAAGAATGGTGGGACTGGCGCGGACTCGGTATCGCGCACCATTACAACGGACCCAGCCGCCTGGAAAAAACCCGCCCTGAGCAGTACGGCCGGCATCGGCCTCACGCGACCGCTCGAGGTGAGCGCCCGCGACAAGGGCGTCCAGTTCCTGATGAACCATCACATGGACAAGATCTACAGAGATGAGGCTGGTGAAGGTACCGTCGTCGGCATTCAGGCCAGCTACTCGCCAAAGATCGTTCCCGGTAGCGATACGCCTCTGGTCGACGTCCTCACGGATGGCAACGTTGATTCGACCGGAACCGTGAACGTCAAGGCGACCAAGGCTCTCATCGTCGCCACAGGTGGCAGCACCAGCAACTGGAAGTTCCATCAGATCTTCGACCCACGATACGGTCCGGAGCACGCGAACGGTGTGGGTGGCGACCCCTTCAGCTTCCAGGACGCCAGCGGCGAACTCGCCTGCCTGGCAATTGGGGCTTCCCTCGGGGCCACTGCTAACCAGACACAGGAAGCTGGATCGGCTCTCGCGAAGATGCGAGGCATCGGCTCCCAATACGGCTATCGTGTCGGCACTTTCTCGCCGGATAGCCCCATTTGGCCCTTGGTCCGCGCACAAGGCTTGGACGCCGAGGCTGAAGGTGCGACAGCCGGGCTCATCTATGTCAATATGCTGGGGCAGAGATTCTTCCAAGAAGACTCAAGAAGCTATGACTGGCTGGCGGCCGCCATGGGTAGCGCGGTCTTGGACGCTGACACAGACGACGCACGCAGAGTCGGTGGGCCAATCTGGGGGATCTTCGATGCCGACCAGGTTGAACGGATGGGCTGGGATGTCTCCGGTCCTCCCAGTGTCGACATTGAAGAAGGCTACTTCTTCAGCGCAGACACCCTTGCGGAGTTGGCAGAGAACATCGTGAACAAGTTCTATGAAGACTACCCGCTGCCTGCCGCCAACCTCGAGGAGACAGTGGAACGCTATAACTCGTTTGTGGACTCGGGCGTTGACGAGGACTTCGGCAGAGAGAATCCATCGTTCAAGATCGAGAAACCGCCGTTCTATGCAGCGTGGGCGACGCCTGCCGGCCACGATACGCTCTCCGGCATCTGGGTCAACGGCAAATTCCAGGTGCTTGACAAGGACGGAATCGTGATCCCGAACCTTTTCGCAGTGGGTGAGGTTGCCACTGGACAAGGTATGCATGGGCACGGCAAGAACATCAGCAGCGCCTATGCAGTGGCCACGAACATTGTGGAGATGGCCGGCTAGTCGGCCATGATGCCGTCTCGCTAAGTTCTGAAGACATGCGGCACATCCCGGGGGTGATCGTGCAGTCCACCCCCGGGATGTCCTCTGTTGATCAAGCTGGAAGCAGAGCGATCTGCCTGCAGGAGCTTAAAGTGGAAGAGATCGATGGCGTCGTCCATGAAGAGGGGTCAGCGTCGCAATCATTCGTCGGCGCGGCGCACGCAACCAGCATCGCCGTCTGGGATGTCGGTTCACCGGTGATATTGGATACCGACTTCAAGATCAAAGTGGGGGTGAAGTGCGCGCTTGGGTGCAGCCTCGCCGGCCAGGCAGTGGAGGTCTTTGATCACGAAGGGGCAGAAGCCGCAATAGCTATTCTAGGTCCTGCGCCCTATTCGGAGACGATCGCCTTGTATTGGTCGGAGGTGGGACTCAGAGCACCTGCGTCCAAAGGAACGTACAAATGGCAGGTCAGACTGTGCAAACCGTCGCTGGAACCCGCGCATGATGACGCGTCCTTCACATTTGGCTTCAGTGTTGCTGGAAAACCCGAACACGCGGTGATCATCGAGGTGGTAAATCGTGACACCAGCGCGCCGGTTGCGAACGCTCGTGTTACGCTGCGCCCATACGGCGGCCACACCGATTCCAACGGTGTGACCAATCTGGCGGCGGCAGCGGGTGACTACGTGCTCTATGTGACGAAGGGCGAGTACGACAATTTTCGGACGAATGTCACCGTGACAGGCGACACAACCGTCCGGGCAGAGTTGACCCCCGCGCGCTTTATTGAGGATTATCGCGGCAACATGTTGAAGGTGGAGAAGAAATCCCCATAACCTCCCGGCACAATAGCTGGCTGCCAGGTCCAAATTCCAAATGACAACGCTCTGCTGCGATTGGCGCCTTGAGAGGTTGAAAGTCGCAAACCTGGCACAGTGACAAGAACAGCAACAGGAGCGGCAACAAGATCGGAGACTGTTTTTGATGTCCCCAAGTGAACGGAACGTGGGTGCACTCTTCAGTGCAGTCGCCCTGCTTGCGCTGCTGGCCATGTTGACCGCAGCCTGCGTACCCATTACGGACCCGAGAGTATCCGCCGGCGCAGCGCCGCTGACCCAGCCCGCAACCGCAGCGGTGGAGGCAGCGGAGCCATCTGTCGAGCTTGCTGAAGGCGAGCCCTCAACCGGAGAAACCGTAGCCGAAGAAGCAACGCCCCCTGTAATTACGCACAGCGTGGTCAAGCGTCCTGAATGCCTGGACTGCCACGAAGCGGAGACGGGCCGAGAGCCTGCGCCCGCCAGTCATCGTGACATGACCGTGGCTGTCTGCCTCTATTGCCACGTGGCGGCAGATGAGGAAGTCGCGGCGCCGCCCTTGCCCGAAGTAGCCGATGTGGAATTCTGCCTTGGCTGCCACGGACCATTCGAGGAACTTGCGGCCCGAACAGAAGGCGCGTTCGTCGTGAAAGATGTTGCGGCCAATCCACACATGTACGTACCACACACATCTGCGAACGTCTTCAACTGCAAAAACTGCCACGAAGTCCACGATTTGCCGGTGACCGCGTCAGTGGAGATTCAGCAGGCTGATTTGGAGTATTGCTACCTGGCGTGTCACCATGAAGGGGATTTCACCCCCTGCATATCGTGCCACAGCGGTGACGACGAATAGAGATCATTGTCTCGCAGTTTGCTGTACGACCGTACGCAGATTCCAAGGAAGCGGCACAGATAACACGGATTGAGTATCCGTTGCTATCTGTGCCGCTTCCGTTTCGTCTGTATAAGCCGTTGCCGTCAGTCCCCCACAGCCACCACAGGGGCGGGGGGCGCGGCAGCCACCGGACCGTTGAAGATGGCGAGGAACTCCTGGCGGTCGAGCACTTCTTTGGCCAGCAGCGCTTCGGCCACCTCCACAAGACGGTCCTTGCGCGTGGTGAGGATTTCGCGTGCGCGTGCGTAGCCCGTTTCGATGATGCGGCGCACTTCCTGGTCAACCTTGCGGGCGATGTCCTCACTGTAGGTGCGCTGCGCGCCTAGTTCCATGCCCAGGAAGGGGTTGGCATCGCCGCTGCTCAGTTGCAGCGGCCCGATGATGTCGCTCATGCCATAGCGGGTGACCATGGCCTTGGCCGTCTTGGTCACGCGCTCCAGGTCGTCGGCAGCGCTGGTGGAGGCTTCCTGGAAAACGATCTCCTCGGCCACGCGCCCGGCCAGCAGCCCGGCAATCGAATCCTCGTACTGTGCACGGCTGCGCAACATGCGGTCTTCCTGCGGCAGCGGCATCACATAGCCCAAAGCCTGCCCGCGGCTGACGATGGTGATCTTGCCCACGCCGTCGGTGTTCTCGAGCGTCTCCATGACGATTGCGTGGCCGGCTTCGTGATAGGCCACAGTGCGTCGATCAGCGGCGCTCAGCACGCGGCTGCGGCGCGACGGCCCCGCCATGACGCGCTCGATCGACTCGACCATCTCTTCCATACTGATGGCGCGCTTGTTGCGGCGCGCTGCCAGGATGGCCGCTTCATTGACCAGGTTCTCAAGGTCGGCTCCCACCATGCCGGGCGTTTGCGCGGCGATGACGTCGAGGTCAATGTCCGACTGCAAAGGCTTGCCGCGCGTGTGCACGCGCAGGATGGCCTCGCGGCCACGCCGGTCCGGGCGATCGACAACCACCTTGCGGTCGAAGCGGCCGGGGCGCAGCAGCGCAGGGTCCAGGATGTCGGGGCGGTTGGTGGCGGCGACGATCACGATGTTTGTATCGGTGTCGAAGCCGTCCATCTCCACCAGAATCTGGTTGAGTGTCTGTTCGCGTTCGTCATTGCCGCCGCCCATGCCTGCGCCCCGGTGGCGACCCACGGCATCGATTTCGTCGATGAAGATGATGCAGGGCGAATTCTTCTTGGCCTGCTCAAAGAGGTCGCGCACGCGGCT
>CAYJNV010000133.1:0-10983 GCA_964370975.1 uncultured Caldilineaceae bacterium | reverse complement strand
TCGGGGGGCGCCTGAAAGTGATCTTCGCGCACGGGCAGATAGCCATCGTGGACGACAATCACGGCGTAACTCTGCCCGCCTTCCACGCGCTTGTCCAGTTGATAGTCGCCCGCGCGGTTGCTGTGGCCGCTGGCATGGATTTGCGCCTCGTCAAAGCCGGACTCAACCCAGCTATCCACGGTGACACCCGGCTCGAGCAGGACGATGAGCGCGCCCTCAATTGCGTGGCGGCTGTTGTCGGCGTCATGCACGTTGCCGGTCATGTTCACACTGCTGCGCGTGCCGGAGGTCTGTTCCGTCACACGGAAGACGCCCGACTGCGCCGGTTTGCCCTCCACGTAGAGGTCGAGCATGTAGTCGCCCACGGGCAATCCTTCGGCATGGGTAATGCTCAGCCAGGCTGTACGCACATCGCCCTGGTCCCACGCCCACTCCTCGCGCAGCACCTCCCTGCCGTCGTAGGACCAGACGGAGCGCAGCACCACACCGTTGTGCAGCCCCTCGGCCGGGAAGATTGCGAAGACCTCGCTCACATTGGCGAAGTTGGTGGCGGGGTGAATCGGCGAACCATTCTCCTGAACACCTTCGGCGAAGGTCATGGCGCCCAACTGCACCAGTTGCTGGCCGGAGGCAATGGGTTGGCCCACCGAGACGCCGCCCCGGTAGAGCTGCCGGCCACCCAGCCAAAGCTCCAGTTCGTAGAAGCCGTCGGGCAGCCCTGCGCCAACCGCTTGTGTATCGGCCGAAAGGCTGATCCAGTCGCTGCCGGTTTCACTGTCGCCGCGCAGCAAAGAACCGCGCTCCAGTTCGGCGCCGTCGCGATACCAGCGGTAGGTGAGCGCCTGCCCGCGCGGCAGGTTGCGGTAATCAATCGAGGCGTAGATGTCGGTTGTGCCGCCGGCAAAGCGGCTGACCGCGGCGCGCACCGCGCCGTCGCGCCGAATGGCCGCACCATAGGTCACACGGCTGACTTGGGGTGCGCTGTTGGCCATGGGTGTAGCGCTGCCCAGCGTCCACGCATCGTAGTAGCGCAGCGCCATGTCGCCGGGGCGAATGAGGCTGATCTTGCCTGCGGCCTCGGCGTCGGTGAGGCCCGCGCTGGGCACGCCGATGAACGCGCCGTGGTCATCCACAGCCAGCCCACCCGAATTGCCGTGGTTCACCTCGGCGTCGGTCTTGATCCACTCCTCCGCGCCGTCCTTGTCCTCATCCAGGTAGCCCGAGACTGTGCCGGAGGTGAAGGTGATGGTGTCGCCCCCCAGGCCGGGGAAGCCGAGCACGAAGATGGGGTCGCCGATCAGGAGTGCCTCGCTCTCGCCGCGCGGCGCTGCCGTAAGCCCCAGGTTGGTGGGCAGCCGTCCCTTGGGGTTGTCAAACGGAGAGACGATCTGGAGGACCGCCAGGTCGATTTCGGGGTCGCCGTGGATCATGCGCGCGTAGTACTTGAAGACGGGCACGCTGCGCAGGTTGGGCGGGTTGACGCCGATGATCGCTGTGCCCTCCTCGTTGAAGAGAGTACGCGTCTCCGTGTCGCCCACAACATGATAGTTCGTGAGGATGTAGCCCTGCTCGGCGTCGAGCACCGTGCCACTGCCGCTGCTAAATGGGTGGCCATCTTCGTCGGGCACGATCACCTGCACGGTGGCGAGGAGCGCCTGCTCGCGCTGGGCGCGGTCCAGCCCCCACACGGCGCGGCGCTGCGCCAAACCAGCCAGCAGCGCGAGCGCGGCGGCAATGATCAACACTGTGCGCATGTTGCGCGCGCGCTGCTTGCTCATGGAGCCATCGTCTCCAGCCCGAGACTCTCGAAAACGGGTGCGAAGGCAGCTGAGGCAGCGGCCCAGTCGCCGGCGTCGGCGGCGACGGTGACCACCAGCCACTGGTTCTGGTTGCGGAAGAGCAGATCCTGCGCCTCCACCACCACAGGCACACCGCTGCTTGCGCTATCACGCGTCGGGTCGGCCAGGAAGGCGTAGGTAGTCAGAAGCGCCTCGCGCTCGCCCAATACGGTCACCGGCTCGGCCGCAAGTTCGCGGTAGCGGTCAAGCTCCTGGGCGCGGCGCAGCCCCTGGCGAATGCGCAGCGCGCCCAGTGAATCCTCGGGCAGCACGGGCAGCGCTTCGACATGCAGCGTGTTGTTGTAACTGCTGGCCGCGCCCACATTGCGCGCCTGGAAGAGCAGCGTGCTGCCGTCGCCGGCTGATGCGCCGGGGTTGACCGCGGGCAGCCATGCAGCCGGGTAGGCGATGGCTGGCATGCCCGGCCCCAGGTCGGCGGTGCGTGTGGCGTCCCGCTGTGCGAACAGGCGCACGCCCCAGCCCGCCGCCAGCAGCAGCAGCACGCAGACGAAGAGAATGGCATCGTTGCGCACGATGTCGGCCTGCGTGGGTGGGGCGTTGGTGCGGCTGCGCCGCCACGAATCGGTAAATGCGTTCATGCCGCCCCTCCCGTGGGGTCACCCTTTTCGGGAAGACGGGGTGGGGGCGGCTCCTGCTGCGGGCGCGCGTCCTCGTCTACCTCAAACGCATCCGCTGCGTCGTCCAGCGACGCCGCTACAGGTGCGCCTGTGAAGCCGCCCCCAAACCACGCCTGCCACGGCGCGGATGTACGCTCGCGCGTGGGCGTACGCGGCGCGGCTGCGGGCGCGCCACGCAGCACGCGCAATGTCTCCTCGTTGGCGCGCGCCACCAGCCAGAAGACAATCAGCAGCGCAGCCAGCGCCACCGCTGCGGCCAGCGCCAGCGCGCCCCACGGCTTGCTTGCCGCCAGCCCCGTGCTGGGGCGCTCGAGCACAAAGAAGAGCAACCCGTTGAGCGAAGCCGCCGCCAGCAGCCCCAGCGGCAGGTAGTGCCAGGGAACGCGCTCGAAGCGCGCCTGCCCAATGAAATAGCCCAAGACGCCTGCAAACGAAGCATAGGCCAGCGCATTGACGACCATGCGCAGCGAGCCGATGTCCAGGTCCACGCCGCCGCGCGCCAGCACATAGGCGAAGTTGATGACCGTGGCCATGCCCAACCCGGCGGCCACGGCGTAAACCACCCCATCCACCCGCTCGTCAAACTCGGCATGTTCAAAGACAAGGTAGCGCACGGTGAGATAGACGAGGTATTGCTCGATGACGCCCACCACCAGCACGCCCCCCAGCAGTCGGCTCCACCAGGTGGTGGTGAGCCACGCATCCACGCCAAAGACCCGGTTGAGCAGCGGCCCCGCGAGTGCGGCAAAGATGATTGCGCCGCCCGCAAAGGTCGTGATCACCATGCGCTTTGGCTCCGGCTCCAGCCGGTCGAAGCCATAGAAGAAGGCTAGCCAAAGCAGCGCGGGCACAAGCGCGAAGAGCAGCCCGAGCGCGATGCGCGGCCCGTCGCGCAGGTTGTCCCCAAGCGCCGGGAAGACGAAGTTGAAGATGAGGACAAAGAGCAGAAGCCCCGCGATTTCGAGCGCGAGCGCCCACCACAGCCCAGGGCTGTTGGTGGCCACGCGTTCAAGGCGATGGTATTCGTTGCTTTCTGCTTGGCTTTCCGAATGCACGATCAAATCCTCGGCCCTATATGGCGGGGGTGGGCGCGCACCGCAGCGCAATCGCCGCTACAAACGTTCTCGAGTAGATGCTCGGTTGACATCCGCCCTCAGTGACATTACCATGGTACCCATGACTCAATCCGCAAGCAAGCCGCGCACGCTGCAGCCCGTGCTCGTCGATAATCCGCTGGCGCTCACTGCCATGGCTGCACACCTGAGCAAACAAAGCGCGTTTGCCCTCGACACCGAGAGCAACAGCTTCTATGTCTACTATCCCAAAGTCTGCCTGATACAGATTACCACGTTCGCCGACGCGCACAAGCCTGCGACGGACGATGTCATAGACTATCTGGTCGACCCGCTCGCGCTCACCAACCTCGACGAACTGGGCGCGCTCACTGCACGCGGCGACATCCAGGTCATCATGCACGCCGCCGAGAACGACATTCTGCAACTGCGGCGCGACTTTGGCTTTTCTTTTCCCAACGTCTTTGACACGCAACTCGCCGCGCGCATTCTGGGCTGGGAGCGCGTCGGCCTCGGCTCCATGCTCGAGGAACGCTTCGGCGTCGTCTCCGACAAGCGCATGCAGCGCACCGACTGGGCCGTCCGCCCGCTGACTGCAGACCAGATCGTCTATGCGCAGATGGACACCCATTACCTGCTCGCGCTGCGCGACCAGTTGCTTGACGCGCTTGACGATGCCGGCCGCCTGGAAGAGTGCCAGGACGCGCTGGATCAGCTCGAGCAATTCGACACCCTTGAGCGTTCGCCCAACGAGCGCAACTTCTGGCAAATGAAGCTCACGCGCTCGCTCGATCTCGAGCACACGGGCGTGCTCGAAGCGCTTTGGAACTGGCGCGAGCGCGAGGCGCAGCGCACCAACCGCCCGCCCTTCAAGATTATGGGCGACGAATCGCTGATTGACCTGGCAACCACCCGTCCAACTACAATCGAGCAGCTTCAACTTATTGCGCGCCTCAGCCGCCAGCAGGCCAATCGCTATGGGGCAACCATTCTCAAACTTGTGGAGGAAGGCGCGCGACAGCAGCTGCCGCCGCTGCCGCGCCCCATGGTGCGCCCCGAACTGCTGCTTTCGTCACAGGACCAGGGGCGCTTTGAGAAATTGCGGCGCTGGCGCACCGAGACTGCACGTGCGCGCGGTGTGGCCCCCGAAATCGTCTTCAGCAACGACACGCTGCTCGAAATTGTGCAGCGCCAGCCCGCAACACCAGACGAACTGCTGACCGTCCCTGGCATAGGACCGTGGAAGGCGAAAGCCTATGGCGACGCCGTGGTTGCGCTGCTGAATGGAAACGCCGAACAGCGATAATTGGTAAATGGTGAATTGGTAATGGCGCATCATTACCAATTCACCACTTACCAATTGCACTCTGGTCTCTTCGGCTGAGAGAGTACCCGCATCCATGCTCCACCGCCACCTGGGCCGCTGCGGCCTGCAAATTGCGCCCCTTGTGCTGGGCACCGACAACTTCGCCAACCCCACGCCCGAAGCCGAGGCGCAGGCGATCGTTGCGGCCGCGCTCGCTGCCGGCATCAACTGCGTTGACACGGCCGACCTCTACGCCGCCGGCGAAACCGAGTGCATGGTTGGGCGTATCCTCAAGGCCCTGGGCGCACGCGACCGCGTCATCCTGACAAGCAAGGGCTATTACCCCACCAGCGCCAACGCCAACGACCGCGGCAATTCGCGCTACCACATCATGCGCGCCTGCGAAGCCTCGCTGCGCCGCCTGCAAACCGACGTCATTGACCTCTACCAGCTCCATCGCCCCGACTTTGATGTGCCGCTTGAGGAAACGCTGCGCGCGCTGGACGACCTGGTGTGGCAGGGCAAGGTGCGCTACATCGGCTCCTCCACTGCGCCCGCATGGCACATCATGGAAGCACTCATGGTGAGCGAGCTGCGCGGCTACGTGCGCTTCGTCTCCGAGCAGTCACCCTACAATTTGCTCGACCGGCGCATTGAGAACGAGCTGCTGCCCATGGTGCGCAAGCAGGGGCTGGGGCTCATCACCTGGTCGCCCATGGCCATGGGGATGCTGGCCGGTCGCTACAGCAATGCCGCCGCTGTGCCCGCCGACTCGCGCGCGCAACTGCGCGGCGGCATTTACGCCGAGCGGGTGACGGCGCGCGGCGTGGAGGTCGGCAATCGCTTTGCCGCGCTGGCGCGCGCACATGGCATGGAGCCCGCCCAACTGGCCGTGCTCTGGGTGAAGGAGCAGCCGGGGATCACCGCGCCCATCATTGGCCCGCGCACGCTGGCCCAATTGGAGACGCTGCTACCTGTGCTCGAGATGACGCTGAGCGACGAATTGCGCGCCGCCTGCGACGAACTTGCGCCGCCGGGGGGCGTGATCGCCAGTTTCTTCAACTCCGCACCGTGGATGGCGCAGCGCACCGTCTGAACTGTACATTCGACGCCAAGGCGCAAAGACGCGGAGGAAACGCAAAGAAAAGCAAAGCAAGGATTGAGTAGCCGGGGGCTTCCAGCCCCCGGTTTTGTTTTGCCCACGACTTCCAGTTCCCGGTTACTCGTTGTGATCAACTGCACAGCCGGGACGTGGCTTGAGGCGCATTGCGTTCCTGCGAACATGTATATGCTTTATCCACGGCACTTTCGCCACGTGCCCATCCTCCACATAGTGCGCAGCAAACCCCTTTCTTGTTTGCACAGGAGGTAAAAGATGAACCCATCCCGCCCGCCCCGCTCCTTCCGGCGCATTGCCGGCCCTTTTGCGGCGCTGCTCTGCGCAGTCGTCGCCATGTTGCTTGGGCGCGCAACGGCGTTTGCCCAGGACATTCCCACCATTCCCCTTGCCACCATCACGCCCGTGCTGGATGGCTCATGCATGAGCACTGCGACTGCGCCCGAATACGGCGACGGCTCCGTCTTCGAATTCTTCGATGCCAACGACACCCTTTCCCTCGTCCACCTCAAGCAGACCGCCACCGACCTCTGGGTCTGCATGGAGGCCGCGCCTGGCACCTTTGAGCGCCGCGCCGCCTCGCTCTATGTGGACACCGACAACGCCAAGGAGAGCGTGGCAGAAGCAGATGACCTGCGCATGCGCGTGGTGCTGCTCACCGACGCCCTGTCGGACTTCCGGGGCGACGGCGCGGGCAACTGGTCGCCGGCGCCCATTCCCGGCTGGGATGCCAAGGGCGAAACCGGACGCAACGGCGAATCGGCTGAATGGCGCGTCGCGCTGGGCGTCGTCTCACCCAAGTGCGAGCCCTTCGGGCTGGCCGTCTTCCACGAAGACGTGCTGACGGTCAACGACAAATTCGGCTGGCCCGGGGGCGCAACCCAGACCTCGCCCAAGACCTGGCAGAGCTTCAAGTTCACCCAGCACGACTGCAAGGTCAGCGGCAAGATCGCCTACGTCTATCGTGGAGTCACGAGCGCTGCCGGCGCGTGGAAGGCCATGCTCGAAGCGCGTGGCTTCACAGTGCAGTTGATTCCGCTGGCCACGCTGCTGGCCACGCCACTGGCCCCTTTCGACCTGATCATGGTGGCCGATGACACGGGCACGCTGAGCGGCTGGCCCGGTGGCACGCCTGGGGTGAGCCCCATGGCCAACTACATCCGCGCCGCAGGCAAACCCGTGATGGGGTTAGGTGAGGGAGGTTATGCCTACTTCGGCAAACACGGCTCGCCGATTGGCTGGCCCAACGGCTGGCACGGACCGCTCGATACCGTGCGCGGCGTCAACCCCGGCATGAGTTACTGGCAGAACTCCACCGACTTCACGCCCACTTTCCCCGGCCCGTACACGATCTACACGGCGGCGGGCAACGAGGTGGGCATCTACCACACACCCGCTACCATTGCGCCGCTGGTGGTAGTGCTGGGCGTCGAACCGGGCGCAACTGACCACGCGCCGCTCATCGCCGAGAAGCAGGGATGCAACCAACTGTGGGGCTTCTCCAAAGACCCCACCACCATGACCGCCGACGGCAAGAACCTGGCCGTCAATGCCGTGCTCTTCGGCATCAGCAACCGCTGCCGCCCTGTGGAGCAGCCACCCGCGACCTGCGTCACGCTGGTCAAGACAGCCAACCCACCCTCTGGCACGGCGGTGAGCATCAACTCCGTCATCGAGTACAAGCTGACATTGACCGTGTCCACCAATCCTGCCTGCGCGCTGTTGCGCGCCGAACTGGAAGATCAGGTGCCCACCTGGACGCTCTTTGTGCCGGGCAGCGCCGGGCCGGGCATCGCCCCCGTTGGTGGGGTGGTGCACTGGAGCCTTGGCCCGCTGGCCCCCGGCGCCGTGGTGACAAAGAGCTTCAGGGTGCTGGTTACCGACGCCGTCTGCAACAACGGGCGCACAGTGAGGAACGTGGCGCGCGTGGCGACGAATCTGGGCGTCTTCATCAGTAACGTGGTCACCCATCCCGTCAACTGCCCGCCGGGCGTGCCTGCAGGCAGCCAACCACCCTACGCCGAAGACGAGATCACCGTCTATCCCTACCCGCTCGTCACCGGGCAGCCCACCGACCTGGGCGTGCGCGTGCGCAACCTCTCCACCGAGACAATTACGCTGCGCGTGACCTTCGAGACGAGCCCCAACAACTTCGGTATCGGCATTCCCTTCGGCACGCTGCCCGCCACGGGCAACCCGCGCATCATCACGCTGCCGCCCGCGGGCGCCATCGGCAGCATCAGCGAAGTGCACCTGAATGACTGGATACCAGTGACCGCGGGCCACTACTGCATCCGCGTCAAGATCGAGTTCATTCCGGGGCCGGGACAGCAGGCCTACCCGCCCATCTACCCCTACCGCAACCTTGACGTGATGGAGAACCTGCAGCCGGGCGTCACCGATGTGCTGACCTTCAGCGTGGGCAATCCTACCGCCGCCACCGCCGACATCGCGCTGGTTGTGGACAATACCTGCCCCGGCTGGGTGGTCTCCGTGAGCCCGCTGGTGCTGGAAGACATGGCCCCCGGCGAGGTGCGCACGGCGCAGTTGAGCGTCATCCCACCCACCGACCGGCCGCTGGGCACCGCCTGCCACATTGACGTGCAAGGGTGGATTGGCGACCTGCTCATCGGAGGCATTCGCAAGCTGGATGTGCCGCCCGTCAACCTGCCCCACACCAACCCGCCATGGCTGGAGCGCGAGATCGTCTTGCGCCCCGACCCGCCTGTGGAGGGCAAGGCCGGCCAGCTCTGCATTGAGCTGAACAACCCCATGCCCTTCCCGCGCACCGTAAGCGTGGACTTCAGTGTGGCGGCCTTCGGCGCAGGCATCCCCTTCACGCCCGTGGGCAGCCTCAACAACATTGTGCTGCCGCCGACATCCTTCACGGAGCACTGCATTCCCTGGACGCCTGCGCCAATCCCCGGCGCGGCCGGTCTGCACCGCTGCATTCTGGTGACGCTGCGCCAGGCGGGCTTCCAGGATCAGTACAGCCAGCGCAATGTCGACATCCGCCGCATTCGTTTGCTGGACCTGAGCGACCTGCTCGACCTGCAGATTCCCTTCCGCGTGGGCAACCCCAAGCCGTGGCCGGGTCCGCTGAACCTGCAGACGATCCTGATTGGACTCAACCAGCAACTGGTTGTGCCCAAGTGGCTGCCCGACCCGCCGCCGGACCTGGCGCCTGGCGCCGTGTATGACGGCAAGCTGGGCTTTGTGCTGGGTGCAGCTTTTGGCGCCCAGGCAGGCCAGGAGGTAAGCGCCGCAGACATGGAGCAGATCCTGGCAGCGAATCCCTTCACCAGCGGCGACACCTTCGCCGTGGAGGTGACGGCGCAGATCGATGGCGAAACCGTGGGCGGCTTCACCGTGCAGCTTGACGTGCCGCTGCCGCGCATGTACCTGCCCGCCGTGCGCAAGTAGCGGGCTCGGAAAAGGACCCAGGAGAGGTAACGAAGCGAGGCTTCCCGAGTTGGAAGCCTCGCTTCGGCGCGCAGCGTGCAGTACAATGGCTGCAGCCTGGTGCTTGCGCCCGGTGCAACGGGGTGTACTTTGGTGGAGGCGACCGTGGCCGACAGTCAGCAATTCATCAATGGCGCCGTGGGCTGGGCGATGTGGGCGCAGAGTGCGGTCAACGGCCTGGTAGGCGATCGCCTGCATGGGGAGCAGAACCCGCTCGCCATCAGCATGGCGCTTTACGCGCACGGGCGGTCGGTGGAGACAACGCGCGCTGCGCTGGCTGCGCTGCAGCCGCCACCCACGGGGCGCATCGCTCTCCTCGTCCACGGGCTGGGTTGCAGCGAAAGCATGTGGAACTGGCAGGAGGCCGACGGCGCGCGCACCTCCTACGGCCACTTGCTGCAGACCGACTTCGGCTATACACCCTTCTCACTGCGCTACAACACGGGCCTGCCGATTGCCGCCAATGGCCGCCGCCTCAACGCGCTGCTGGAGGATTTCGCCCAGGCGTACCCGCTGCCCATTGAGGAGATTCTGCTCGTAGGCCACAGCATGGGCGGGCTGGTCATTCGCCATGCCTGCTATGAGGCGTCGGCCAACCTGCGCCCCTGGGTGGATCGGGTGCAGCGCATCATCTACCTGGGCTTGCCTCATAATGGGGCTGACCTCGAACGGTTTGCGCACATCGCGTCTTCCACGCTGCGTGCCGTGCCCAACCCAATTACGCACGTCATTGGCCGGGTTCTCGACCTGCGCAGCCAGGGCGTGCAGGATCTGCGCCACGGCGCGCAGCACGCAGCCGACGCCGAAGCGGCGCCCGGCGAGCCGCTGCCCTGGCTGCGCAGCGCCCAACACTACCTGATTGCGGGCACCTTGGGTAGCACCGAGGGCAACGCCGCGAGCCTGCTTTTTGGTGATGGCCTGGTGCGGCCGCAGCGCGCGTTGCAGCCCATGGGCGCGCAGGGCGAGACGCCCCCTGCGACGCACATCAAGGTCTTCCCTGGTATCCACCACATGGGGCTGGCGCGCAGCCACGCCGTCTATGCGCAGATGCGGGTGTGGTGCGCTGCGGATGGTGGGGAGGAGGGGTAGATGGCAGAGTTGGTAACATGCGCTGCGGTCCTGGCCTGTCGCCGCCGGCGACGCGCTACAGGCTTGTTTTGTGATCATTCATCAGCCGTCACCGGCGCGGAACAAAGAGCGAGGCTTCCGATTCCGGAAGCCTCGCTCTTTGTTGTCATGCCGTCACGTCGGAGACGTGACCTACGGGTGCTTTGTACAGGCAGGTCAATCGCAATCGGCGCCTGCTCCACCTTGGTGAAGGTGAGCACGTTTTCGTCGGCGCCCGCCCCGGCCGCGGGATCGCGGTCGATGAAGACGTGGTCGCCCGTGCTGTATTCGCCGTTGAGCAGCCGCCTGCTCAATTCATTCTCCACACGCCGCTGCAGCAGCCGGCGCAACGGCCGTGCGCCATAGGCGGGGTCATAGCCGACTTCGGCAATGTAGTCGGCGGCAGGCTCGCTCATCTCCACGGTAAAGCCCAATTCGGCCA
>CAYJNV010000132.1:8356-11030 GCA_964370975.1 uncultured Caldilineaceae bacterium | reverse complement strand
GCCGGGGGTTTCAACCCTCGGCGGCCCCGACGAAGAATGCCAGCCAATTTCTGAAACATTCATCAGCGCACTTTCATCCTGCGATGCGCCGATAAGGGATGAACGTCTGCGTACCGAATTCCCTTCTGGACTGATGAGCGCCATGTCCCCTCTCCCCAGCCGACCTACGTGGATTGAAGTTGATCGCGACGCCCTTGCCAACAATGTGCGCAAGTTGCGACGTCGCCTGGCATCGGGTACGCGC
Organism: uncultured Caldilineaceae bacterium; assembly: GCA_964370975.1. Lineage (GTDB taxonomy): Bacteria > Chloroflexota > Anaerolineae > Caldilineales > Caldilineaceae > UBA5069. The sequence goes on along the minus strand of CAYJNV010000132.1, from coordinate 10,786 downwards.
CTCATGGCCGTGGTCAAGGCCAATGCGTATGGCCACGGCGCTGTGGAAACGACGCGCGTGCTGCTGCGCGCCGGGGCCGATGCGTGCGCCGTCGCCACCCTCTCCGAGGCGCTGGAGTTGCGCGACGGCGGCATCACTGCGCCCATGCTCGTGCTCGGCTACACGCCGCCTCACCAGGCAGGCGAGGCCGCGCAGCGCGATGTCACACTCACGCTCTACGACGGTGAGAGCGCCCTTGCCTGTGCCTCGTGTGGCGCCATCGGGGCCGAAGCGCCGCTCAAGGTGCACGTCAAGATCAACACGGGCATGAACCGCCTGGGCGTGGACCCGGGCGAGGCCGTTGCGCTGCTTGATGCGCTGGGCAAAATCCCCTCACTTGTGGTCGAAGGCATTTTCACGCACTTTGCCACCTCCGACGAGTTTGACCGCAGCCACGCCCAGCATCAACTCGACATCTTTCGCGAAGTGCTGGCGCTGCTGGAAGTAAACGATTTGCGCCCACCAGTGGCCCACGCCGCCAACTCCGCGGCCATCCTCACCATGCCCGATACGCATCTCGACATGGCGCGCGCCGGTATCGCCCTCTATGGGCTGGACCCTGACCCCGATCAATGCACCTTGCCCGACGGCTTCCGCCCGGCGCTGGCGTGGAAATCCACAGTGAGCCAGGTGCGCGTGCTCAAGCAGGGTGACGCGGTATCCTACGGACGCGAGTTCATTGCCGACCGCCCCATGCCCGTGGCTGTGCTGCCCGTGGGCTATGCCGACGGCTTCCCGCGCCGCCCGCACACCTGGGAGTATGCGCTGGTGGGCGGACAGCCTTCGCCCATACTCGGCCGCGTCTGCATGGACCAGACGGTGGTGGATGTGACGGCAGCCTTCCTCATGAACGGGGGCGTGCAGATGGGCGATGAAGCAGTGCTCATCGGCAGGCAGAGCGATCGCCGCATCACGGCCGAGGACGCATCCAAACGCGTTGGCACCAACAATTACGACATCGTCAGCCGTATCCTCGCGCGCGTGCCGCGTATCTACGTGGGCGGCGCATGAAGGAACGCGCAGAGGCCATCTATCAGGCGCTGATCGATTGCTTTGGCGAGCCGCTCTTCACCCCGGGTGACGATCCGACGGAGACGCTCATCGGCACCATCCTCAGCGCCAACACCACGGATGTGAACAGCGGGCGCGCGTTTGGTCGCCTCATGCAACTGGGTGACTGGGAGACAATCCGCACGGCGCCCCTGCCCCAGATCATAGACGCGATTCGTCCCGCCGGCATGTACAATCAGAAGGGCCCGCACATCGTTGCCACGCTCGAGCGGTTGCACGGCGAGCGTGGCGGCTACGACCTGAGCGATCTCGCCACCATGCCGGTAGACGAGGCCATCGGTTTCCTGACCAGCCTGCCTGGTGTGGGGCGCAAGACGGCAAGCATTGTCCTGCTCTTCTGCTTCAATCGCGGCGCTTTTCCCGTGGATACCCACATCCAGCGCATTACGCAAAGGTTGGGGTTGAGTGGCCCCACGGCCTCGCCCGATGCCGTCCAGCGGCTGTGGCAGGCGCTGCTCCCGCCCGAGAACTACTATGCGCTGCACCTGAACCTTATCCGGCTGGGGCGCGAGATCTGCACGGCGCGTGTGCCTCGCTGCCTCATTTGCCCACTGCAGGATATGTGCAATTACGCGCAGGAGAGATTGAGCCGGCCATGACGGCACTGGTGATCCTGGACCTGATGCTGATCGCCGGTGCGGTTGTGGCGGCCTTTGTGTGGATGCGCCCCGTGGTTGCGAGCGGGCCGCGCATTCAACGCGCGTGGACGCTGGTGGGGATTTACGCGCTGGCCGCGCTGCTGCTCTGGTGGGCGGGGTTGTTGCGGGCAGACTACCCGCCACCGGCCGCGCTGCTCGTGGGCGGCGGCGTGGGCGCGCTGCACATCGCCTTCGTTGGCCTGGTGGTGTGGCTTGCGGCGCAGCGGCCGGCATCGCGCGATAGCTAATCTGAAGGCGTTATGGAATTCACGTTTTCAACGCAAGGGCGCAAGGTACGGAAGGGCGCAAGGAAAAGCAAAAGCAGGATTAACATCAGATTCTACATTCTCCGCCAAAGCGCTTTGACGGGGACTGAACCGAGTTCCTGCTCTTGCTTTTCCTTGCGTCTTCTGCGCACCTTGCGCCCTTGCGTTGAAAAGTGCGCATCTCATCGGGAAATCACATTTGCGGCGGGGCTTGCCAAACGCCAAAAAGCCACCGGTCACGCGACCGGTGGCTTTTTTCTGCTCAATTGAGGAAACGCGCCTAGGCGGCGGCTTCCTTCTGCGCGAGTTCGATGGTCGGCAGTTCAGGAATCATGTGGTAGTCGAATGTAAAACGCGCCACCAAGATTCTCGCGGCGGGATTGTTCTTCGCGGCGATCCCCGCCACGTGGGTGCCG
>CAYJNV010000132.1:0-8346 GCA_964370975.1 uncultured Caldilineaceae bacterium | reverse complement strand
GCCTTGGCCAGTGCACGCATGAGGCGGCTCTTGCGGCGCGAGGCGTTGTTCTTGTGGATGATGTTCTTGTTGGCGGCGCGATCCAGCGCACGCAGCGCCACAAGCACCGCTTCCTGGCTGCCACCAAGATCACCCGACGCAATGGTCGTGCGTGCGCGGCGAACGGCCGTGCGCGAACCGCCCAACATCACCCGGTTCTCTATTTGGCGCTTCAGGGACTGACGCGCTGCCTTTTTGGCAGATTTGGTATTGGCCATGTGTCTCTTCTCCCGACGGCTCCAGCCGGTGGCAATGTGCGCGCACGCGGGTGGCGCTTGATGGTCATTCCCAGGCAATGCGCCCGGTGGCGCGCGACAACCTGCACGCCGTCACAAGCCTGTACTCTAGCGTAGACGGGCGATTCTGTCCAATTCCAGGGGCGACGTGTGGCCGCACGAGCAACGGCTTGTTACGCCTACTGACCCTCGTCAATCTCCCAGTAGCTGAAGTTGTCGAAAGAGACCTCCAGTCCCGGCTCAGTGAAGGTGCCCGCAGCAAGGCCGATTTGGCCGGTTGCGAAGGAGTCATCCTCGACTGTGGTCAACGGCGTGTTGTTGGCGAAGAGCGTGATCGACGCGCCTTTGGCCAGCACTCCCAGGCGGTTGAGCGCGGCTGTGCCCACATTGAGCACTTCGCTCTGCGTCCACGGCGCCAGCGTCTCCCACTGCCCGTCCTGCCGTTTGAAGAGGCTGAAGTAGCCGTCGCCGCTGGTAACGTACAGGTAGAGGTTGTTATCATCCACATAGCGGAAGGCCATGCCAAATTCCGCGCCGATTGGGCCGGCAATGTACGCGGCGTCGACCTCGGCGAAGAAGTCGCTCGCTTGAATCTCCTGGTTCCTGGTCCAACTCACCCAGTCATCCCTGTCTACAGTGATGTGGAATGCGCGGCGCGTATAGGCATGGGTTACATCCTCTTCGGCGTCAATGCTCCATGTGCCATCATCGCGGCGGAAGTCCGAGGTGGTGGTCGGTTGGGTGGCGCGCACCTCGTCGACGCGAGCCAGCGCATCGTCCATGGCCGGGGGCAGATCGCTCTGTGGCGTCACTTCCGGCTCAGGCGTGATCTCAAGCTCGGGTGTCACTTCAGGCTCGGGCGTAGGACCAACAGTCGGTTCTTCGGAGAGCACCCACAGGTCGACGTTGTCGACAAGCACCACGACGTCGCCTTCCTCAAAGGTGCCCACCGCCAGCCCCACAAGCCCCGCCGCAAAGGTGTCATCCTGCGCCTGGCCAACGACCTCGTCGTTGATCAGCAGCGAGATTGTGTTGCCTTCGGCCAGCACGCTCAGGCGGTTGACGGCCGCTTCAGTGGCGTCGAGCGCATCCGTGGCGGCCCAGGGCAGAAGCTCCTCCCATTGGTCATCCACCAGCTTCCAGAGGCTAAAGCTGCCGTCGCCCGAGATGGCGAAGTAGTAGAGGTTGTTCTCGTCCTGGTAGCGGAAAATGATGCCCGACTCGGTGACCGGTGCACCACTGTCGAGGCTGAAGTCGGCCTCTATGAGCAGGTTGGCCGCCTGGACGTCCTGGAGCGTGCTCCAGCCCAGCCAGTTGGCTTCAATGATGTTCATCTTGAGCGAGCGCCGCGTGATTTCGATGTTTGACGAGCCGTCATCGCCCAGTTCCCAGGCGCCGGAATCGCGGCTGAAGGTCTCGCTCAGCGTCGCGGATTGCTCGCGCACTGTGTTGACGCTGTCGTGGATGGCGGCAGCGTCCTCATCGGAGAGGGTGGCGGGTTCGGCAGTTGGCTCGACGCTTGGCTCGAGGGTCGGCTCGAGGGTCGGTTCGTCCAGCGGTTCGTCAGTCGGCTCCACAGTGGGCTCGTCAGACGCCGGCAGAGTGGGCGTGTTCAGCGCGCCGAACTCGTCAATGTCCCACAGGGCAATGTCGTCGAAGGCAATCTCGACGCCGCCCTCGTCAAAACTGCCGGCGGACAGCGCAATCCCGCCTGCACTGAAACTCTCGTCATCAATCTGGTTCACCACGGTGTCGTTGATGAGAAGTACGAGCGTGGACCCGTCGGCGTAGACGCCTAACAGGTTGGACGCGCCATCGCTTTGGTCAACGGCGTCGCTGGCCGTCCAGGGAATGATCTCGCTCCATTCGCCATCCACCATCGCGCGCAAAATGTAGTAGCCGTCGGAACTGGCCATGAAGGCGTAGAAATTGTCGGGGTCCACGTGACGGAAGACGATGCCGAATTCGTTGTTCAGGGGGCCCGCGACTCTGTCGACGTAGACTTCGACATAGAAGTTGCTCGCCTCAACCGGCGACATGCCCCAGACGAAAAGGTTCGGGTCGACCGCGTCTACATGATAGGTGCGCCCTTCGATGCGCAACGATGAATCGGTCGACTCGAGGTCGGTCTCCCAGTCGGCATTGTCGGTGCGGAAGCTGTCGCTGTAGGTGGGGTCGTTGTCGCGCAGGTCGATGAGTTGCGCGACGAAGTCATCGGCGCTTACGTCGCCGCTGGATTGCGCGAATGCAGGCAGCGCCTGCAGCAGCAGGGCGCATATGAGTAACAGACCTGCAAACAGAGCCTTGGTGGTGCGTGTTGCGTGGCGGTTCATCGCGTCTCTCCTTCGGTCGAGGGCGCACCTCGAGAGTCTTGTCGAACTTCTGTCGATTGTGGTGTGGGGAAGCGCCTACAGTATGCACCAGCGCCGGGCGCAATGCAACACCGTTCGCGCAACCGCTGCTCGTGTGCGCACCATGCCGGACGACTCAGGCCGTCTTCGTCATCTGCGACGCTTGCGTCTTGCTGCGCTGCGCTTCTTCGGCAAGCACATCGTTCATGGCATCGTGCACGTAGGGATAGGCCCACCAAACGGCGGCGATGCCGAAGATGCTGCCGGTAATCGTGCGCAGCAGCCAGTTGCTCTCGCGCAGGCCAATCAATTGGGAGCCGCCATCAAGCGCAATGGGAATCATCGCCACGAGGAACCACTTGCCTGGGAGTGGGTGCAGCCAGGAGCGCACAAGCGCGAAGACGATGCCGGCTAGAAAGACGCCGCCGTAGATGGCCACGTCGCGCTGGCAGAGCGCCACCTTCCAGCCAATCTCATCGTTGCCGATGAATTGTCGCTCAATGAGCAGGTTGGGTGTCGCGGGCATTCCCGCCGCCACCAGCTGGTCAGCATGGGGCGCGTGCCACGGCCCAAAGAGAAAGTAGCTGTGGTCGGGCAATTGGTGGCAGGTGAAGGAGTAGAGGAAATAGATGGCGCGCGCCGGGCCCTCCCACCCCCAATGGATGAAGAGAGGCGCAAGGAAGGGAACGAAGGCGTAGGCCGCCCAGCCAATGTTGAAGCATGCGAGCCAGTGGCGCGCAATCCACTGCACCACGGCCGAGGCGCCGCGCGCAATGCGCGAATTGTCGGCAGGGGGCGGCGTGCGTGCAACTTCAGCGGTAGGGGCTTCAGTCGGTGGTTGCGTCATGAGCTCTATCTTCGACCAGCCGCGCGTTGTGCAGGGCGCTCCACATCACGCCGAGATCGTGCGGCGGGTAGAGCAACGGGCCGCCGCTTACATCCACTACGGGGATGAGGTAGCGGAACCGGTCAAAGAGCGCAGGGTCGTCGAGGATATTGCGTTCTTCGAGCGTGAAGCCGAAGACGATCTGCAACGCCAGCAGGTCGACCTTGCACGCATCGCAGAGTGTGCAATCGGGCTTGCTGTAGAGCGTAACCCGCATGGAGTTTAGTTGCCTGCGCCCTTCGCATCGCGGCTGCTGCCTACGGCCGTGCCCGTGAGAAAGCCAATGTAGGCGGGGACGAGCGGCAGCACGCACGGGCTGATGAAGCTGATGATGCCCGCGAACAGGGCCAGTGGTGCGGCGCTCCAGATCGAAACGTTGACAATGTCGTTGCCCGTGCCCGAAACGAACCCCATCCAGTCTTCCAGATTCAGGACGAGGCTGTTGAGCCCCGAGAATTGCGTGGTCAGCGTGGCCAGTTTGTCGAACCAGAGCAGCCACGCGACGTAAAGGAGAAAGATGCCGCTGATGATGCTCACCATGCCGGCGTGGCGGTTAAGGCGGCGCAACGCAGGGACCATGCGGTCAAAGGCCAGCCCGGTGATGAGAAAGGGAATGCCGAGCCCCAGGCTGTAGATGAAGAGCAGTCCAGCGCCCTGCGCCACGGTGGCGCTGTCGCTGGCCAGGAAGAAAATGCTCGCCAGAATCGGGCCCACGCATGGCACCCAGCCCGCGCTGAAACTCACGCCCAGCAAAAAGCTGCTGGCAAAGCCCCAGCCGCGATTCACCTCGTGCATGTCGGTCACGCGGCGCTCGGTGTAGAGGAGCGCGTTGAACCAGTCCAGGATGCCCACAAGTGCGGCGGCCGCCGGGTTGGTTTTGATATCAGTCCTGGCGCGTACCCATGCGGAGAGGCGACTGAAGACGCCGAAGGTAATCAGAGCAAAGATCAACAGCAGAATCGCGCCGAACTTTTGCACAATGGGCATGTACTGGTTGAGACTGCGCCCCATGAGCCCAAAAGCCGACCCAAGCAGTGTGAAAACCACCGTGAAGCCCAGCACAAAGGCCAGCGCGTGGCTGAAAGTGGAGAGTCGGCTTGCCTTGGGGCGCGGCGCCGGGCGCGGTGCAATCGTGCTTGCTGCCGGGCCGCCCGATGGTTGTACAGATTGTGTCATCGTAAGTTCGCTCCCTGCCTCGAAAACCTGCCGCGTTGGCAAAACGCCTGACGCACACGCTGCGCAGCGCTACTGAGCGCACCAGGCAACTCTACGCGATGCCGCGCGGCCTGTCTGTGGCGCGCGCCACGCATGCGCGCCCGGCCTTGCCTGCAGTGATACCGAAGTAAAACACGCGTTACTGGTACTACATGAGGTGCGCTTGCAGTCTAGGCCTTCTCCGCCCGCGTGCCCGAGCGCTGCTCCTGCAGCGCCTCCTCAAGGCCCAGCAATTCCTGCTCCAGCTTGCCTTGGCGCAACGCCATGAAGACCACGTAAATCAAGACCAGTAGCCAGACCGCGATGAAGCCGGCCGCCAAATAGTTCATATTAGTCCAGGTCCTCTCGAATTTCCTCCAGCCGATCCTGCAGGCGCAGTTGGCGGAAGCGCAGAATCAACAATGAACTGAAGAGCAATACGAAACTGATAGCCGCAACTTCCAGCGTCGTGATCATGGTCGAGCCGACGCCAAAGCCGCCCTCTGCATCGGCGTTGTCGCCGCCGAAGACAACCGGGTGGATGGTGCGGAACCAGCGCGCACTGTAGTAGGTGAGCGGCAGGCTGAGAAAGGCAAAGAGCGCGTAGATGCTGCCGAAGCGGGCGCGCGTTTGCCGGTTGTCAATGCCATTGCGGAAGAGCAGATAGGCCACATAGATGAGCACGGTAATTGTCACCGTGGTCAGGCGCGGATCCCACGTCCAGTATGTGTTCCACGTAGGCTTTGCCCATATTGAGCCGGTGACGGTGGTTCCCAGCCCAAAGACGAGGCCGACCTCAATGCTGGCCTGCGTCAGCCGGTCCCAATCCAGCCTGCGGGTGACGAGATAGCCGATGCTGGCGACGAGCGAGATCAAGAATGCGCCCAAGGCAGCAAAGTTGCAGCCCATATGGATGTAAAAGATGCGCTGCGCGGCCTGCTCAACGCCCTCCAGGTTGGCGGCCGGCTTCGCATAGACAAGGGCCACCCACATCATGGCGGCCATGGCCACCACGCCCAGAATGGCCAGCACAAGGTGTGTGAGGTGCAGCCCGCGGTGGGCGCTCAGGGTGGTGGATTGGGGCGCAGTTGCGGTGCTCATAGGCGGCTCAGGCTTCCTCCCAAATCATGTCAAATACGAGATAGGCAATCGTCAAGAAGAGCAGGTCATAGCCCGCAATCATCAGCAACCAGCGTGCCACGGCATCCATGGTGCGGCCGTCAATCAGCGCGGAGCTTAGGCCAACGCCCGCTACAAAGACAGGCACCATGACCGGCAGCAGCAGAATTGGCAACATGCTTTCGCGGGCACGGGTGTTGGCTGTGAGGGCGGCGAAGAGGGTGCCCACCGCCATGTAGCCTAAGGTGCCCAGAAAGATCCCCAGCAGGTTGAGCGGTTGGAAGAGACTGACGTCAAAGATGACCAGAATGACGGGCAGCACCAGGGCGTCGACGATGAGCATAAAGATGAAGCCGGCCAGCAGTTTGCCAAAGTAGATGGCGCTGCGGTCCATCGGCGCCAGCAGCAGCGCCGCCAACGAGCCGCGGTCGGCCTCGGCCCCAAAGGCGCGGTTGAGCCCCAGCACGCCGCCAAAGAGCACCGTCACCCAGAAGACCCCCGGCGCGACCATTGCCGACTCGGGCACGCGTAGGTCGAAGGCCAGACCAAAGACGATGACGGCCAGGATACTGAAGGCCGCCATGGTGAGCACAATTTCCTTGGCACGGAACTCGGCGCGCAGATCCTTGAGGGTGATTGCCCAGACCTTGCGCAGATAGGCGCCTGCGCCACCGCCTGTGCGCATGGCCACTGCTGCGGGCGCGATCTGTTCGGTGGATGTGGTCACGGCGCGTGCGGCCTCGGTTACGCTCACAGCGCCGCCGCTCCGGCTGATGCGCCGATCGTGCCCGCACCTGCAGGGGCAAACGCGCGGGCGCCCACCATGGCCTGCAATGTGGCGGTGTCGAGTGCGGTGGTGGGACGCTGGTGGACGATTGTACCATTCTGCAGGACGCAGACCCAATCGGCCCAGGCCAGGGCGCGGTCAAGATTGTGCGTGGTGAGGAGGATGGCGCGGTCGGCAGCACCCAGGCTGCGGATGAGTTGCTGGAGCATCTCTGCGCTGGCGGGGTCGAGTCCGGTGTCGGGCTCATCGAGCAGCAGCACAGGCGGGTTGTGCAGGATGGCGCGGCCAATCGCCAGGCGCTGGATCATGCCGCGGCTGTAGGTGCGCACGGCGTCATTGCGGCGCGCCCACAGGTCCACGTCATGCAGCACCCGGTCGATGCGCGTTGCGGGATCTGCAAGGTCGTAGAGGCGTGCGAAAAAGTCGAGATTCTCCCACGCGCTGAGGCTGTCATAGAGCAGCGGCAGGTGGCTGACGAGGCCGATGTAGCGGCGCAGTTCATGTAGACTACGCGCCATGGGCACGCCGCCCAGTGTGATGCTGCCGCGGTCGGGGCGCGAGAGACCGGAGATCATGCGCATGAGCGTCGTCTTGCCCGCACCGTTTGCGCCCAGCAGGGCGGTTACCTGCCCGGCCTCCACCGTCAGGCTGACGCCGCGCAACACGGGCTTGCGGCCAAAGCGCTTGTAGACTTCGGAGACTTCTATCAGTGCGGCCATAATCCACGCAAACACAAAAAGACTGCGCACTGCTCAACGCAATCGCGCAGTGGACGAGTCACAAATCGCAACGCCAAGAAGTAAAGAATCGCAATGACATGCGCGCCATTGACCTGAGTGCAGCTCATGCACATGCGCAGCGGGGTTGGCGTCAGGCCACGTCGTCGCCGGCTTCGGCAGCCACATCCTCGTCGGGCATATCGTCCATGCCGGCATTGCTCTCGAGAATCTCAATCGCGCGGTCAGCCAGCGGTGCGGGCACAAGCACATCGGCTGCCGCCAGCCCACCCATGGTGAGTCCGTAGATTTGCCCCAGAGCCTCGCTGCGAATGATGGCCGGTATGCCTTCGGCCTCGAGGCGGCTCTTGACTATCTCCGCCTCCATCACGTTGGCGGCCTCCCACACCACCACAGGCTCCTGATCCAGTTTGCCGCCGGTTGTTGTGCCGGAAGAGCCGCCCTGGCCCATCAGTCGCCTCCGGATCCACTCTGGAAAACCATTCGCTGCTGTCGTCATTGTGCTCGCAAATTTACCATACTGTGAAGCGCCCCACAAGATGAGTACGGACTAGGCTGCGGCCTGCCACGTGGGCGGCAGGGCAAACGCGCCGTCGACGCTGCGCGGAAAGGAGACTGCCTCCACCACGGCGCTGCGGTTGAGCGGCCCGTAGATGTGCGGAAAGGGTGTGTCGCCCACGGCATCCCAGCGCACAGGGGCATCCACCGCACCCTCGTTGATGACCAGTATCAGCCAGTCACCCGGTTGGTCTCGATAGAAGCTGTTGCCTACCGCCAGCAGGCGCGCGGTGTCACCCGAGCAGTGGATGAAGCCCTCGGCCTCGAGCGATGCGGCGCGGTAGGGGGCGTCGGGCGGCGTCGCGGCCCAGTCGGTTGCGGGCAGCATGTGGTAGATCATGGAAGGCTCCAAGTGCGTGGCAGGAAGGAAACGATTGATCAATGGTGACTATTCAGCGTGCGAGAAATCATATAGACTAGCGGCGTGACGGACGCCGAA
>CAYJNV010000131.1:0-11248 GCA_964370975.1 uncultured Caldilineaceae bacterium | reverse complement strand
GGGAAGGCCGTTGTTGGCGAGGCAGGCAAAACCCGGCCCGCACTTGTAATTGAAGTAACGCCTTGGGTTCTTCTTGTCGTCAGTGTCTGCAATGCCGTCACCGGTGACCGTGCGTGCCATCCAGTCGATCGCGCGATCGAGGCGTGGATCGTCCACACCCATTTGCAGGAGCGCATGGCAGATGTTGCCCTGCAGGCAGTCGAAGGTGCCCGACGGTTCATTGTTGTAGCCAATCTGGCCGTGGAGCGTAACGCTCTGGTCAAGCAGGCGCGCGCAGGCGCGCGCAACACGATCATCGTCGCCGACGGTGACGCCAAGTTGGCCAAGTAGCGTGATAGCCCAGAATGTGGCTGTGTACTTGGGCGAGTAGCTGCGGTCTGGCCGCTCCCAGTAGCCTTCGGGGTGCATGGCAGTGAGGACCTCGGCTACGGGGCCGCGCGCGAGCCGCTCCGTGCATGCGGCTTGATAATCGGCGTCATCGGGCGGTGCACCGAGCAGGTCGCGCAGAGCCACGGCACGCACTGCGGGGTCGTCGCGCTCGAGCAGCCAATCGAATACTGCAGAGGAGGTGGTGGCGGACAAGATGTCGGCCATGGTGCGCTCCTTTTCAAGCTGCGAAAATCGGCGAAGGTGTGGTCTACCACTGTTCGGGCGCGTCGCGCCAGGGGGCAATCAACGGTGCGCGCCGGTCCAGCCACGGCGGCGTGCGCCCTGTGCGTTTGATCATGACAGGCTCATCGGGCGTCGCGACGAGGCCGCTGTCGCCGCGAATGAAGGTAGGACCGCGCCACGCTTCCCACCCCAACCGCTCATAGAAGGCAGGCGTTGCCGCGCAAAGGCCGCCCAGATCAAAGTCCCACATCTGCTGAGCAATCACGTCCATCACAGCGGCGCCGTAGCCCTGGCGCTGGAGCGCCGGTTCGGTAGCGACAGCGTCGACATACGCAGTGCGCAGGGGTGGCCAGTCGCCCTGCTGGAGATAGCGCTCCTCCCAGCAGGCGTGTGCGGCCAGCGTGCCGCGCGCGTACATCAGCACGTGGGTGCAGGCCGTGTATGCGTTCATGAAAGCGTCGAAGGGCTCTGCATACGCACGCGTGCAAAGCTCCAAAATCGAGCGCCGTTCACCCGGTGAGAGGCGGCGATGCTCGATGAGATGAAAGGTAATGTAGACGGGCAGAGTCATGTGCGCCTGCAATTGGTGCTAACTTTCGCATGGGCGCGAACCTGCGTATGCAAGCAAAGTGCGCCTTGGTTGCCTGATTGCTGATTATAGCGCAGTCCGGCTTTCGGCCCCATGCCGGTCGCCGGCTTGATCCACCCATCGCAGCTGCGCGGTGCGACGACTGGCGCCGGTCCCGCCAAATACATGACAGATGTCTTGTGCGCATCGGCGTGAACGGCGCGATAATGGATCAGGGTGCATGTCCACGGTAAACGCACCTTCTCGTACTTCCTTGTGCATCAACGGTGATGCGCACGCCGACTGCCTCGCTGCAGCGTGCCGCGCATTCCACTGTTTGATGCGCCGCCGCAGACGAGGCATTTCTGTTTCCCCGCCAGGACGTCTGCGCATGCGGTATGGCCTGTTTCTTGCCTTCAGCGAGGTGCAAGCATGGCTCGAGGCACCGTATGCGTTGAGAGCACACGCTGCAAGGGTTGCGGCCTTTGCATTGCGGCTTGCCCGCAGCACGTGCTCGCCTTCTCAACACAACTGAATGCGCAAGGCTATCACCCTGTGACGCTGGTCGAAGAGGCTGCTGAATGCACAGGCTGTGGACGCTGCGCGCTGGTTTGCCCTGATGTGGTCTTCAGAGTCTATCGCGAACCGGTTGTACATCGCCCGCGCATGCCACGTGACGGCGCCTGCGCCAAGCAGGAGGCAACGCATGAGAGAACTCTGGAAGGGTAACGAAGCCATCGCCGAGGCCGCTGTTCGCGCCGGCGTGGACGCCTTCTTTGGCTACCCGATTACACCCCAAACCGAGCTGCTCGAATACATGGCGAAGCGCCTTCCCGAGCTGGGGCGTATCTTTGTGCAGGCCGAAAGCGAAATTGCGGCCATCAACATGGTCTACGGGGCAGCGTGCACAGGCATTCGCGCCATGACCTCCTCGTCGTCACCGGGCATCAGCCTGATGCAGGAGGGGCTGAGCTACATTGCCGCGAGCGAGGTCCCCTGCGTGATCGTGGATGTAATGCGGGGGGGACCCGGCCTGGGCAACATTCAGCCGGGCCAGGCCGACTACTTCCAGGTGACGCGCAGCGCGGGCCATGGCGACTTCCACCCACTTGTGCTTGCCCCGTCGACCGTGCAGGAGGCTGCAGACCTGACCTATGCAAGTTTCGAGCTGGCCATGCGCTACCGCACGATCGTGCTGCTCGCCGCCGACGGTGCAATTGGGCAGATGATGGAGCCCGTTTCCATGCCGCCCATGTGTACGGATCCGCTGCCACCACAGCCGTGGGCGCTTACCGGCGCTTTGGCGCGTGACGCCCGTGAAATCACCTCGCTGCAGCTGCAGCCCGAAGAGCTTGAGAAAGCCAACCTCGCGCTGCAGGCAAAACTCGCGCGCATTGCTGCGGCCGAAGTGCGCTACGAGAGCTACCAGACCGAGGATGCCGACATTCTTGTGGTGGCCTTTGGCACCGTGGCGCGGATTGCACGCAGCGCCGTGCGCAGCGCGCGCGCCATGGGCATTCGCGCAGGTCTCTTTCGACCTATCACGCTCTGGCCCTTTCCTGCTCAGGCGCTGAACGCGCTCAGCCGCCAGGTGTCGGGCGTCCTGGTGGTGGAGATGAACGCCGGGCAAATGGCTGACGACGTGCGCAGGTGTGTATCGGCACACACACCCGTACACTTCCGCGGCCGCATGGGAGGCATGATACCCATGCCCGACGAGATTCTGGGAGAGTTGGCCTACTTGCGGCGCGTTTACAGCACGCGGTCGGACGTTGGCGCGCGCCGGGTTTCCGCCGATTGATTGCGCGCACTACGGAACGTGCATCGCTTCCGCGATACGTAGGCCAGGACGCTCATTGTGAGGATGCGAATGGCAAGTGACATGCCTGATATGTCCATGTCAATCCGGCGCCCGGAACAGGCGCCGCGTACAAACGGCTACAGTAGCAGCGTGCCGCACACATGGGAAGAGGTCTACGCGCGACCCAAGAGCCTGCGCGACGTGGCGACAAGCTACTGCCCCGGATGCACGCACGGCCTCATCCACCGACTGATTGCCGAGGTGATTGACGAGATGGCGATCCGGGAGCGCACGATTCTGGTAGCGCCCGTGGGCTGCGCCGTCTTTGCCACGAAGTACTTCAATGTGGATGGCTGCGTGGCGGCGCATGGGCGCGCACCGGCCATGGCCACGGGCATCAAGCGCGCATTGCCCAACCGCTTCGTCTTCACCTACCAGGGCGACGGCGATTTGGCCTCAATCGGCGGCAACGAGATCCTGGGCGCGGCAGCGCGTGGCGAACAGATTACGGTCTTCTACATCAATAACACGGTCTACGGCATGACCGGTGGCCAGCTTGCGCCCACCACACTATTGGGCGAGGTCACCTCGTCGTCGCCACTGGGGCGCACGCCTGCGCTGCACGGCTACCCGCTGCACCTAACGGAGTTGCTGGCCGGGGTGCCGGGCGTGGCCTATGCCGTGCGCCGCTCAATCCACTCGCCGGCGGAGATTCGACGTACGCGCAAGGCCATTCGCACCGCCTTTGAGACGCAGGCGTTGGGTTTGGGGCTGGCGATTGTGGAGATTCTGAGCACGTGCCCCACCAACTGGCGGTTGACCCCCGAGGCGTCGCTCGACTATGTGCGCGATCTGGTCGCACTCGAGTACCCGCCCGGCGACTTCAAGGTGCATCCACAACTAGGCTGAAAGCGGGGAACGGGGATTGGGGAACAGGGAACCGTCTCCGTTCATAAGTGCTCCCCGCTCCCAGTTCCCTATAGGCGGCACGTAGATTTCACCCCGGTATCCCTTTTGCATAGGCGCAACCCACAGACGAAGGGCGTGGTCGCTATGGAGACATCGGTCATCTTTTCGGGCTTTGGAGGACAGGGTGCACTCTTTGCCGGACAGATTCTGGCCTACGCCGCCATGGATGCCGGCCTTGAAGTCACCTGGATTCCATCCTATGGGCCGGAGATGCGCGGCGGCACAGCCCACTGTACGGTCGTGGTGGGTGACGAGCCGATAGGTTCGCCCCTTGTGCAGTCGCCAGATTACGTCGTCGCCATGAATCTGCCCTCCGCGAATCTCTATGAGGCGACGGTCCGCTCGGGCGGGCTGATTGTGTGGGACAACGCACTGGTGGCACGTGCGCCCGCGCGCAGCGATATTCGCTGCCTCGCCATGCCCGCCAACGAAATTGCGGCGCGCCTGGGCGACGTGCGCTTGGTGAATATGGCCATGCTCGGTGCGCTCTGCGCCGCGACCCAGATCGTCTCGCTGGAGGCGGTCGTGTCTGCGCTAGCCGACCACTTGCCCGCGCGCCATCAGGCGTTGCTGGAGGGCAATCTTGCCGCCCTGCGCGCCGGCGCCGCATGGAGCCTCGACAACAGCGGTGTACAGCTTGCCGGATGAAGGGATGACAGTTCGCGGTCGCCGGCTGCTTGTGACCTGTCCGTCTCCTCTGAGCTTTGCCTCTGCAACCTGCGTTTGACTCCAGGCCCTCCCTCCGTTAGCATGTTGTGGCTTTGTCGCGCCTGAAAACCATCTCAACCGGGAAGAGCCTTGCATGTCTGATGACCTTTCGACTTACGATCGCGTAGCTGCCTGCCCACCCGCGCTCCAGGGGATCATTCGTGATTTTCAGGACGTTGAGCCGCGTGAGCGTCTTGAGTATCTGCTTGAGTACGCCATGGACTTGCCCGAACTGCCCGACCGCCTGCAGGGTGCGCGTGATGCTATGGAGCAGGTGCACGAGTGCCAGTCGCCTGTCTTTCTGCACACGGAAATGGATAACGGCAGGGTGTGGCTTTTTTTGGACATACCGGTCGAAGCGCCCACCGTGCGCGGCTATGGCTCGATCCTCGTGAGCGGGTTGAACGGCGCTGAAGCCGAAGATATCCTGCGTACGCCGGAGGACGTCTATATGCTTCTGGGGCTGCACGAAGCCATCTCACCGCAGCGGCTGCGCGGCCTGCACGCGCTTATGGTGTACATCAAGCGGCAGGTGGTGGCGTTGGCAGGATAAGTGGGCGCAAGGTCGTGATGCTGGTGCATTGGCAGTTTGGCGCGGCCTCCGGGCCGCGCTTTTTGCTGCCCCGCGCCCGCACGGAGTGATACAAATACGAGTCAACATCGCAACGCAATGCAGATAAGGGTGCAAAGCGAGACAAGGAGAATTCAACCTTCCACACTAAGAACAGCGAAGCGGGAGGCGACACATCCGGTCTACCCAAATGCGGCAATGCGTTCACTGAATGCACGCCCGCTTTGCAGCCAAATTGTAGCCATTTTGTAGCCATTTTGTAGCCACCGTCGTGATACCAATGGGGTGCACGCAATTCGCCTGTGCACAAGGCGCCCCCGGGCGCGCAACACTCCAAAGGAGGTAGGCTGATGCGACGGTGGAGCTATCGACTTGTGGTGGCATTCTGTCTCTTTGCGGTAATGGCTGTGTTGTGGGGCGGGCAGGCATTTGCCATGCCGCCTGCGCAGGATGGAGCAACCGCAATCCCTTACGCAGGCCAACTGGCCGGCCCCGGCGGCGCGCCGGTGGCGGACGGCATCTACACGCTACGCTTCGCCCTCTATGCCGAGCAAAGCGAAGGGGAGGCGTTGTGGACGGCTGAGTTTGGCGGCGTTGCGGTGGCGGACGGTCGCTTCAGCGTGACGCTTGATCCCTCAGTGCCCGTTGACAAGACGTGGCTCGCGATCTGGGTGCGCGGTCCAGGCGAGGCGGATTTCACACCGCTTGAGCCGCGCCTGCCCTTCGATGCCGTGAATACAAATGTCTCGACGGCCGCCGTGGACGCTCTCTCCTGTGACCACACGCATTTTCTGGAAAACTGGACGGGGGCTAGTGCAAGCTATGCCCTCTACATGTACAACACTGCACACGCTGATGGACTACGCGTCTTCTCTGCCGCCACAGTGCCAACGGATGCCGCAGTCTATGCTGCGGTGACCGGACTGGGCGCAGGCAGCGGTGTGTACGCATCGTCATCGAGCGGCAGCGGCGTCTTCGCAAAATCTACTTCTGGCGTCGGTCTCAGGGCGGAAAGCACCACAAACGACGCAATCACCGGTAGAACAGGGGTAGCCGTGAAGAGTGGTGTCTATGGCTACAACTCCGCTTCGGGCTATGGCGTCTATGGGCAGAGCGCCACCGGCTTCGGTATGGGCGCGGCCGGTGCAGGCGACGGCTCCGGGTCTGATGCCTTGGGAGACCTTCTCCTCGCTGGAACGCGAGGTGAGATCTTTGGCGGCGCGTTCTTGAACATGTACTCCAACTCCAACATAAGCGTGAACCTGGATCGCGACAACAACGCCGCCAATGCGTGTTTCTTCGTCTTTGATAGCGCCGACGTGATCAGGGCTTCATTTTGTGAGAACGGCACCAAGAGCGCTGTCCTGGAGACTGAAGACTACGGGCAGCGGAAGGTGTACGCCATGGAGAGCCCGGAGGTCTGGTTGGAGGACTTCGGCACAGCTGCCTTGGTCAACGGTGTTGCGGCCATCACGCTGGATCCCATCTTCGCACAGATGATCAGCCAGAGTGAGGCGTACCACGTCTTTGTGACACCACTGGGCGAAAGCGGTGTGCTCTATGTGGCGGACAAGGGGCCGAGTGGCTTCACGGTGAAGGAGGCCGCAGGGGTTCAGTCGAATGTTGCCTTCGATTGGCACATCGCGGCCAAGCGCGCCGGTCTGGAGGGACTGCGCACCGAAGTGGTCGACGCAGCCCTGACGGAGCAGAAATAGGAGGCCGACCATGATGACGCAATGGCTTGTTCCGACCTCAAGATTCGTCCTCTTGATGGCGGTACTGCTCCTGGTGGCGCTGCTCCCGCTTTCAAGCGCGCCCGTCGCATTGGCGCAGGGTGAAGGGATCGATGGTCCGTGGGTGGTGGGCGGCGTCTATCGAATCGCGCTTGCTGCCACCGATGCGCGCGCAAGCGCATATGCTTCTTCAATTGCCACCGCGCCCAGCTTCAGCGCCGCGGGAGGCGGCTACGTGCTGCTCTTGCCCGTGGAAGTGCAGGGCACCGGCACGCCGTGCTGCTGTATGCATTTACCGTGCATCAAGAAGTAGGGGACTGACTCGCTCGCGGTCCCAGCAGGAAGCGCAGTGCATCAGGCAGCCGCCGCGCCCAGTCGGCTTCGGCGTGGTGGCCGCGCTTGTCGAAGACGTAGCGGAGGCTTGCGTCGTCATAGCCTTTGGCGCGCAGGATGTCGACCATGGTGCGCGCCGACGGCTCGTGCGCGCCGTTGTCGATGTAGATACGCCCCGGCACGAAGGGCGCGCGGCCCACCATGTTGCCAATCGCGCCGTGCGCCGGCCAGAGTGCGGGCGAGAATGCGCCGACAGCCCCAAAGAGATCGGGGCGGTGGAAGTAGGCGAAGAGGCTGATGAGCCCGCCCATGGACGAGCCGGCAATGGTCGTGTGCTCGCGATCGGGCAGCGTGCGAAAGTCGGCGTCGACGCGCGGCTTGATCGCGTCGGCAATGCAGGCCAGGTAGGCCTCGCCCCGGTTGTTGGCCCCAAATGGGGTCATCTCGCGCACGCGCTGCGCCTCACCGTGGCTGACGCCAACCACAATCGCCTCAAGGCCTTCGGCAGCGAGCGCCGTCATCGTCTCATCCACCTGCCACTCCGTGCCGCCGTAGGCCAGGGCTGCGTCGAAGAGATTCTGCGCATCGTGCATGTAGAGCACGGGATAGCGCTGCGTTGGCGTGCGGTGGTACGACGGTGGCAGCCAGACATAGAGCGGCCGCATGACGCCCAGTTGCGGGTGTGGTGCGCGTGGATAGACCAGCAGATTGCCCTCAGCGGTGTGGGGCGGCAGGCTCGGATATTCGCGCCACGGCCGTAAAGGCTGGGCTACCGGGGCATTGCGCATCTCAATCATAAAGCTCCACGACTTCGTATTGCGTGCGACCGCCCGACTGCTTCTGGGGGCCCCCCCCCGCGGGGCCCCACGCTATGCTACACTGACGGCAGCCATCCGCAAGAATTGCCGGCATGACGCGCCGTACGAGAGGAGCAAGAATCTTGACTGACACCACCCCCGCAGCGCCCGCCGCTACCATACTTGTGGCCGACGAGGGGCGCGTGCGTGTAATCCGCATGAACCGGCCCGCCAAGAAGAATGCGCTGACGCAGGCGATGTACGCCGCCCTGGCCGACGCCCTGACGCTCGCCGATGGCGATGCACAGGTGCGCGTCATCCTGCTCACAGGCACGGACGACGTCTTCAGCGCGGGCAACGACATTGGTGATTTTGCTGCCAATTTTTCACTCGATGAAGACAGCCCGGTATCGCGCTTTCTGTACGGGCTGACGACCGTGGCCAAGCCGATTGTCGCCGCCGTCAACGGCCCGGCCGTTGGCATCGGCACCACGATGCTGCTGCATTGCGATCTGGTCTATTGCGGGCGCGGCGCGCGCTTCCAGCTGCCCTTTGTGAATCTTGGTTTGGTGCCCGAAGGCGGTTCAAGCCTGATGCTGCCCGAAATGCTGGGCCACCGGCGCGCGGCGGAGCTTCTCCTGTTGGGTGAACCCTTCGATGCCGAGACGGCGCGCGAGTACGCCCTAGTCAACGCAGTGCTGGCCGACGGTGAGGTTTATGCGCACGCGATGGGCATTGCGCAGACTCTGGCCACCAAAGCACCCGTCGCGCTGCGTCTCTCAAAGCAACTGATGAAGCGCTGGAGCGACGAGCGGTTGCATGCAGCCATGCGCGCCGAGGCCGACGTCTTCGCGCAGCGACTCCACACACCCGAAGTGGCGGAAGCCACGGCCGCTTTCATGCAGCGGCGCAAGCCTGACTTCTCCCAATTCGCATAGGAGTCCAGCGACAGCCCCCACCGCCAGTGTGCCCAGGATACAGAAAAGGGTGAGCACCAAGTGCGTGGTATCGCTGCCACTTGTGTGGAGCTCACTTGGTGCAGGCGCACAAGTGCCGTTGCCGATGCGTGTGTGGAACAGCGCACAACCGCACGGCGTTCACAAACCAACCGAAGTGCAGTGATACGCGAAGACTGTTAGCCTGTAGTCGCCATTTGGCCGACCGCGTGCGATCCCCGGCGCCGCTTGCGTTCCCCGCGGAGACCAGGAGTATCCATGCTGACTGCCAGAGAAATGTCCTCGGCAACTGATGTCGAGAGCGCGGTGAACGATACGCTGGCGTCCATGGCGCGCGACTTTCATGCCGAATGGCGGCGCCGCTTTGCACGCCCGGGTCTGCGTCCCAGCGCCAACCTTGAGGGCGACACGCTGCTCCTGCGCATGGAGGAAGCTTTCACGCCTGCCGAACGGGAGTTGAACCGCTACGCAGGCGGCGCCGCCACCGTGCGCAAGCAACTCTACGCGCTGCTTGACGATCTCTATCCCTGGATGGCGGAGCAAGTGGAGCGGCGGCTGGGCTGCCGTGTGGCGGAGAGCCGCGTGCTCATGGACTTCGCTGAAGAGAGCATCAGTTATGCGGTGACATTGCGCGACATTCCGCGTATCCTGTACCTGCAGCCGCCCAGGCGCAGCCACAGCAACTAGCCGCACTCGGGTGCGAAAGCGACGACAGGCCCGGCCCCCACAAGGAGCCGGGCCGTGCTCTCTGCGCAACCATTGCCGGGGGCGACTGGCGGATCTGGGGGCCGCGTGCCATAGAGTGCGCCGGCGCGAAGTGCACCCCTTCGAGGTGCCGCCTACCGCACGGGGTGCGAGCGCGTGTAGAATGGGGCGGCAGGCATCTGCCGTCTGCCGATTCGACACGACGCATGGGCATCAGCACCGCAGTCGCACTCATTTTGGCCATTCTCGTCAGTAGCGCGTTTGTCGCGGCCGCTGTTCTCTTTGGCTACTTGTACTGGTGGCGGATCGCGCGCGCCCAACCGCGGCTGAGCGGTACGCTCACACTCGCAGGGCTGGACGCGCCTGTCGAAATCCTGCGTGACAAACATGGTGTGCCGCACCTCTATGCCAAGAGCCGGGCGGACCTCTTCCGCGCGCAGGGTATTGTCCATGCCCAGGACCGCATGTGGCAGATGGAGCAGGATCGACGCATTGCCACGGGCACGCTCGCCGAACTCTTTGGTGAGGCGGCACTCGACGCCGACCGCTTCAGCCGCACGGTGGGTTTCCGCCGCGCCGCCCAGCTTGAGCTGGATGGCCTCGATGAGGTGGCGCGGGCGACGCTGGCATGGTACGCCGAAGGGGTGAACGCGTACATCGCAAGCCGCCCAGGCCGCCTCGCACCCGAGCTCGGCCTGCTGGGCGCGCGGGTTGCACCGTGGACGCCGCTTGACAGCCTGGCGCACCTCAAGGTGGTAGCGTGGGGTCAGAGCACGAATTGGGAGAGCGAGCTGGTGCGGCTGCGCCTGCTGCTGCAGAGCGACGCCTATCGCGCATCCGAATTGGAGCCGAGCGTGCCACAGGGCACGCCTGCCATCCTCGAGGCCGACGGCGTGGCGCACGAGCGCCTGCTGCACGCGGCTGGGTTGTTGCTCAACTTCATGGAGCCGCTCAGGCAATGGGTGGGCGCGCTCGAGGGTGGGCAGGGCAGCAACGCCTGGGTTGTGGCGCCCAAGCGCAGCTTGACGCGCAAACCCGTGCTGGCAAACGATTCGCATTTGCCCGTGCAGATCCCCGTCACCTGGTACGAGCTTCACCTTAGCTGCCCCGACATGGAGGTGGCAGGTGCAAGCTTGCCCGGCGCGCCCGGCGTGGTCATCGGCCACAATGAATACCTGGCGTGGGGGCTGGCCAATGGCCAGGCCGACCAGCAGGACCTATACCTCGAGCGCAGGCAGCCTGACCGGCCGGATCACTTCGCGTGGTGCGATGGCTGGGAGGCCGCACAGCACTTCGAGGAGCGCATCAACGTGCGGCGCAGGCAAGCTCCCCATACCGAGCGCGTGGTCGTCACCCGTCACGGCCCACTGCTGACCGGCCTGCTTGCCAGCGACGAGTCCCTGCCGCCGCTGGCCGTGCGTTGGGTGGGCAGCGAAGGCGGAGGCTTCCTCGCGAGCGTGTTGCGGCTGAATCTGGCAAGCACCCTTGAAGAGGC
>CAYJNV010000130.1:0-11273 GCA_964370975.1 uncultured Caldilineaceae bacterium | reverse complement strand
AGATACTCGAAACTGCGGATCGCGTCAGGTACATTGCCACATTCGACACTGAATACGATGTCCTTGTCGTGTGCAACCGGACGGACAAGGTCAATCACGCGCTGCCAATCCACAACGCCGTCGCCGCAGGCACAGCCAACAGGCGTGCCCGACACCTTGCCCCGTTCTGCAGAACCCTGCTCAAGGCTGATGTCCTTGGCGTGGAGATGAAGCAGACGGTCGCGCACGCGCTCGAGCCACTCGTAGGGGTCGGAGCCGCCCGCCAGGTAGCTGTTGCCCGTGTCATAGTTGATGCCGATTGCTGGAGAATCGACCAGTGCCCAGATTTCGTCGAGGCCGTCGGGTGTCTTGCTGTACTGCTGATGTGGTTCGAGCCCTATCAAAATGCCGTGGCGCTGCGCAACCATTGCCGCTTCCGTGAGCGTGTACTCCATCAGTGTGAAGTCCATGGCACGCGTGGTCCAGAACGGCTTGGGTCCCTCGTCCGTATTGACCACGGGTGCACCGGCCGAGTCGGCCCAGCGGCACGCCATTTTCAAGTACTCGACGCTGATCTCGGGCTTGCACAGCGGCGTATGCGCCGAAAGCCCCGACATCTGAATGCCGTGCTTGTCACACAGGTCGCGTGCCCACAGTGGGTCGTCAAACATGGAGACGGAGTGAAAGTAGCGCGCCTCACTCAGCAGTTCACGTCCAAGGTGCACCATCGGCTCAATGTACGCATAGCCGATTTCGGCGGCTTTCTCAACGCCCCACTCAAACGATTTGTCGTGGTGTCGCACAAATTCCATATTCACGCCAAGCTTGATTGCCATTTGTCTCTCCTCCATGTCGTGGTGCAGAGCGCGTCAGCCAGCCGCCATTTTCGCGTTGGTCTCGTCCACAAGGGCGCGCACCCACTCGAGGCTGCGCTCGATCATGGGGCCGCCCTGCCCTTCACACTCAATACTGGCTACGCCGTCGAAACCAATCTCGGCAAGAATGTCGAAGCAGCGGCGGATGTTCTCGCCGTTCACACCGTCGCCGATCGCAGTCACGCTCACGGCAATGCCTGTCAGCTCGCCGCGCATCGAGGCCGCGAGCGAAGCGCTCACGTCCTTGACGTGCACATGGCTCACCTTGTGCTTGAAGCGCTCCAGAAAGGCCACTGGGTCCTGCCCGGCAATGAAGGTGTTGCCCGTGTCCATGTTCAGGCAGAGGCGCGGTGAATCGACAAAGGCCAGCATGCGCTCCATGTATTCGGGCTTGGTGGTGTAGTAGCCATGTGGCTCGATGTTAATGGTCATGTCGTAGCGCTCGGCGGCCTCAACGACCTGGCCATAGGTGCGTTTCATCATCTCGAGGGCATCATCGTCGCTCATGCCGGCAGGCTTGTGCATATGATCTGTGGTGTCAATATGATCGCACCCGACAAGTTTTGCCCAGCGAATCGAATTCAGAGTGTACGTGAGGCCAAGCGAAGAGCCAGTGGGGAGAGAAAGCGGGAAGGCCGCGTCCAGTTGCGAGAAACGCACGCCATAACCTTCCATCTTGTCGCGCAGCGCCAGAGGATCCTCCCAAAGTGCCACATGGGGCTGGTAGCCGAGTCCGTGAATCCAACTAACGCCGTCAATGGTGCCGCATTCAATGAAATGGACATCGTTGCGCTGCGCCCACTGCAGGCACTGTTCAAAGCTCCAATAGGCGCTGTTGAACGCATCCGTATGAAAGCCGATTTGAATCATGTGGCGCCCTCTTTGCCGGCGAGGCGCTATGTCCCCGCCATGATGGAGTGGGACTCCCGGCAACTGCCGGGAGTCCCATAGACGACTGCAAGTAGACTAGTTGCCGCCCCAACCTTCGGGGAAGTTCGGCATATCTTCGCAGCCGCACATGGCATAGTGCAGCGGCGGCATGTTGGGCTGAACGTACTCGGCCAGATTCTCACCGGTGACCGTGGGCTGCGGCAGGCGCCAGACATCGGGCACCGATTCGCCGTTCATGATCTGGAGCGCGGCAATGATGGGCGTGCGCCACTGGAAGGTGGGGAAGGTGGGGGCGATGCCGGTGATGCCGTTCTCCTGCCACTTCACTAGATAATCCTGCTGGTCTTCGCCGACCATGATCGGGTAGGGCTGACCGGCGTCCTCGAATGCCTCGAGGGCAGCCACGGCCGAAGCGCCGGCGTCCATCCACACGGCGTCAATCGTGCCAAAGCGGTCGAGGTAGTCGGTGACAATGCCCTTGACCTTGGCATTGTCGCCATCACCAAACTCGACGCCAACGACGTTTACGCTGGGAGTCGCCGAGAAGAGCAGCTTGGCGGCTGCCCATCGCTCTTCAAGTACGTCAACGCCGGGCAGAATGCGCAGCGCCAGTACATTGCACGGATCAGCCTTGCACTCATCAACGATGAACTGAGCGCCGGTATGGCCAAAGGCATAGCCGCCGATGGGCTGGATGAAGGTGGTGGGACAGTCGGTGAAGACGCCGCGGTCGAAGACAATGACCGGCAGCGCTGTACATGCCTGCTCGACGGCCGGCGTGAGGGCGGCTGTGGTGTTCGGCGAGACGATCAGTACATCGCAGTTGCCGCCGGCGACAAGGTCGGCGATATCGGCGATCTGCTTTTCGTCGCTGCCTTCGGCGTCGACGTGGATCAGCTCTGAGATCTCCGGGTGAAGAGCGACCTCAGCCTGCATGGTCGTCCAACCCACAACGCGCCAGGGGTTGTTAACGCCCGCGTTGGAGAAACAGAAAGTGTACGGGCCATCTTTCTTCATGGCGCTTGTGTCAACCATCGTCGGGTCACCGAGCATCTGGATCCAGGGCTGACCTTCCGGGCCGGAGGGGACCATGGTGAGTTGTTCCATGGAACGATCGTACTGCTCCTGGCTGAAGAACTCGGGGGCGACAGCGGCAGCGCTGCCCTCGAGACCGGCGGGCGCTGCGTCAGCGGCGGGTGCAGCAGCGTCAGCGGCCGGTGCGGCGGCGGCATCAGCGGCGGGCGCGGCGGCCGGTGCGGCCGGCGCTGCGCAACCTGCCACCATGGCAAGCAACGCAATGAACAACATCAAATACAGTGCTCGCGAGCGCTTCGAATGTTGCATGACTTTTTCTCCTGGTGGATAGGGTATCCGGCGACCACGGTGGCGGCCGGTTGACAGATTAGGATTTCTTAACGTGGGCACAGTCCTTGTGTGAAGGTGTTGCGTCGATGCATTGGCCTTCCTTTCTGATTGCAGAGTCTTCGGACAGGCGGATATGGAACCAGGATTGGCAGAGGAGTGTGGACCTGCACGTTAGCGCACTCGGCGCGAGCGGTAGGCGCCCCAGGCGACGGCGCCGATGATGATGAGCCCCTGCACGGCATCACGCAGCGGCTTGGGCAATCCCCAGAGGTTGAGCAGCGTGAAGAGCGCCTCCAGCGCGAGTGCGCCGGCAATCGCCGCGCCCATGGAGCCGCGCCCGCCCAGGAGCACTGCACCGCCAAGAACGGCCGCCGAGATGGCCTGCAACTCAAAGCCCTCGCCGACGTTCAATGTGACGCCGGCAAAGCCGCCCAGTAGGATGCCCGCAATCACCGCCGAAACGGAGGAGAAGACAAAGGCGACCAGGCGCATGCGGCGCACGGGGATTCCGGCGAGCCGTGCGGCACGCTGATTGTCGCCCATGGCCAGAATCTGCCGCCCCAAATTGGTGAAGCCAAAGAGATAGATCGCGATTGTGCTGATCACAAGCAAAACAATCACGGCGTTGGGGATGCGCCCCACCAGCGGCACGTTGTCGATCCAGCCACGACCAAATACACGGAAGTTCTCGGCGAGATAGCCGCGCGGCGCGCCGCCCGTGATGTAGAGCGCTGCTCCGCGCAACGTGAGCATCATGCCCAGTGTGGCAATCAGCGACGGGATCTTCAAGTAGGCCACAAGTGTTCCATTGATCAGCCCGATCACCACACCCATGGCCAGCAGGAAGATCAGCACCCACCATGTATTGTTCGGGTTATTGTCAATCAGCAGCGCAGCCCCGAGCACGGTCAGCGTCATGGTTGAGCCGACCGACAGGTCAAAGCCGCCCGATACGATGACGAAGAGCTGCCCGGCGGTGAGCACCATGAGCGGAGCCGCGCGACGTAGCAGATTGAGGATCCCCGCTGGCTCGCGGAACTGCGGGTTAATGAAAGAGATGCCGATGAGCAGCAACAAGAGCACGATGTAGATTGGCGCAATCGCACGCAGCCAGGCGCCTCCACGGTTGGGAGCGGTCTGCGCGTCGGGAGTGGTGGCAATCGTCATGGTTCACCAACTTGAAAGGGCACATTGCACCGGTGCGTCGTTGCCGGTAGCTGCCTGCGGATCGTTTCGTGTAACTCCAGACTGCTAAGGTGGCGCATCTTTCATGCGCTGTGCTCTGCTCTTGCGTCTTCTGCGTATCTTGTCTATTTGCGATGAGCAGTTGCAGTATCTGTCCTGCTCGCGCGCTATGCAGCAGGCTCGCGGGATCGAATCGTGTAGCTCGCCACCGCGATAATGATGATGATCCCGCGCAGAACTTGTTTGAGGAATGTGTCTACGCCGAGCTGGTTGAAGATGGAGTCGAGGATGCCGAAGATCAGCACGCCCGCCAGCGTGCCCATGACGCCTCCCTTGCCTCCCGAAAGCGCCGTGCCACCCACGACAACGGCCGCGATCGACTCGAGATCGTACAGCCCGTCAGTGCCCACCCACGGCGCACCTGAGCGCAGGCGGCTCACGACGAAGAGGCCGGTCAGCACGGCCGTCATGCTGCAGAAGATGTGCGCAAAGATGATCACGCGATCCGTGCGTAAACCCGAAAGGCGCGCTACATCCTGACTGCCGCCCACGGCATAGAGGTGTGCGCCGTAGCGCGTGCGCCGCAATACGAACCATCCGGCCAGCGTCATGCCCATGAGCACGACCACCGAGATGGGCAGCCAGCCGATGGCGCCGTAGCCGAGCAACTGGAAGCTGCGCGGCACAGAGCCCACGAAATTCTCAAACGATGCGTTAAGCAATCCCTTGAGCAGGAGACCCACGCCCAACGTCGCGATGAATGCGTTGACCCTGAGCTTCGTTATGATAAGCCCGTTGACAAGCCCCACGAGGCCGCCAATCGCAAAGCAGGCTGCAACCGCCATTGGCACTCGATTTGGGTCGCCCTGCATGAGATAGGAGGCCATCACCGCCGTCACGCTGATCATGAAGGCGACGGAGAGGTCGATCGAGGCGCCGATCATGACGAAGGTCTGGCCGACGGCCACAATGCCCAATGCGACCGAGCGCACAACGATGTTGATCAGCATCGTGGAATCGGTGAATTGGCCGCGACCAAAGGCCATGTCGAGCAGCACAGAACCAAAGAAGACGACGACAAGCATAATGAAGACAGGCGGAATCCGCAGGCTGCGCACCCAGGCGATGAATCCGGAATCTGTCGGTGCAGGCGTGCTGGTTGAGACGGACATGCAGTCCAGTTCCTTTCGCGGCGGGCGAGTCGTTGGGGCTCGTCTTCAGCCTGCGGCGCTGAGCGCAGAGGGTTGAGCGGTGATGACCGGTTTCTCGTCGGCGTGGCCTGTGGCGACGAGCATAATCTCCTCCTCTGTCGCGCCACCCGGGAGTTCGCCCACAATCGCGCCGTCCCACATGACGAGAATGCGGTCGCTCATGCCGATGACTTCGGGCAATTCAGAGGAGATCATGAGCACTGCGGTGCCGCCTTTGGCCAGTGCGCGCACCATGTCGTGGATGCTTGCCTTTGCTTCCACATCAATACCACGCGTCGGCTCATCAAAGAGGAAGACCTCGCACGTGGAGGCAAGCCACTTGGCCAGCACGACCTTCTGCTGATTGCCGCCCGAGAGGTACTGCGCTTCCTGGGCAAGGCCGGCGGCGCGCACGTCCACGTGCCGGGCAACGTCGACCGCCAGTTGCGGCTGCTGACGTGTGCCCAGTGGAATGAGGCGGCGCAACATGGACTCCATCGCGCGCACGGCGGACAGGATGTTGTCGCTGAGCGGCTGGTTCGCAAAGATGCCTTCGCCCTTGCGATCTTCGGTGACGAAGCCCATGCCTGCACCGATTGCGCGCTGCGGTGAGCGAATGTCGATGGGGTGTCCGTTGAGCGTCATCGTCCCGCTCTGGAACGGGTCGGCCCCAAAGATCGCGCGCGCAAGTTCAGTGCGTCCCGAGCCCTGCAATCCGGCGATGCCCAGGATTTCACCCTTGCGCAAGTCGAGACTGATGTTGCGCAAGCGCGCGTTGCTGCCGTTGCGCACGCTCAGGACAACCTCGCCAAAATCACTTACTTCGCCGCGCGGCGGGAAATAGTGTTTGAGTTCGCGCCCTACCATCATCTTGATGACCTCGGGCGGCGTTACTTCCGCGGTCATGACCGTGTCGACCAGCCTGCCATCTTTGAGCACCGAAATGCGTCTTGCCAGGCCAAAGACCTCGGTGAAGCGGTGCGAGATGAAGAGGATCGTCATGCCTCGCTCCACAAGCTTGTGGATGAGACGGGTCAGGCCGGCGACTTCCGTCATGGAGAGCGCGGCAGTCGGCTCGTCCATGATCAGCACCTTGGCCTCAAACGAGAGCGCCTTGGCAATCTCGACAATTTGCTGTTCGGCGACGGAGAGGGTCTTGACTTCGGCGTCGGGCGAGATGAAGTGCGCAGCGTCCACTTCCTCGAGCATGCGCTGGGTATCCTGCTTGAGGCGCGCGGCGTCGATCACGCCTAGTCGCGTGGGTTCGCGCCCGAGAAAGATGTTCTGCGCCACAGTGCGTTCAGGCAGCAGGTTGAATTCCTGGTAAATGATGCTGATGCCCGCCTGTTGCGCCTCGCGCGGGTGCGCAAATTCCATGCGACGCCCCTGGAAGATGATCTCGCCGCTGTCGGGTATGTAGGCGCCGGCCAGAATCTTCATCAGGGTAGATTTGCCGGCGCCGTTCTCGCCCACGATGGCGTGAATCTCGCCCGACATAAAGGGAATCGTTACATCGTCAAGCGCCACCACGCCGGGGAAGCGCTTGCCAACGTGGCGCACTTCAAGGATCGGCGCGGCAGCAGGCGGCGCGGCGTTTGAGGGGGCAGCTTCGCCGATTACTGTCGCCATGATTAGCGGGTCTCCGCAGGAGTGGGTGCACCCAATAGGGGTCTGAGAAATGCGAGTCCGTCGCGTGCGATTGTGTCCTGGTCGGGTGCGATCGCACGCCAGATACAGACTGCACGCGCAATCGAGGCGACCTGGGGCGTGAACGATTCGATCACGACAGCGCGCGCGTAGCCGATATTGTCCAGTGCCTGCGCAACGTTCTGCCAGTGAACCTGGCCCGTGCCCGGGACGCCGCGATCGTTCTCGCAGGCATGGAAGTGGAGCAGATGCTCGCCGGTCGCGCGGATCGCGGCGGCAGAGTTCTTCTCTTCAAGGTGCATGTGGAATGTGTCGAGATGCAGGCCGAGAAGAGGCTTGCCGTCGAGATCACGCGGGTCACCGGCATCCTGAATCAGAGCCAGCCCCTGCGCGGCCACGTTTACCATGTCATTTTCGAAACGGTTGAGCGCCTCGAACGCAAGGCGCACATTCTGCCGGCCGGCATATGTGGCCCACTGGTTCAGACCTTGCGCGGCACGCTGCCACTCGGCGTCGCGCGCTGCCTGCGTGGGGAGCCGCTCCTTGCCCACGGCCGAATACATGGGCCCGCCAATTACAGGCGAGCCGACTTCAGCCGCTGCGTCGATCATCCAGCGCATGTACTCGTCGGCGGCGTGGACTTCGCTCGCGTCGGCGCTGCTCAGATTGCGGCCGGGGCCAAACGCCCCGCACAGAATCAGCCCAAGCCCCGCATCGTTCGCCGCGGTGCGCAAGGCGACCACATCAACCAGGGCGGGTTCCTCTACAGCGATTTCGAGTATCTCGAAGCCCATGCGCGCGGCTTTGTCGAGCAGCGGCAGATCGCGACTTGTGGAAAACGGAGATGTCCAGACGAACGTGTTGACGCCGAATTGCATGGGTCGCTCCGCTGCGAGACTGGGGACAGCATCCACGCCGCCCCCCAGAGTACACACGACTGGGTAGGCTACGCCTGCGCAACTTCGCTGATGGCGACGCGGCAGCCGGATTGTGCGGCGCGCATGCCCGCCTCCAGAACTTCCATTTCGCGCACGCCGTCTAGGAAGTTCGGTGCAATTGTGCCGCCCGTCTCAATGGCGTGCATGAAATCGACCACAGCATGGTGGAAACCGTGCTCATAGCCGATCGTGTGGCCGGGCGGCCACCAGTTGGCAACGTATGCGTGCTGACCACCCTCGGTGGCAATAATGGTGCGGAAACCCTGGGCATAGGCCGGGTCGTCGCGCAGGAACAGGTCAAGTTCGTTTAGTCGCTCAAGATTGAAGACGATGCTTCCCTTGCTGCCGTAAATTTCGAAGTAGTTGAAGTTCTTGCGGCCCGAGGCAAAGCGTGATGCCTCGAACGAGCCAAGAGCGCCGTTCTCGAATTCCGCAAGCATGAAGGAAGCGTCGTCAACAGTGACCGGCCCCATTTCTGCGGTCGCGCCGATGCCTGCGCTGAAGGTGGCCGCGCCCGCACCGGGCAGCGGCCGTTCCTTGACAAAGGTCGTCATCATGGCATTTACGGCCTTGATGTCGCCAATGAGGAAGCGCGCCAGATCAATACTGTGCGAATTCAGGTCGGCATGGGGCCCCGCCCCCGCAGTCTCCTTGCGCAAGTGCCAGGTCAGCGGAAACTCGGGGTCCACGATCCAGTCCTGCAGATACGCGCCGCGCCAGTGGAAGATGCGGCCAATGGCGCCCTCGTCAATCAGCCGCTTGGCGAGCATGATGGCGGGGAGGCGGCGGTAGTTGTGATTCAGGTAATGAACAATGCCGGCCTTTGCCGCCGCGTCATACATGGCTTTGGCATCCGCCACGGAGATGGCGAAGGGCTTTTCGCAGAAGATGTGCTTGCCCGCTTCAGCCGCGGCAATGGCGATTTCCCGGTGCAGATAGGTGGGCACCGCGATATCCACAATGTCGATGTCGGCGCGGTTAACCACAGCGCGCCAGTCGGTTGCCGTCTCCTCCCAACCCCAGCGTTCGGCAAATGCCTTGAGGTGCGCCTCGTCCTGGCCGCATGCAACCTTGAGTACGGGCCTGATGCCCATGTCAAAAAAGTGGGGCGCGTTGAGCCAGGCGTTGCTGTGCGCCTTGCCCATAAACTTGGTGCCGATGATTGCGACATTCATGGTTCGCATGATTGGTTTGGCCTCCCCTTAGCGCACGTTGGCCGCAATGCGCTTGAGCTCCCGCACAGACTGCTCCACGGCCCAGTGCTCGCGGTTTGCGTAATCCGGATGGAGCGAGTCTGTCTCGACTGCAAGAAATCCCTGGTAGTCGGCATCATGCAGAATCTGAGCAAGCGCCTGATTGTCCACGAGTCCATCGCCCACAGGAGTCGATGAGAAGAAGAACCACTCGCGTACGTTCAACCCCTTGACGGGTTTGAGGTCCTTGATATGCGTGGCAAGTACGCGCGGGGCTAGTTTGCGGGCGCCATCCACCGGGTCATCGAGCAGGCGCATGAAGTTTCCCGTGTCGAAGTTCAGTCCCAGCCAGGGAGAATCCACGCGGTCGAGCAATTCCACGCACTCGTCGGCGGTGTAGTCGATGTGATTCTCCACGGCCAGCTTGACGCCATTGGCTTCAGCCACAACCACGGCTTCCTTGAGCCACTCTGCGAGGATATCCAGTTGCGGGCCATGCGGCTCGAAACGGAACATGAGGCTGCTGGCGACAATACGCATGACCGGGGCGCCAATCGCACGTGCATTGGGAATCTGCGCGATCATGTCATCAAACGCCGCACGGTTCTTGCCGGCTTCGAGGCCGTCGGGGTGGCCCCAGGCGTAAACGCGATCGAAGCCATAGTCGTCCAATTGCGCCTTGAGATCCGCAAACCATCTCGCCTCGAAACTGGGAAAGAAGCAGGATTCGAGCGAGACGCCGTCGACTTCGAGCTTCTTGGCAAAGGCGAGAAAGTCCTCCATGGTCATTCGCTCTTCCGGGGAGGGCGGCGTCTGATGGCCGTAGACCTCGCCGAAGTAGCGGTGGAAACAGTAGCTATCGATGCCGACTTTCATTGCCATGACGCAATTCTCCTTGTGGATGGTTCGAGTTGCGCAGTTTATTTTATGGAGTCAAGACGCCTGCCCCACCACCGACGCTGCCACGGGGAGGGGACGGTGGCTACTCGCGCCGGCGAATCAGATCCACCTCAAAAATGGAGCTGTCTCCCCGGTGGAGTGCGTGGTACTTTTCAATCGGCGTGCCGTTCTCGAGGTAACTGATGCTATCCAGAGAAATCAGCGGTTCCCCCGGGGCAACGCTCAGCAGGTGCGACTCGACTTCGCCGGCGATGACAGCCCGGATGATGCGGCGGCCGCGCGCGATGACGAGGCCGCAAGCGCATTCGAGAAATGTGTAAAGCGATTGGTGGGCGAAGTCAGCCTCGGCAGCGTCTGGACACAACGCGAATGGCAACCAGGTTGACACGTAAACCAACGGCTCATCATTGACGAGGCGAATGCGGTCAATCTGGATGACCGGTGCACCCTCCGCGAGTTGCAGGTCGCGTGCGATTCCGGGGCTGCAGGGTGCGACTTCCTGCTTAAGCACCTGCGATACGACAGCCTTGCCTTGGCTTGCCATGTCCGCAAAGAAGCCGGTTGGCTCCTTGAACATGCTTTCGCCAATCCTGGGTCGGGCGATGAAGGTGCCGCGACCCTTGATGCGCACCAGGAGCCCCTCGTGTTCCAGGCCAATGAGCGCCTGGCGCACGACTGTGCGGCTCACGTCGAAAAGGCTGCATAGCTCAACTTCGCTGGGCAATTGCTCGCCAGGGGAAGCATCGCCATGCTGGATCGCAACGCGCAGCGCCTCGCGCACTTGTGCATAGAGCGGCAGGTAGCTGAAGCGGTCAATCCTGGTGTTGATGCGCAAGAGCCGGAATCTCCAGGCAAGGCGAGCAACCGCTGCCGAGGAGTGCCACCTTAGGACGCGAACACGCAATGGGTTCGCCCCGAGAGGCGTTTGGGACAAGCTGTTATCATGTAATTACTGTGGACGATGGGAGTCTAGCCTGATTCGGCCGTCATGTCAAGCCGGCCGAATGCACCTATGTCGTTGCCGGATTGGCTCCAGAGAAAGGGCAGGATGCAATTCTTGTTGCATTTCTGCGCTGAGATTCAATTTGAACGCGCCCAGAAATTGCGCAA
>CAYJNV010000129.1:8996-11453 GCA_964370975.1 uncultured Caldilineaceae bacterium | reverse complement strand
AATCCGTCACTCGAGCGGCTGGTGGCGCAACTGGACTTGATGGAGCAAGGCTCGTGAGCAGCAATAGCGTTCGTGGCATTGCGCCAGGCGGCGAGAAACTGGCATATCTCCAGGAGAATGATCTCTTCCGAGGCATGAGCGCCGCCGAGATTCAAGCAATGGCCGAGCGGGCGCCCATGAAGCGGGTGCCCGCCGGCACGGTTTTCTACTCGGCCGAGCAGCCTGCCGAGGTTTTGTTTATCCTCAAAGAGGGGCGCGTGCGCGTCTATCAATTGAGCCCCGAGGGGCGGACGCTGACGACGGCTGTGCTCGAGGCGGGCTCGATCTTTGGCGAGATGGTGCTGATTGGGACACGTCTGCACGACGCCTACGCCGAAGCGATGGACCCCTGCCTGCTCTGCCTGATGAGCCGCGAGGATGTGCAGTCCATGCTGCTGGCGGACGCACGTGTGGCGGGGCGTCTGGTGGAAATCCTGGGAGAGCGGCTGGCCGAAGCCCAGGACGCGCTCTCGAGCATGGTCTTCAAGCGCACGCCCGAGCGGCTGGCAGGGTTGCTGCTGCGGCGCGCACGGCCGGCGCGCGGTCTTCCCGGCACTGTCCGCCCGCTTGAGGTGCGCCACACGCATGAGGAGCTGGCCGAGATGCTGGGCGGCGGGCGCGAGACGGTGACGAAAATCCTCAACGAGTGGGCGGTTGAAGGTTGGGTCGAATTGGGCCGCGGACGCGTGCGCCTGGTGGAGCTTGAGCAGCTGCGCATCGCTGCGGGGGTGCAACCGTGAGAGATGCGCAGGGCCGGCCGGAAGAATTGGCTGCTTGGGCAGAGCCGCGCGTGCACAGCGAAGCGGAGGCAGGCGCAAGCGGTCGGTAGGTCAGTACACGAGCGTGGTGTGCGCTGAACACAGCAGCGCCGCGGCCCGAAGCTTATACTGCGTACAGAACGGCCGGGCAATTGGCGCACTTCGTGGGGGGGTGCACCAATTGACCCGGTCGCTTCGCGTCCCCAAGTTGGGGGTGGGGGGAGGCACGGCTCCTCCGGCTCTCCGCCACGACCGGCACCTGTCGAAGTAGCGGCAGGCAGGCCGGAAATGAGCACAGACAATAGACTGCACCGGAAGCGCCAAGCGGCCGTACCTGCTGATTGGTAGCCAATTTGTGGCATGATATACTGCAAATCGCCAGTTGCAACGGCGCGACTCGCTCACTCCGTCGAGAGGCCAAACAATGGATCTGCTTGAAGCTCCAGGTTCGATGATGCGCAGGTTACGGCTCGAGCGCAACCTGACGCTGCGCAGCGCGGCCGAGATGCTCGATGTGTCGCCATCGGCGCTGTCGCGCCTGGAGCGAGACATGCGCACAGTCGAGCGCAGCGACGTGGACGCGATTGTTCAGGCCTACGGCTTGCTCCACTGGGAATCCAGCAATCTCCATATGAGCGCAGGTCTTGCGCCTGCGGCGCAGGCCGTGGCTGACGGCAAGGCGGCCTGGAGGGTGCTGACCGAGCGGCTGGGTACGCTGACGCTGCCTGCCTATGTGATGGACCAGTTCAACTATGTTGTGGCGTGGAACGGGGCCATGCAGGAAGTGTGGGAATGGCCGGCGGCGCCCACCGCGCCGATACAAGCCCTGGATGACCTCTTTTCGCCGCGTGTGCACCGGCTTCTGGGCGACGACTGGGAGAAGACCGCGCAACTGGTTTGCCGTCACCTCTATTTGCGGTCGCTGCGCGTGGCGGGAGATCCCCGCTTTCAGAAGTCGCTGAGCGCTGTGGCCAGGAAGCACGGCAGCGAGTTTATTACAAAGTGGAATGAGGCTTTGGCGATCGGTGAGGCACGCGGCCTGCGTGATACCGATTACGTTGATCTGGTGCTGCGCCGAGATACGCGCGCTGGTGTGATCGAGTACATGGTGTTGCAGAGTGCGCTCCACACGCCGCTGCCGCTTGAGTTGCACGTGCACCTGCCAATTGGCCCTGATTCTGCGCGCCGCCATGAGCAGATTGTGGCGAAGGTAGCTACAGGACAGGTGGTGCTTTGCCCGCGCACGGGGATTCGCTGAACCGCATCCGTTGCCAACCCTGCAGCCTCAAGGCAAGGGCCCGCCGTATGCACGTCGGGCCATAGACTTGAGAGCAAAGTGATTCCGGAACGAAATCCGCAGAGATAACGTAGTATGTGGGCCAGTAAGCCGACATTTGAAGCCTACACTGCGGGAGGTCGGATGCCAATTGGCTGAGTGACTTTGACAAGGGTGGAGGCAACTTTGGACGAGGTGGCGCAGGCCACACCGCATCAACTACGGATCATTCTTGTGCAAGAGAGAGCGTGTAGGCCCCCGTCTCGCTGCCATAGCTGCCGGCTAGAATGGTATGCGTGCCGGTGATATTCAACACGCAATGCGCTTCTGCCAGGGTGCTGGACGAGCTATCGCAGAGCAGAGAGCCGTCCGGGCGGTAGATAC
>CAYJNV010000129.1:0-8896 GCA_964370975.1 uncultured Caldilineaceae bacterium | reverse complement strand
GGCACCAGCGCAGGGTCCACCTCGGCTAGCCGAAACAATACACGTTCATTCGACTTGCCGCTAAAGGTGTAGCTGATCGGGACCGTCGGTTCTTCGAGCGTACCCGCGATCGTCTGACCATAGGAGAGATGCGGCGGGGGCGCGAGAACGAGGTTGGCCGTGGTGTTTTGCCCTGCGACGACCACCACGCCCGGCTGATTGGTGCGCGGGAAGCCCGCTTTGCGAGTCGTCAGCAGGTAGCTCCCGCCCGGCACATCGGCAAGCAGGTACGCGCCGCTCACATTGCTCACCGCCGAGCCCATGATCACATCGTCCAGCAGGGCATAGATGAGCGTTCCGGAGACTGGCGCGCCGCTACCCAGCGCGGTGACGATGCCCGAAATGCTGCCGCCGGGGTTCAGCGTGAAGCTAAGTGTGTTGGATTCGGTTGCGGGGAGGCCGAGAAATGGCGTGTAGATCGCCTTTACCTGGTATGTTCCGCCGAGCCGCAGATTGTAGCGGGCCAAACGGCCAAGCTCATCGCGGTTGAGATCGATGGCCTTCTGAAGACTCTGTCCCGGCGCCAGAGTGGCAAATGCCCCGTCGCCAAAGCCGATGTCCTGTTCCTTGCCCAAGAATCCCACAGGTTTACCACTGGGCACGTGCGTGATGGCGAAGCGCAGCGGATAATCCTCCAGAATGACGTCGTTCAATACTCGGATCGGCGCGACGCCGGCGTTGCGGTAGGTTACCTGTACCGGAATGCTATCCCGCGTGTTGAAGGTCGAACCGGCCATCGAGATGGTTATTATGAGCGGGCCAGGTGCTGCTTGCGGCAGAGCAGCGCCCATGGCTTGATCGGCGCTGCTGTCTTCCCAGTTGTCAGGATTGAGCCACACGTCCGTTAGCGATCCGTCGATAGGCTCTCCATCCAGTTCGAGCCGCCCCTCATCTGGGTCAAAATGGAGGTCGCCGCCGAAGAGATCACGCTCCAACTGTTTGCCCTCTTCGCCGGCCGTATCTTCGGGACCATCCGGTGCGGTTGTGTCATTCGCGCCGGGATGCTTCTTGACGTCGTCTTTCCAGTGCGCGGTCTCGTGCAGGATGGTAGAGGCCAACAGGAGGACGATGTCCTTTTTCTGCTCCGGCTTGCTATCGTCACAAAACTCCCAGATCTTGTTGTTCAGGACGATCTCGTCCTCCGGGTTATCGCCCACAGTATTATCGCCATTGTACTCGCCGTTCGTCTGGGAGTCTTCGCTCCAGTCCAGATCGCCGGTTTTGATCTCTGGGCCTTTGCCGTCGGCCAATTCGTCGAGAAGGTCAGCGCCCGGCTGGTTGACGTTGCCGTATGCGCCCTGCCCTGCCGAAGAGAGGGCAATCTGCTTGGCGAGTTGCAGGGCCTTGAAGAAA
This sequence comes from uncultured Caldilineaceae bacterium, assembly GCA_964370975.1. GTDB lineage: Bacteria > Chloroflexota > Anaerolineae > Caldilineales > Caldilineaceae > UBA5069. The sequence continues at coordinate 7,504 of CAYJNV010000129.1, read as the reverse complement.
CAGTCGTTGTTGCGTTTCTCGCGGTCGATACGCGAGAGCGTCCACGGACCGTAGGAGGCATAGTCCACGTTCATGAACGAGAAATGGGTCGTACGGAAGGTCGCGAATATGTCGCCTTGAAAGCTGCCGTCGAGGATGTGCGCCTGGTCCTCCTCGGCCAGGATATTGGCCGCACCGTCCTCCACCCAGCCGACGCCCATCTGTTCCCATATCCCCTCGGCTTCGTTGAAGGTATAGATCGGCGTCTCAATGCGGTCTGTACCCCACTGGATATCCTCCAGGTCGGGCCATTGGGCGGGCGGGATGCGCGCCCGAATCACGGCCGCCTGGCTCAGATCAGTCACCGGGTTGCCCTGCGCGTCGAGCGCCACAATCCACACAAAGGCGGCGGAGTTTAGCGGAACCTGGCCGCTTTCGACGCGTTCGGCGAACTCCCCAGGGAAGAGATCGGCGTCGGCGTCGGGATCGTAGACGCGGCCGAAGAGTCGGTCTACCTGGCTGGGCAGCCCGTCTGCCTGCAGCGCGCCATTGACGCTCTGCGCGCCGCTGTTCACGAGCGCCAGTTCCGCGCCCTGCGGGTCGGGCAGGATGATCACCGCCATCTGGACGGCTCCGCGATTGGCGAAGCTCTGCCACTTGAAGTTGGCAATCCTGGGCAGCGCAGACCCTGTGTACACCGCCTCGATCCCTATCTTGGCCGGTAGCGCGAACACGGGCAGAGAGAGCGAATAGTTTCCGCCGCCTGTATTCACCGGCCCGGCAGTGAATTCGCCGTCCTGGCTGCGCGCAGTGACCTGCGCGCCGTCGATTCCGGCGCCGGTGTCAAACTCGACTCGCCCACTAATCACAAGCGGTTCGACCACGATGAGCGTCAACAGGGCAGTCTCGACCTGATTTCCTGCCGTCCCCCTGACCGTGACCGTGGCGGAGCCGATGGCCGCGTTGCTGCCTATGTTCAGGGTCAACGTGCTTGTGCCGCCCGCCTGGACGGCGCCAGGCGCAAAGCTGCCGCTGATGCCGCCGGGTGTATCCGCCAGCGTGAGGGTTATGGGACCGGCAAAACCGCCGACTGACGCTACTCGCACCTCAATGGTGCCGCTATAGCCCCGGACCATCATCCGGCAGTGGGGCAGGCTCAACGCGAACCCCGCGTCATCAGGGTTTGCCCTCCCATTGGCGATCAACGGAGCGAAGATTGCATGGGCTGCCTGCGGGCATGCGCCCACCACATTCGCGCTGCCGCCCGCCGCGCTTCCCTGCGCCCGCGCGTCGGTCGGGGCCAGCATGAACATCCATAACGCGACCAAGATCGCAATTCGCAGCCGTCGGGACATGTGGTTGGTTTCCCTTCCCATAGGTTGGGCAGGACTCTGTGGCCGCGGGCCGGAGCGATGATGGAGGGGGGCGGTGTGAGGTTGTCCCAGAGAAGCGGGCGATGACCCGTGCGGGCGCGGAGTTTATAGCACGTCGGCGCGGCGCTGTCAATTACGGTTTCGCCGGCCCCAGGGCTTCTCAGGAGGGGTGCGTGGGAACAGAGCGAGTCTCCTGCGGTGCGAAACCTCGCCTCATATCGACCGTCGACGCGATGCCCAAGTTGACTATTGAAGAGCCCTGTCGGAGTCAAGAAACGATACGATTGCGGCCTGCTTTGCGCCAAAAGTGATACCGGCGAGAAACCCGCACAGATGGCGTAGGATGCAGGGCAGTACCTGCTTCGGCACGGCAGCAAAGGTCAAGGAGGCAGTCGATTGCTTCTTCCGTGCGCCGGCTGAACGCAGGGATGAAGCGAAGAGCCGCTGTCGAACTGTTCTGCAATCCCGGGCCGACGAACTGGCTGCTGCCATTTCCAACCCAATGTAGATTTTGTTCCGGTATCACTTCAGCGATTCGGCGTGCAACCGTTTGTTTCCGCTTGGCAATGCGGATGGTTTCCTGTATGCTCTTGATGGAACAAATGTTCTATTTCGTGCGCCGGCCCCCAGGACGGGCGAATGCAGGGAAGGCAGTGCAATGGACGAGACGTGGATTGTGCATGAAGCAAAGGTGGGCGAGGTCGTGGCATGGTTGAGTCATCTTGCGCAGGATGCGCGCGCCGAACAGGCAGCCAACCCGCTGCGCAGCCAGGCTCTCATTCGCAGGGCGGGTCAGCTTGATCTGCTGAAGCTGCCCTTGCCCGTGCGTTCGCAGGCGCAGACGGTGGCAGGAATCTATACGCGCTTGCCGTCGCCCGGCGAGCCCTTTGGGCGCCTGTTGGTATTGCTGTTGATTGAGCAAGTGGACGGCGCGACGCTGCGCGTGGAGATTGCGACGGACCCGGCGTTTGCGCTGCGCGCCGAAGAAATTCGCTGGCATCTGCTAAAAGCGTTTCCGCGTGCGCTGCGCGGTGCAGGGGGCCGGCGCACGGGGCTGCTGCTGGCCATCAACCGCGATGCCGAGCATGAGGTGGTGCGCACGGGTGCGCCGGTGCTGGCGTGCAATATTTGGCTGGAGGAGCAACTGTTGGCGCTTGGGCCTGAGCGGCGCGGACGCCACCGGCTCTTTCGCCCGTGGCTGGAGCAATATCGCCAGTTGCGGGGTGAGGAGCCTGCCGACCCGATGCGTTCGTTTCGCGCCGCGATCACAGGCTGCGAGCGGCGGCTGGCGCTGCGCGAGGCACGCGTAAGGACGCAGGGGACCCAGCAGAGTTGCGCGACGAAAATTGTGGCCGAGGGGTGAAGTGCACCTTGGCGCCGGCGCATCACATCCGACAGAATGCGAAAACCCCGGTGCAAAGCACCGGGGTTTTTGATCACGATTTGTAAGGTGGAAACGCTAGCCGGGGGGCAGCGATGGATGGGTGCGATGAGGAACGGCTTGCGGCTCCACCTTACGTAATGCACTATACCACGGCTGTTTGCAGAACGCAATAGGCAATTTCGATCAAAATCGAAATTCGTTAAAAGAACGCAACGAAAAAGGCCAAACTAAGTTGCGACGCCGCAGAAAATGTTGACACGGCGCGCAACATTTGTTGCGGCAATTGCGCCAGGCGCCTTGCAACCTGTGCCACAATAGAACAAACCTTGACAAAGATGGCGCAGCAGCGCCGCACTTATCCCCACTCTCGGGAGCTGGGGATAAGTGGTCACGCTGGGGGAAAGAGGCACGGCGCGCGTGTTCATTCGCACAGCGACTGGCACGCAACGCAAATGTGTGTTTGTGTATGTCGCGATTACTCGAGAGGTGGAAACACAGCGAGGCTTCCGTTTTCGGAAGCCTCGCTGTGAATGGGCTAGTTTAGGGCGTCACGTCGGAGACGTGACCTACGCGTCGCCGAGGTTTTGCTTGAGCCATGCCTGCATGAATGCGTCCAGGTCGCCGTCGAGCACGGCCTGGGTATTGCCGGTCTCGACGTCGGTGCGCAGGTCCTTCACCATCTGGTAGGGATGGAGGACATATGAGCGGATCTGGCTGCCGAAATTGGCGTCCACCACCTGCCCTCTGAGCGCGGCCTTCTCTGCGTCGATCCTGTTCTGCTCGATGTCGTAAAGCTTGCCGCGCAGCACCTTCATGGCCATTTCACGGTTCTGCGACTGGCTGCGCTCATTCTGCGAGGTGACAATCAGACCGGTGGCCAGGTGGCGAATCCGTACGGCGGTCTGGTTCTTCTGCACATTCTGGCCGCCGGCGCCGCTGCTCAGGTAGACCTCGATCTCGATTTCGCCGGGGTCAATCTGGATATCGATGTCTTCGTCAAGCGCGGGCAGCACCTCCACCTTGGCGAAGGAAGTGTGCCTGCGGTTGGCCGAGTCGTAGGGGCTGAGGCGAACGAGGCGGTGGGTGCCGCGCTCGGAGCGCAGGTAGCCGTAGGCAAAGGGGCCGTCCACCTCGACGGTCACGCTCTTGATGCCCGCCTCTTCGCCCTCGGTCATGTCGGTAATGTGCGTCTTGAAGTTGCGCCGCTCGGCCCAGCGTAGGTACATGCGCAGGAGCATGGCGGCCCAATCCTGTGCTTCGGTGCCGCCTGCGCCGGCATGAATCGAGAAGATGCCTGCGCCGGCGTCGTAGGGGCCGCTGAGTGCGAGCGCAAACTCGCGCTGCTCGAAGCCCTCCTCGAGAGAGGTGGCCTCGGCGTCGAGCTCCGTGAGCAGGGCGGGGTCCTCGTCGGCCATTTCGAGAAGCTCCAGCGCATCCACCACACGCTGGCGCAGGATGTCCCACTCGTCCACTTGTATGCGGAGTGTGCTCAGTTCCTGCATCGCCTTCTGCGCCGCCTGCTGGTCGTTCCAGAAGTCGGGGCCGGATGTGTCTGCCTCGAGCGCGGCGACGCGTTCGGCTTTGGCTGGGATGTCAAAGCCGCCCCCGGATCGAGTCAACGCGATTGATCAGGGTGTTGAGGCGGGCTTGGAGGTCGCTCATGATGGTCCTGGATACCTTGCTGGTCGTGGATTGCGGGTTGACTTAGGCGCTGAGCGCGAGTCCCTTGGCGGCGAGGGCGTCACGCAGCATGCTCATTGCCTTGGGACCCATGCCGTGCAGCTTGAACAACTGGGCTTCGCTCACGCCCGCGAGTTGGCCCAGCTGCGTATAGCCGGCGTTTTCGAGCGCGCGCCGCGCAGGTGCGCCCATCTTCGGTGGAAAGCCGCTTGCGTCTGCGGGAGGACGTTGCTTGCTTGTCATGTCTACTCCTTCTACTGGCCGTTGCCCAGCACGCCCTCGACGAATGCAACCGGGTCGAAAAGCGCAAAGTCGCCAATCTTCTCGCCAGTGCCCACAAAGCGCACGGGCACGCCGAGTTCCTTCTTGATGTTGAGGACGGCGCCGCCCTTGCTGGTGCCGTCGAGCTTGGTGAGGACGATGCCTGTGACGCCCGCGCTCTCCTGGAAGGCCTTGGCCTGGGCGATTGCATTCTGGCCGGTGGAGGCATCGAGCACGAGCAGCACCTCGTGGGGGGCGCGGTGCACCTGTTTGCCGGCCACGCGCTTAACCTTCTCCAGTTCCTTCATGAGGTTGAACTTGGTTTGCAGGCGGCCCGCAGTGTCCACCAGCAACAGGTCAGCCTGGCGGCTCTCCTGGCTAGCGCGGATCGCGTCAAAGATGACGGCGCCGGGGTCTGCGCCGGGCTCATGGGCAATGACTTCGACGCCGGCGCGATCGCCCCACACCTTGAGTTGATCGATGGCCGCGGCGCGGAATGTGTCGGCTGCGCCAAGGAGGACCTTGCGCCCGCGCTGCTTGTACCAATAGGCCATTTTGCCTATGCTTGTCGTCTTGCCTGAACCATTGACGCCCACCAGCAGGACGACGGTAAGCAGGCGCGCTTCATCAATGTGCAGAGGCTCGTCGGCGCGCAGAAGGCGGACCATCTCCTGCTTGAGCACGGTGTAGGCATCGCGCGTGGCCTTGATGCCGTCAACGCGCACGCGCTCGCGCGTAGCATCGACGAGATCTTCACTGGCGGCCAGGCCCACGTCGGCCATGACAAGCGCTTCCTCAAGCTCGTCCCACAGCTCATCGGTGATTTCATTGGCCTGGAAGATTGTCGAGACGCGGCCAAAGAAGGTGTTACGTGTCTTCTGCAGGCTCTCTTCAAGCCGGACTTCGTCCTGTGTCTTTTCTTCGGCTTTGCCGAACAGTTTGCGAAACAAGTCTGGCTCCTTGTGAAGTTGGCGAACCGGGCCATTATAACACGCGCAAGAGACGAGGGGGCGAAGGCGCTGCTCTATCGCTGCATCTCAACAGCCCGCGCGGGATGCCACCGCAGCTCACCCTGGCCGCGTTTCGTCGGAATCGAGATGGAAGCAAGGCAACGTCGCCACGTCGGAGACGTGGCCTACACAACGTCCGGCTCAATGAGGCCGTAGACGGTGAGGAGGAAGAGGCGCTCGGCGACTGCCTTGGCGAGCAGCGTCTCGGACTCGGCGGCGGGTGGTTTGGCCACCGTGCCTTCGCCGTCGGGCGTGCCTTCGCCGTCGGGCGTGCCTTCGCCATGGCGAGTGGTTTCGTCGTGCAGGGCAAGTTCGCCGCTGCGCACGGCCGGCGCGAGCGCGGCACAGATGTCGGCAGCGCTGCGGGTGCCGTCGAGAAGGCGCGCCACGGCCATTTCGAGCGGGTCTAGCCGCACGCGCTCGTGGCGCAGATTTGTGACAAAGGGCGACGAGCGCAATTCGTGGCGCGCCCAGCGGCAGAGGCGAGGGCGGTCGCCGGGCGTCACCGCCCACGGTGCCGGCAGCGCCCAGATTTCAAGCATGGCCGAATAGGACGAGATCATCCTGAGGAGGTTGGCCCCCAGTTCCGCCACATCCGACCCAGCCACGGGCTTGCGCGGCGCTTCACCCGGCTGCGGCTCTGCCTCGACAAGGAGGGCGGCACCCTCGCGCACGAGTTCTTCGAGGCGAAATGTTTGGGGATAGCGGTTGCGCATGAGCCGCAGCGCTGCCTTGGTGAGCGGGTGGTTGGTGGTGAAAACGATGCCGTCGCCGGCGTCAAAGGCCTCGCGCGCGTCGCCGCTGAGGGGTGGTGCGTCGGCGGGCGGGCGCAATGAAGTTCCCATATAAAGGCCGCGCAGTCTGTCAACACGCAGAGCGCGCCCCAGTTCCTGATGCTTGTGGCACAGCAGCGTGCGCCGGAAGGCGCGCATGCGCACGTCATCCATGTACTGCTGGTAGTCGGCCAGATCGCTCGCCATCGCGTCAATTGTATCGGCCACGCCCGGCTCAAAGCCGTTGGTGAAATCGAGGTGCAAGTCGGCATCGCACAGATACTGGAGATCGTGCGCTTCGGCATGGGCAAGGAATTGGTGAACATAAACGGGGTCGTTGACCGACTCGAGGTACTCATGGAAGATGTAGGAGTCGCGCTCGTCGCCAAGCAGGTCTGCGTCGCGGTCGAGTTGGTTGAGAATGCCGTGCAGGAAGGTGCCGTGGTAGTTCGTATTGGCAGGCCAGGCGGCGTGGAGAAACTTGAAGAAATCCCTGGCGGCCTCGATGCGGGCACGCGGCTGGGTGAGGTGCATGGTGCGATAGAGCACCATTTCGCGGTAGGCGAGGAAGGTGTGCCAGCCGGGGAAGGTGTTGTAACTGATGTAGGCGACGCCGTTGGGCGCAAGGTGGTCGCGGCAAACGCGCATCAAGCCGTCGCGCGCTTCGGCTGGAATCCACGAGTAGAGGCCGTGGGCGATGATGTAGTCGAATGTGCCGAAACTCTCGTCAATTGCGGCCAGGTCGATGGCGTGGAGGGTCACATTGGACAAGCCCGTATCTGCGGCCACTTTGCGCCCATAGGCGATTTGCACCTGGGAGAGGTCGACGCCCACATATTCGCTGTCTGGGTTGAGGGCAGCCATGGCCATGATATTTGAACCCGTGGCGCAGCCAATGTCGAGGACGCGACAGCGGTTGGGCGCGGCGGGCTCCATGCCGAGCAGGCGAGCGAGCGCGGCGGTGCGCAGCGGGTTGGTGGCGTGATGGGTAATGCTGGGGTAGGGGATGCTGTCATAGTCCGCATAGGTTGCGTGTGCGGCAAT
>CAYJNV010000128.1:0-11473 GCA_964370975.1 uncultured Caldilineaceae bacterium | reverse complement strand
CCTTGCCCACGATGACCGTGCGCACGTTATGAAGGATGCGGTCGGCAGCAGACTGCACAAGTTGCATTGAAGTTACCTTAGCCGAAAAACGACCGACCTGTGGCCGGAGTTGTTGAGGAGCGGGCGCCGCTCACGCAGCGCTGCAGCATACGATAACCCAAGAGCGGCGCGGCAGCAAGATGGGGTAGCCGGGCGTCAAGTGAAGGGCGACGCTGCGTCGTGAACGTGACGGAAGTATCGCGTCGACGGTCTGACGGCGAAGCAGCGAGGCTTCCAAATTCGGAAGCCTCGCTGCTGCGCCGCGTCTTGTTCGCCTGTTCTGAATTTCTGGAGAAGAACTGGGACAGGCCGCTGTATGCTGCCGACACGCAACACGTTACTCCAGGGCCGCACCCAAAATCACGACATTGCCCACCCATGCCGTCGAACCATCCATCTGCACGGGAACCCAACTGTAGTTGCCTTCAGTCGTTCCCATCAGCGCTATGTCTCCGGGTGCGCCGTCGACGGTGACCTCGACGGGGAGTTTGATGGCGCGGGCGGCCGCGGCGTCATACGCAAGCGTAGTCTGCGCAGTGGCTTTGTGCAGGACGCTGCCGTTGGGTGTGCTGCGGATGTTGGCGCCGGGCTTGATGGCGAGCCGGATTGTCTGCTCGGCCGCGGCTGGGGGCGCCGGGTCGAGGACGACGTTCGCGTCAGGAAGATTGCCGGCGCCGCCGATGGTGACGATAGGCAACCCGCGCCCTTGCTGCGCGACGAGCGGCGCAGTCGTGGTCAGAATGAGCGTAACGCCCGTGATCACTGGTGCGCGTGATTCGATCTCGTGTGTCGCCAGCGTCAGTGCGTAGCGGCCGGGTTGCGCACCGGTTGTGTCAATGTACAGCGAAAGCGCGCCTGCCGGGTTGGCCGCAAGTGGTGCAGTTGCAGTCAATTGCGTGCCGTTGACAAGGAGGTCAATCGGTTGGTTTGGCGCAAAACTGAAACCGCTCGCCGTAAGGATCGAACCCGGTGCAGCAGTCGTGGCGTTGATATGCATCGTTGAGAGTGGCGCTGCGGCGACCGGGCTCGCCGGCTGTGCGAACGTCTCGATGCCGACGCCCAGTTCGCCATCGCCATCACTGCCCCAGCACCAGAGCCCGCCACCGTCGAGAATTGCGCAGGTGTGCGTCTCTCCCACGCTGACGGATGCAACGCCTGCCTCCATGCCTGCGGTGCTCGCACTGCGTGTGGACGTCCTGCCGGCAAAGCCGCGCCCCAGATTGCCATACAGATTATCGCCCAGACAGGCAAGGCCGCCCTCGCTGCTGACGGTGCAGAATGTGCCGCCACCTGCAGCGATGGACTGCAGTTGCGTGGGCAGTCCACCTACAATCGTTGGCTTGAGCAGCATGGATGGCGCGTCGCCCCGTGTCATCCACCCGCTGCGATTGTCACCCCAACATGCCACGTCATGGCTGGGCATGAGCGCACAGGAGAAGGTGTCCCCCAGGGCGAGCATCACGGGCGATTCGGTGAGGTCGATACGCACCGGCGCAAGCAAGTGCTGACTCGTTTCGCCGTTGCCCACCTGTCCCGACTGATTCTGGCCCCAGCAGCGCACATCGCCCATCTCCATAAGCGCGCAGGCATGGCGACTGCCCGCATAGATATGGGCGACGCCGAACCAGAGACCCTCGGGCAAGAGAGGCAGCGCCGAGGCGTCACAGCCTGCGCTATCGTCGGTTGCGGAGACGATTTCGCCCCAGCAGCGGACGCTGCCGGCCTCGAGCAAGACACAGGTGAACGCGTCTCCGGCAATGATCTGTTTGGCCTTTGCGCCTGGAATGGTGACGCGTTGCGGAGAAGAGGCCATGTCGTAGCGGCCGGTTCCCAGTTGGCCGCGCTCGCCCGCGCCCCAGCAGTAGGTTGCACCATCGTCGGTGATTGCACATGTATGTGCGCTGCCTGTTGCCACCTGGGCTACGCCGGACTCGAGGCCGGGCACGACCGTCGGCAGCGCAGCTGAACGCGTTTCTTCTCCCAGGCCAAGTGCCCCACTGCGCGACGCGCCCCAGCAGCGCAATCCGCGCTCTGTGCCATAGATGGCGCAGGTGAAGGACTCGGCAGATCGGTTTGAGCCGCCAACCGCGACCTGGGTCGCAGCAAGAGGCTGGGCTACAGCCACCGGCACCGCGCGCTCAACCTGGGTGCCGCGCCCCAACTGGCCCCGCCTGTCGCTGCCCCAGCAGTGAATGGCGCCGTCGTCGAGGGTGGCACAGCCATGCTCTTCGCCAACGGCCACGTCCACTGCCTTGCCGGGCAGCGCCACATCGACGGCGTGCCACACCGCTTGCGACGCGGGTAGACCCAATTGGCCAAAGGCGTTTTCGCCCCAACACTGCACTGCGCCGGTGCTGACTGCACAGGCAGATGTGCGGCCCACGGAAAGGAAGTCGGCGGGGACGCGGAGGCCGTCAACGGGTGCGGCATGCGTCTGATTGGTTTGCATGCCACCCCAGCACTCAACGCCGCCACTTTCCAGCAACGCGCATGCGAACCAGTCGTTGACCTCAACGTCCACCGCTCGCCCCGACAAACCGCGCACAAAGACAGGTGTGAGACTAGCCTCGGTTTTGCCGTTGCCAAGGTTGCCGGTCCAGTTCGCGCCCCAGCACTTGATGTAGCCCGACTGCAGCACGGCACATGTATAGTTGGCGCCCGTCGAAATGTGCTCAACCGGCTCATCAAGGCCAATCACGCGCACGGGCGCTTCCGGCAGATTGGTGGTGCCGTCACCCAGGGCGCCCTGGAAGTTATTGCCGTAGCAGAATGGCTCGCCCTTGATCAACGCGCAGAAGTGCGTGGAGCTCAGCGAGATTTCACTTGCTTTGCCCCGAAAACCCGTATACTGCGCAGGTGTCGCATTGCCGCTGAATATCCCCGCCATGCCCCACTGCCAGAGCTTGCCGTCATCTGTGAACGCCATGACGCCACGGTTGCTGGCGTCGAGGGCGACAACGTGGCCGATATCAACTGCGGGGGCGACAGGCGCGCTGCGCGTAACGGTTGAGCCGTCGCCCAGTTGTCCAAAGGTGTTGATTCCCCAGCAGCGGACGGCGCCCGCGCTCGTTAGCGCGCAGGTGTTCGCGCCGTCGGCCACGACCTGCGTGTAGGTAGGAGCGCCTTCCGGCGCGTAGGCGGCGGTACGTTCGGGTATCTGGGTTTCTGCATTATCGGAGATCAGATCGGCCTCGGAGGCCGCCGAGTCTGGCCGACCTACCGCAGCCACGCTCCGTGCTGCGCGTGGCGCACTCTCTTCTGCCGGGTGCGTGGCGGCGGGCACATCAGCGCGCGTCAAATCTTCGGGCCGTGATGCCACGTCCATGCCTGGATCGCCGGGCAAGCTCGGCGCGGTGGCACGCACATAGTTGACCTCGATACTCACTGTAAGAACAAACCAGATGAGAGCAGACAGGATGATGAAGAGTACAAGCAAACGCAAAGGGCGAGTCGCCGTCTTGCTGGAGTCCACGGAGAGTACTCCTAACCATGGGGGATGGAGGAAAGGACACCGTTTGACGCAGTATTGTGATGGACAAACCTGACGTGGTCGAGGTGGAAGACGCTCGAGGCCCTGCAACGAATAGTGCTGAATTTGCCAGTTCCGGCAGCCGTCGCGCGCGGCCGGAAACGCCAAAATTGAGCGTTCCAGTCAGGTGGCCGACCTGGGCTGGGCGGCCGTGGGGAAGGGAGTACAGTGGGGCAGCAAAGGGATCACGGTCGACCGGAGAAGTCGCACCTAATTTGCCTAACGCTTTCAGATGATCGCCGGTTCCTGCTATACTACAATGCACCAGCCGTATATGCACACAGCGACAACGACCCGTCCCACGATTTAGAGAGCGCCCCATGGAACTACACGAGTATCCGCGCCCTGCTAACGACACCGGCATCGGCATTCACTGGGCACCCGGCTATGCCGCCGCGGTGGGCATGGCCAAGCTGCGCGAGGTTTGGATCCCCGAATTGCGCGCGCTGGGCGTCAAGTGGGTCAAAATTTATAACCATGACGGCGCGCTGGATTTTGCGGAGATGCTACTTGCCGAAGGCTTCATGCCCATCGTGCGCCTCTTCCGTCCCACCCCCAACCCTGGACGGCTGAGCCTGCGCGAAATCGTCTTCGTGGATTCATTTGTACGAGTGGGCGTTCGCTACTTCGAGTTCAACAGCGAGCCTGACCGCGATTCAGAGTGGAAGGGTGGTCGCGTCCCCTCCAACGGGATGGAACTTGTCGCCGAGGATTCAATCGTCAACATGGAGGCGATCCTCGAGCGGGGTGGCATGCCCGCCTTGCCCGCGCTCTCCGTGGGCAGCACCTGGGACCTTGTGGGCAAGATTGTAGCGCTGGGCCGCAAGGACTTGTTTGATGGGCCCGTCTGGCAGGCCATCCACAATTACGCCCGCAACCGGCCGATTGACTATCCATTTGACATTGGCAATCAGGAAGGGGCCGCGTTCACCGAGCGCTTCTATCGCACCGTTGCGGACGAGGCGTGGGACGAGAACGCGTGGCGGGGGCGCACCCTGGCCGAGGTCAACCGCCTGCGCATGGACCGCTGCGCGCCGGGCGCGACCCTGCGCGACGATCACGCCGGCTGGCTTGCCTACCAGCATTACGACGCGCGCAACCGCCACCACCTGGGGCGCAGCATTCCCATTCTGGCGACGGAGAGCGGCTACGTGGTGGGCGACGACAGCGACGCGCGCTATCCCGCGGCAACGCCCAACCTGCACATGGCACAAACGCTTGAGCTTTGCCGCACGCTGATGGGCACAAGTACCCGCTTCCCGGCCGCGCCCGACTACTACTTCTGCGCCGCCTTTTCCGTCATCGCCAACCAGCAATTGGGCGGCAACAGCGCGTGGTGGGAGAAGTTCGCCTGGTACAGCAGCCGTTGGCCGGGCGGCAGCCTGCCCATTGTGCGCGCTCTGCGCGCCGAGCCCAAGAGTGTGCGCAAATGGCAGGGGGCAACCGGCGGCGGCCCGTTGCTGGCGCTGCGCGGCGCCATCCTCGACCGGCGCGCCGGCGCGCCCGAACGGCCCACACTCATCCTCGAGCGTGAGGGCATTCAGGTGGCAAGTACATTGGTCGACCCCAACAATCGCTATCTCCTGGGCGAGCTTGCGCCCGGCGAATACACGCTGCGTGTGGAGGGCTACGACGTGCGTCAGCCCGTCTCGTTGAACGCCGACCAGCCGGAAATGGTCGTCAACGTGGACGTGGGCATACCCACCGAAGTTGTCAGCCGCAGCCTGGTGCAGGGGCGGGTGCGCGGCGGTGCGGGTGCGTCGCTCCGGCTGCTGCGCGCCGGCGAAGGCGAGGAATATCTGGCGACTGCACGCGAAGACGGCGCGTTTCGCTTTGTGGATTTGCCGCCCGGCGCCTATTCGCTGCAGGTGACGCCCGCAGGCAGTCGCGTCGAGAGCGTGATTCTCGACGGCCGCAATCAGGTGGAGCTGGAGATGGCGGTGAGTGGCTGGGGCCATGTGGTGACCACCGCCGACCCGACGCCCGCGGTGGGCGCGATCCGCGTGCGCGTGCAGGAATATACGGGCGCGGCCGTGCATCTGTACGGCGTTGGCGGCACGATTCCGCCGCAGTTGACCGGCAACGCGCAGGGACTTCCCGTCGACATGTGCCAGTTCGACGGGCTCGAAAATGGTCTCTACATCGTAACTGTCACGAACGTTCTGGATGATGTGGGCAAGCCTGTGGAACTGGAGGCGCGCGTCACCGTGGACCGGCGGCGGGTGCCCCTGGTTGACTTCAGCCTCAACGACGCCGACCAGCCTGCGCCGGCGGCGCTCTCCTCCATTACCGGGCGCGTGATTGGGCTTGCGGAACAGTCCAGCGCACCCCAAGTACGCCTTGTGGATGCCGCCGCCAACGCCCTCGAACAACCCTTGCAGCCTGACGGCTCATTTCGCTTTGACCGCCTCGCCGGCGGCAACTACACTCTTGAGGTTGTGGGCCATGAGGCCGCCGCACAGCGTCAGGACATTGCGCTCGATGGTGTAAATCAGGTGGAGGTGGACCTGCTGCTGCCCATGCAGCGGCGCGGACCGACCCTGGCGACGCAGAGCGGTGGCGGTGTCATTCTGGGCCATTTACCGGGCGCGGCGGGACGCCTCGCGCGCCTGGTCGACGCGGTGGGCAACGAGCAGCGCGCTGCCGTGGGACTGGACGATACTGTGCGCTTTGAGGCGCTGGCGTCGGGCGAGTATACGCTTACGGTTGAGGGAGGCTACGAACAGGGCGACTTGTTGGTGAGTGATGCGCGCGGCTACGAGGTACTCTTTGCGCCGCTGGCTTCCTCGTGGGAGGTCGAAGTAACGCGCGGCGAGTCGATGCCTGGCTACAGCGTCGTGCGCGTGGAGGTGGAAGGGTTGAAGGATGTGCCGGTCTTCATCTGGAAGGAAGACTGGGAAGGGATGATGAAGCGCACAGGCAGCGGCGCAGGGCAGGGCGGCGTTGCGCAGGGGCCTTGCTCCGTCGAGTTCTCGCCACTGGGGCCGGGCGCGTACATGATCGAGCCCGAGGGGTTGGGGGTGTGGACTGATGTAGAACTCAAGGGGCTGGAGGCGATGTGGGTGACATTCCGCCCGCGCAGCGCGCCCACGCAGGCCAACCAGGTGCTGCCGCTGCGCGCCGAACCAGTGCCCGCGGCGGTTCAACCGGTTGCAGCGATAGCGGCGCGCCACTACGTCTACATTGGCGATGCACAGTTGACGGGCGGCGCATTGTCGGATGTGCTGAGCTACGCCGCAGCCGAGCGGGCGGTGGCGGGCACAGACTTCGCCGAGGCGCTGCAATGCGACGTGGTGACAGTCGTTGGCGATTCGCCCAACAGCGACGGATTGCGCAACCAGCTGCGCGCGCGCGGCATTGCCGTGCAAAGCTACCCGCCGGCGACGTAGGTCGCGTTAGCGGTGCGGCGCAATTGTTCCGACCAGTCGGCGACCCTCGCCTCCACAATGCCGCGTTCGGGGGTGAGGTGCAGTTAGCGCCCTTCCCCGCCGCATTCCTGACTTTCGCGAGGCGCCGGGCAGGGTACGCGGGCGAGGTTGACAAATTCGCGGCTTGTCCTTATCCTAGAGTCACGTTCACAAAGTTGGTATTATATCCCTACACAGGTTTCACCGGTTGCGGCTGCGTTCACTGCGGGCATCTTGTCCGGCACACATTGCGCGCTCTCCAAGGCCGTATTTCCGCTTTCCTGACCGATGGTTTGACGTAGTCACCAAGTCAGAGCATCTCCACGTAGTTCAGACAGAGAAAAGGAGAAGGTATGACGCGTAAAATAATGACGCTGCTCAGCCTGCTCGGCGTGATCGCCCTTGTACTGGGCGCATGCGGGCGGGGCGGGAATGACGAACCGACAGCGGTTCCGGCAGCTCCTGCGGCAGCAACCGAAGCACCGGCGGCACCCACCGAGGCCCCTGCGGCCCCCACCGAAGCGCCAGCGGCCGTGGAAGCACCTGCGGAAACCGCTGCCGTGACGGAGACTGCTGCCGTGACGGAGACTGCTGCCGTGACGGAGACTGCTGCCGTGACGGAAGCTGCGGCCGTGACCGAGACCGCGGCCGTGACCGCCGCAGCCATGAGCGAAACCCCGATGATCGCGGGCGGCGCGCTTGAACAGGCGATGGCCGGTGACTTCAAGGGCAAGGTCGTCATCATGGACGGCCCCTTCGCCGACGCCGACGCGCGCAAGTTTGAGGATTCCGTCAAGGCCCTGGAAGATGCCACCGGCATCGACATTCAATACATTGGCGGCAAGGGCTTCGAGGCCAGCATCAACACCCGTGTTGACGCCGGTGACGCGCCCGATATTGCCGACTTCCCGCAGCCCGGCCTGCTGGCCAACCTGGCCGCTGCCGGCAAGGTGATCGATGTCAGCAGCTTCATGCCTGAGGAGTATCTGCAGCAGCAGTACCTGCAGAGCTGGATCGACATGGCGCAGATGGAAGGCGCCGACGGCCCCATCACCGCAGGCGTGTGGACGCGATTCAACGGCAAGAGCCTTGTCTGGTATCCCAAGGTTGCATGGGACGAGGCCGGCTATGAGATCCCAACCACCTGGGACGAGATGCAGACACTGATGGACACCATCGTCTCTGACGGCGACACCCCGTGGTGCGTCGGCATTGAGTCGGGCGCAGCCACTGGTTGGCCGGCCACCGACTGGATGGAAGAGTTCATGCTGCGAACGACTTCGCTTGAGAATTACGACAAGTGGGTCACCGGTGAGCTCAAGTTCAGCTCGCCTGAAGTGACGAACGCGGCGGAGAAGCTGGGCGAAGTGTGGCTGAACGCCGATTACGTCTATGGTGGCCGTGACGCCATCGTTTCGACGAACTTCGGCGACGCGCCCGCCCCCATGTTTGAGGATCCGCCCAAGTGCTGGATGCACAAGCAGGGCAACTTCATCACCTCCTTCTTCCCAGGTGAACTGAAGGCCGGCGTTGACTACGACGTCTTCTACTTCCCGGGCATTGACGAGCAGTATGGCAAGCCTTTCCTCGTGGCCGGCGACATCTACGCGATGTTCAACGATCGCCCCGAAGTGCGCGCCGTCATGGAATACTTCACACGCGGTGAGTCCCTCAAGGCATGGCTCGAGCAGGGCGGCACACTCGCCACCCAGAAAGATGTCCAGCTTGAGTGGTACGGTGACGACCTCGAGCGGAGCATCGCCGAGCTTGCCAATTCGGCCACTTCCGTGCGTTTTGACGCGTCCGACCTCATGCCCGGCGAAGTGGGTGCCGGCACCTTCTGGACCGGTATGACCAGTTGGGCGGCAGGCACCGTGGACCTGGAGACAGCGCTCAAGGAAATTGACGACTCCTGGCCCGAATAGGCATTGACCGGCGCTGCATCCGTGCAGGCCGAGAGTTGAGCACGTAGCAGAGGGGCAGGGCGGCAGGTGCGCTGCTCTGCCCCTTCTATTTTGTGGCGGCGCTTTGCCGCCCACACTCCCCGCAGTAGATTTGGAAGTCGCTCCGTCCAGCCAACCAACCTAATCATTCGCCTCGAGGAGACCTTGCATGAGCGTCACGCCTCAGCCGGCGCAGCAAAAACCGGGCATCGTCGAATCCCTCACTACAGGCATTGGCCGCATCCTGATCTCCGTGGCCATTCCCATTGTTACCTTTGTGGGCCTGTATTGGGGCTTCATCTTTCTGCGCGACAGCGACGCACCCAAGTGGCTTATCACGTTGGTGGCCATTGTGTGGGGTGTCGGTGGCGTGCTCGTTCTCTACCTCATTGCCAACTGGGCTGTGCAAAGCCTGCCCACCCGCTATTCACAGGCCATCCAACCCTTTGTCTTTGTGGGACCGGCGGTCGCCATCCTTATTTGGTACCTGGCGCTGCCCACCGTACGCACCTTCTGGATGAGCCTGCACGACCGTAACAATGACGCATTTGTCTGGTTCGCCAATTATGCTTCGGTCTTTACTGAACGCTCCATGCGGCTGGCGTTTGTCAACAACCTGCTCTGGATGGTGATTGGTGCAACACTCACAATTGTCGTGGGATTGCTGGTCGCTGTGCTGGCCGACCGCAGCAGCTATGACCGCCTGGGCAAGACGGCGATTTTCCTGCCCATGGCCATCTCGATGGTGGGCGCAGGCATCATCTGGAACTTCGTGTACGAGGTAAAGGATGTCAATGACCCCCAGATCGGCCTGCTCAACGCGCTGGTCGCAGGCTTCGGTGGCCAGCCACGCGCGTGGACTGCAATTGCCTGGCCGTGGAACAACCTCTTCCTGATTGTGATCGTCGTGTGGCTGCAGGCGGGCTATGCGATGACGCTCTTCTCGGCGGCTATCAAGGGTATCCCCGCCGAGCAAATCGAGGCGTCGCGCGTCGATGGCGCAAACGAGTGGCAAGTCTTCTCGCGCATCATGCTGCCCTCCATACGCGGCACGGTAGTCACCGTAAGCACGACCGTAATCATCTTCACACTCAAGATTTTCGATGTTGTGTGGGTGATGACGGGAGGGCAGTACGGCACACAAGTAATTGCCACGGAGTTTTACCGTCAATACTCCACCTACCGCAACTTTGGCTATGGATCGGCGATTGCCGTCGTTCTGCTCGTTGCCGTCATCCCCGTCATGATCTACAACCTGCGCTCATTTGGTGAAAGGGAGGCGTTCTAATGGCCGCTGCCGCACCTGTCAGCCAAACTCGCCCCCGCCGCAAGCGCAATTGGGGCCTCTTCCTTGTCAACTTCACGCTGGCGCTGATTGTGATTCTGTGGACAATCCCCACGTTTGGATTGCTCGTCTCTTCGGTGCGCGACCGCTTCGAGATTCAGACCACGGGCTGGTGGACGATATTCCCGCACCGCGCCTGGGAGCAGGTGGCAACCTACCAAATACCGAGGGAACTCAACACCGAAGACCCAATTGACCTGAGTTCAATTGACCCAGTGCTTGAGGGGGTGCAGGCGCCATTCGCCGACTTGCGCGCCGGCTACGAGGCGGACAACGGCACGCGTGTGCGCTGGTCGGGCAACCGGCGGCGCGGCACAATTGAGGTTGAGAAGCGCGTGTGGACGATGAACACCGACTTCACGCTGGACAATTACCGGCAGGTGCTCTCGGGCAAGCGCTACGAAGTGACAAACCCCGACGGCACCACGAGTGTGGAGTTGGGAGACAATCTCTCGGGTGCGTTCCTCAACAGCCTCGCAGTCACAATCCCTGCCACCGTCATCCCGATTCTGATTGCGGCCTTTGCAGCCTACGGCTTTGCATGGATGCGCTTCCCCGGCCGTCGCATTCTCTTCATGATGGTGGTGGCGCTCTTGGTGGTGCCGCTGCAAATTGCGCTCGTGCCCATACTGAGGGATTACGTGGCGCTGTCGCTCAACGGCACCTTCCTGGGCATATGGCTGGCGCATACGGGGTTTGGGTTGCCGCTGGCAACGTATCTCTTGTTCAACTACATCTCGCAACTGCCGCGCGACCTGTTCGAGTCGGCCTTCCTCGACGGTGCGACGCACTTCACGATCTTCACGCGTTTGGTGCTGCCGCTGTCGGTGCCTGCGCTGGCATCGTTTGCTATCTTCCAGTTCCTGTGGGTGTGGAATGACTATCTGGTGGCGCTGATCTTCCTGGGTGGCTCAAAGACCAATCAGGTATTGACGATGCAACTGGTGGAGATCACCGGCTCACGCGGGAACGACTGGCACCTGCTCACAGCGGGCGCGTTTGTGTCGATGATTCTGCCGTTGGTGGTCTTCCTGTCGCTGCAGCGCTTCTTTGTGCGCGGCCTGCTGGCCGGTTCGGTCAAGGGGTAAAAGCAAAAGCCGACACAGAGGTCACAGAGAAAAGCCGAGAAACACAGAGAACAGCAACAACAGGACTCCAGAAACGACCATGCTTAGGTTCTCGTTTCTGGAGTTCTGTTGTTGCTGTTCTC
>CAYJNV010000127.1:0-11496 GCA_964370975.1 uncultured Caldilineaceae bacterium | reverse complement strand
AGCTGAAGCAGCCGCTACGAAATGGCCGCGCATTTGCGAGATGCGACATTTGGGCCACCACCATCTTTATTCAGCAGGAACTTCTTCATGCGCAAATTCGGCGCCGCGGCGTTTGCAAAACATGCCATCCTGATTGTGTGGTGTCTGGTCGTCCTCTTCCCGATCTGGACGATGGTGATCAACTCGGTGAAGCCGCGCCTTGACATCTTCAAGAGCCCGTTTGGGCTGCCCAGGACGATTACCTTTGAAGGGTACACCAACGCATGGAGTGCGGGACGCTTTGACATCTACTTCCGCAATTCGCTCTTCATCACGCTGCTGGCGCTGGTGCTGGTGCTCTTTCTCGGCTCGCTGGCTGCCTACGCGCTGGCGTCGTGGAACTCGCGCTGGTCGCGGCTGGCCTACGTATTCTTCATCGCCGGGCTGATGATTCCCATTCGTCTGGGCACAATCAACCTCTTTCAGATTGTGCAGCGGCTCGGGCTGACGGATAACGTGCTCAGCCTGTTGCCCGTTTATGTGGCCATGAGCCTGCCGATTGCGACCTTTGTGCTCACCGAATTCATTCGCGGTGTGCCGGGGGAACTGCGCGACGCGGCTTACGTGGATGGCGCGTCAGAGTGGCGCATCTACTGGTCGGTCATCCTGCCGCTTGTGCGTCCGGCGCTGGCCACAGTGGCGATCTTCAACCTGATCCCTATTTGGAATGATCTGTGGTTCCCGCTGATTTTCATTCGCGCCGAGAGCCAGCGCACGGTGATGCTTGGCGTCACGCTGCTCTTCGGCCAATACCAAACCAATTGGACAAACATCCTCGCCGTCCTCACCCTCTCGGCATTGCCTCTGCTTGTCCTCTACCTGATCTTTGCCAAGCAGTTCATCAAAGGGCTGACTGCGGGCGCTGTCAAGGGTTGACTCCTTTGGCGCTTCAGCGCCGGCGGCACTGTCTTGACCTTTCGCAAGTTAACAGTAGAATTTGCGCGTACACGTTTGGACCGTTGTTCTTGCATCGCCTGCCGACAACCGGACCGTGGCGCAATGCATCTTCGTGACATAACAGGATGACAATAATGATCAACCCAAACAAAATAGCCGGCCGCGCGCCTGCGCAGGCTGAGCCGCTGCGTGTGCTGCATTTGGCCAATCACGGTGGTCCGGTTGAATTGCCTGGTGGCACGCCCGGCCGGCGCAGCTGCAAGCTCTCGCTACAACGCATTGATGCACTGAAGGAGAGCGTAATTCACGTTGATGCGGTTGACGTCGTGATGATTGACTGGGCGGGGCGGCTGTCGGATGAGTCCATCACCGCCGTGCGTGCCCTTGCCGAGAGGATACCGATTCTATTTGTTGGCGATGACACCGAAGGCGGCATCGATGAGGTACTCATGGACGCCGGCGCATCTGAATGGGTTGCACGAGCTGAACTGACACCCTATTGGCTGGAACGCACGCTGCGCCGGCTGCACACCGAGGCTGTGGCGCGTTCCGATGCAGCCCAGAGAGGCCATGACGAAACCGTCTTTGCCCAGAATGAGAGCGCGGCGCACTTCCGAACTGTTCTCGAGAGAACGCCTATTATTCTGGCGCGGCTGGACTGCGAGCTGCGCTATCAGTGGGTGTATAGCAGCATTGACGCGATACAACCGGACCGGCTGGTAGGCAGACTCATAGGCGCCGACGCTCCCTCGGCCGCGACAGACCGGATGCGCGCATGGGCGGCGGAAGTTGTGCGCACGGGGAAAGGGATACGCGCCATCAACCGCGACGTGCAGTCCGACAGTGGCGTTATCGTCTATGATATGACGCTTGAGCCAACGCTTGGCGATAACGGTGAAGTGGTTGGCCTCAACCTCGCAGCGCTGGATGTGACCCCCACACACCGGCTGCAGAAGGCGCTGCACTCGAGTGAGCGCCGCTATCGCACCCTGGTGCAGTCGACCTCGGTGGGTGTCTTTCGCATGGCAGTCGGCAGTGGGCACGTCGTTGAGAAGGCCCCGACCTGGGAGCGATTTTCGGGGCAGCGCTGGCCAGACTATGCGGAGGGCGGATGGCTCGACTGCGTGCATCCCGACGATCGGTCGTCTGTCGAGTTCGCGGTGCGCACGTCGCTGGGCAGTAACCTGATGCAGCGCGCCGAGGCGCGCTTTCGCGAGGCCGAGAGGCAGGTGTGGCGCTGGTGCGAGATTCGGATTGTCCCCATTGCGGATGACGACGGAGGGGTAAGCGAGTGGGTTTGTACAGTGCGCGATGTCCACGACCGCAAGGCGGCAGAGCAGCAGGTGGTCCGTCACGCCCAGGAACTGGAGACACTGCTCGATATTTTGCCCATGGCAGTCTTCTTTGCGCACGACGCCCGCGCTGAAAAGATCTCGGGCAATCGCATGGCGACGGAGTTGACGCGTATGGCGCCCGGCGCCAATATTTCGCTGAGCTCAGAGGAGCCAGATCGGCCCACGCACTACCACGCACGCATTAATGGGCACCGGGCGGAACCGGACGAACTGCCCATGCAGAGGGCGGTGCGCGGTGGCGTTGAAGTCAATGGTGTTGAGATTGAGCATGTATTTGATGACGGCACCGTGATTGTGCTCTTCGGCAACGCGCGACCGCTTTATGACGAGGGCGGCGCTGTGCGCGGTGGCGTGGCCGTCTTTGCAGACTTCTCGGAACGCAGACGATTGGAGGAGCAGCTTGCTGCCAGCGAAACGCGCTTTGCCGCCTTCATGGAAAACATGCCCCCGCAGGCGTACATGAAGGATGTAAACGGCAAATTCCTCTACGTCAATCGTGCTGCTGCGCTGGCAGCGAATGCGTCGTCCACAGAGTTGCTGGGCAAGACCGACAGCGATGTCTTCCCCAGTCTGGATACGAGCGTGTTGCGGGCGCACGACCTGGAGGTGCTGGAGAGCGGTCGGCCGGGCCAATTTAGCGAACTCATCCAAATGGCCGACGGCCTGCACCACATGCTGGCGGTGAAGTTTCCCATGCGTACGTCCACGGGTGAGCGCTGCGTGGGCGGCGTTTCGCTCGACATAACCGAGCAGGAGCGCATCAGGGAGGCGCTCCTGCTCAGTGAAGAGCGGTTGCGGCTGGCCATTCGCAGTGGCGCGCTGGGGATGTGGGAATGGGATGCGGGCGAAGCGATTGTGATGAGCCGACGGCTGTGCGAATTCCTGGGATTCGAGACAGGTGCCGAAGAGATGGCCATCCCCATTGAGGGTATTGGCGAACGGCTGCACCCTGACGACGCAATATCCGCCTACGCCGCGCTGCTGGATCTCATGGCGCAGCGCGACGGCGAGTTCCGCCGCACGATGCGCGTCCACGCACCGGGAAAGGAAGAGCACTGGATTGAACTTGTGGGTCATTTGCACACGCTTGGCTCAGGACCGCGCATGTTGGGGGTGGCGATGGACATTACGGAAAAGAAACGTGCAGAGGAAGTGATTCGTCGCGCGCAGGAAGAGTTGGAGAGAGAAGTTGACCTGCGCACGCGCCAGCTCGCCGTGACCAACGCACTGCTGCGGCGCGAGGGGGAAGAACGACTCCAGGCTGAAATTCAGCTCGAGGAGATTCGCCGACTGCTCACGCGCAGCCAGGAGGGGGAACGCATGCGTTTGGCGCATGAACTGCACGACGGCCCCATGCAGGAGCTTGCGACAATTGGTTTTGAGCTTGCCCGTGCGGGCCGCAAACTGGACAACATCCCCGTGGCCGAAGAACTGGCGAACATCCGCCAACGTCTGCAGGACGTGAACTTCGTGCTGCGCAACTTCGCGGGTGATTTGCGCCCACCTTTGCTTGATACGTTTGGCCTCGCCGCAGCAATTAGCGGGCTCGTCGAACAGGTGCAGGAGCGCAATCCTGATCTCTCTTTCGTTGTAGCCGTGCCCGAGGAGGAACCGGAGGTTGATGATGAAGTGAGTCTTGCCATCTACCGCGTCTGCCAGCAGGCAATCTACAACATTCAGCGGCACGCGCAGGCAGCAACGGTGCAGGTTCGACTGGAGTGTACGCCCGCGCGCGTTGAGCTAACGGTCAAGGACGATGGTGTCGGCTTTGCAGTGCCTTCGGCGTGGGTTGAGATGGCGCGCACGGGCCATTTGGGCATTGTGGGCATGGAGGAGCGCATGCGCGCGCTGGGTGGCGACTTCATGCTGGAGTCTGCGCCAGGCCAGGGGACGACGCTGCGCGCTGCGGTTCCGGGGCCCTCGGCCGCAGCCCCTGCGGCGGATTGATGGCGCCGCCGCGCGCGTCCTCCCGCAAGCAGTCTGCGGATTGTTCGCAATTTCACGAGATTTTGGAAAAGTGCGGAAATGCGCGAAGGAATTGGCCGCAGGCTGCGATTCAATTAGTAGGCACGCGTCGAGCGCGCTGCAGGATAACAAGGTGTTTCCCCACGGCGCCTTGATGTTCCTGCGACCCCTCCCCCGAGGGCGGGCTCGACGTGTGTTATCCCCTTTCTGCGAGACAACAAAGGTCCCGTCCGGTGTATTCCGGACGGGCATTTTGTTGTTTGTCTTGCAGCGCGTGGCGTGGCGTCAGACAGCGGCGTGCACCAGGCCGAGCTGCGCCGCATGCGCGAGTGCGGCGGCCGAATCATCCACAAGCAGCATGGGCACACCGCGCACGGCTCGTTCGCGGCTCAGTTGCTGGACCTCGATGTCGCGTGCACTCTGAGCGCCGGGGTCCACATCGCGAATATAGATGGCGCGGATGCGGTCGCGGTGGCGTTCAGCCACCGCGGCATAGACTTCGGGGTCCATTTGGCCGCTATCGCCGATGAGCACGAAGGGCAATCGTGGAAAGTCGGCCAGCAACTGCTCGATGTAGAGGAGTTTGTGCGCACCCAATTCGCCTTGTAGCGCGTAGCCCGCCGGCGCCGCTTGCTGGCGCGCGAAGTCGCGCAGCAAGATCGGTCCCCGAGGGATGTTGTGGAAGGCCATAAAGTCGGTCAGGAGGTCATACAGATTCCATGGGCTGGCGGAGAGATAGAAGATGGGATTGAAGGAGGCGGGCCCTGCACCGCGCTGCAACGCCGCGTAGAAATCGGCTACGCCCGAGAAGGCGAGGCGGCTACGCGCACTCTGCAGAAAGAGGCGACGCGCAGCCCGCAACAAGTGAGTGGCGTCCGAAACCAGAATGGTGTCGTCGATGTCGCTGACAACGGCAAAATCGGCGCTGCGCGGAATGATGACGTGGACCGGCGTCGTGATGGGCTGCGCGGCTGCCGGCTCGAGAAGCCGCACCGTGCCCGCGAGCCATGGGGAAGCCGTGGCCTGCGCCGGTGCAAATTCTGCGGTGTAGTATCCTTCGCTGTCGGTTACGGCTTCGAAGTCTGTGCCGCCCAGCGAAATCTGCAGGCGCGCGCCGGGCACCTGTGTGTTCTGCAGCCGGCGGTAGGTGGCGAGGAGATTCGCCCAGACGCTTTCGTTTTCAAGGGGCGGCTGCGCGGGCGGGTCGGCCAGCACACGCCCGCGCAGCTTGACAATGGCGTTGCCGCTGTCGTCAAGCGCGCCATAGCCCATATAGGCGCATATGGTGAAGGGTGTTTCGACGCCCATGCGCTGGTAGAAACGGCGGCGCAGGGCGTCGAAACGGCTGTCGGCCTCTACGGCCGCGTTGAGGGCAGTGCGCTTCCAGGAGCCCGTCTTGGCCGGCGGGACGCCTGCTGCGGGTGTGCTTGCATCGCTCATGGGCAAATGGCATGTAAATCGGTGGCCGTCGCGGTGACGATATGGTGTCCACAGCATGTGGCAAGACGGGCGTTGCCTACGCGGCAATCACCGTCTGGCTCTGCTCGTGCATGTAGAGGGGCAGTGTGTAGAAGCTGCCGACGCCCTTGCCGCTGGAGCCGCTGCCCTTCCAGCCGCCAAAGGCCTGCACACCCGGCCATGCGCCGGTGGTAGCCCCGGCAGCGCGGTTCACGTAAATTGTGCCCGCCTCGATCGTGTCGAGGAAGCGCTGCTGTTCGTCGGCGTCTTCGCTGAAAATGCCGGCGGTGAGGCCGTAGTCGGTGGCGTTGGCGCGCGCCAGTCCCTCAGCCAGGTCTGCAACGGGTGCGATGAAGAGAATCGGCAGGAAGAGCTCCGACTTGACCAGGGTGTGCTCCTCGGCCAGACCTGCGATGACGGTTGGCTGGGCGTAGTAGCCATTGGCCATGGGACCATCGTTGAGAACGGCGCCGCCAAAGAGCAGCTGGCCTTCGGCGCGCGCCTGGCCCACGTAACGCTGGAAGTCGGCATAGGCGTGCTTGTCGATGACAGTGCCCATGAATGCGTCGCGGGCGCGAGGGTCGCCCACGCGCAGTGCCGCGGTCTTGGCCAGCAGCTTTTCGAGGAACGCAGCGTAGACGCCCTCCTGCACATAGACACGCGAACAGGCCGAGCACTTTTGTCCGCTGAGGCCAAAAGCGGAGCGCACGACGCCCGTGGCCGCCTTTTCGAGGTCCGCCTGGGCTGTGACGATGGTGGGATTCTTGCCGCCCATTTCGATGATGGCGGGGCGCGGGTAGCGGCCGGCCATGGCGTTGCGCGCAACTTGCGTGCCCACTTCGGCCGAGCCGGTGAAGGTCCAGCCATCAATTGCGGGGTTGTCGAGCAATTCCTGGCCCACACTGCTGCCCGGGCCGCTCACATAGTTGAAGACACCCGCGGGCAGGCCGGCCTGTGCGAAGAGTTCGGCCAGTTTCCAGCCTGTAAAGAGGGTTGTGGAGGCGCCCTTGAAGACGACCGTGTTGCCTGTGACAAGCGCGGCGGCAATGGGCGCGCCCGAGAGCGCCATGGGGAAATTGAAGGGCGAGATGACCACCCACACTCCGTAGGGCTTGAGCACGCTATGGTTGCGCTCACTGGCGGAGAGCTTGCCCAGTTCGCGCAGGTAGCCACCGTTTTGCTCCATAGCGTCGGCGTAGTAGCGCAGTAGATCGATGGTCTCCTCGACCTCGCCCAGCGCCTCGAGGCGGCTCTTGCCCACCTCGAGCACCATGACTGCCGCAAGTTCGAAGTTGTGGTCGCTCATGCTGTCGGCGGCGCGGCGGATCGCGGCGACACGTTCCTGCCACGGGGTGGCGGCCCAGGCGGGGAAGGCTGCGCGTGCTGCCGCGACGGCGGCGCGCGCGTCATCCACGCTACCCTTCTGCGCGGTGCAAAGGTGGATTTCGGTGTCGATGGGGCTGACGCAACGGGTCTTTTCAGTTGCCAACACCTGGTTGCCATTGATGAACATGGGGATTTCGGCGCCCAGCATGTGCGCCTGCACATGATCCAGGGCAGCGTCAAAGGCCGCTTGCAACTCTTCGTTGTCGGCGGACATGGTGGAGTAGGTGATCTTCATCTTTGGCTTGGTGACTGCTGTCATAGGAGTCGCTCCTTGAAGTGGTAAGTGGTAACTGGTAAATGGTAAGTGGCAATTCGCAAATGGTAAGTGGTCAGGGGTCCCTTAGCGAGCAACCGGGGGCGACGGCCGCTGCTGATAACGTAATCCACGTGCGGCGCAGATGCAAGTGACGATTGTCATGACTTGCGTACGCCGCCTCGACGCAGACATTCCGAGTACTCCCCGCGACAGGCCAATTCCACATCCGCATGGGGCCAATGGTATCCTGAGGAGACTGTCAACCTGCGGCGGGGCAGAGCGAGCCCGCTTGCGGCACACTGGAACTGGATTCACAATGGGCGAGCAAGACCCAACGCAAACGGCCACGCCGGCGGGCGCACCCAACCTGCAGCAGATTGAAGCTGTGCTCTTCGATATGGACGGGGTGCTCTATGTGGGCAACCGGCCGCTGCCCGGCGTGCAGGAACTCTTTGACACGCTGGCCGCAAGCGGACGCCGCTGCCTGTGCGTCACCAACAACGCTTCGCTTTCGGCGGCGCATTTTGCCGACAAGCTCGCACGCATGGGTGTGCACGTGCCGCCCGGCCAGATACTGGGCAGCGCCGACGCCACCGCCGCGTGGCTGGCCGACCAGGTGCACAACCACGGCGCGCCGGATGGCCCTGTCTTCGTGATGGGCATGGAGGGTTTGCGCGAGGCGCTGGTGCTGCAGGGCTTTGCGCTCACCACCGACCCCTTTGCGGCCACGTGGATGGTGTCCGGCGCCAACTTCAACCTGACATACAACGACCTGGCCGACGCCGCGCTGGCTGTGCGCAACGGCGCCCGTTTCGTGGGCACAAATCCCGACTTGACATTTCCCACCGAACGCGGGCAAATTCCCGGCGCGGGTGCGGTGCTCGCGCTGCTGCAGGCGGCCACGGGCGTGC
Source organism: uncultured Caldilineaceae bacterium (assembly GCA_964370975.1). GTDB lineage: Bacteria > Chloroflexota > Anaerolineae > Caldilineales > Caldilineaceae > UBA5069. The sequence continues at coordinate 3,229 of CAYJNV010000127.1, read as the reverse complement.
AGCCGATTGTCATCGGCAAGCCCAATGTGCCCATGTTTGAACTAGCCATGCGCAAGGTGCGCTCTACACCGGCCACAACCATGATGGTGGGCGACCGCTACGACACCGACATTGCCGGTGCGGCGGCGCTGGGGATGACCACCGTGGGCGTGCTCACCGGCATCAACAGCGAGGCGGAATTCCGCGCGCAAACGCTGCCACCGCAGTTCATTCTGCCCGGCCTGCCCGAGCTGCTGGCGCTCTTTCAGTCGGCCGGCTCGCCCGCGGGGGTGTGACCCTCAAGCTCCATCACATAGACTATCGCCTTGTGATAGCGTTTGAGGCGCTGGGCATCCTTCTCGTCAAAATCGGGCAAGCGCTCGATGTTCATGTTATCGCGCAAATCGGCCTTCTTGATGGTGCGCGCCAGGGGGCGCTGCGCTGCGCGCCGTACAAATTCCTCGTAGGATTCCTCGTCACGTCGCGTCAGGTCATCCACTGCCTGCAAAACGGCCGCGTCGAAGCCCTCGGCGGCGAGGCGCGCGAGCGGCCAGCCGGGGTTGTCCTCCACCACATCGTGCAGCAGGGCGACAATGCGCTCGGGGTCGGTGCGCATCTGCAGCATCATGCGCAGGGGATGAAGCACGTAGGGCAGGCCGTCACGCCCGCTTTGGTTGGCGTGCGCTTCGACGGCAATCTCGATGGCGCGTTGCAAATGTGACATGAGCGGGCTCCTCAGGCGGACCGGCGGCGTGCGGCAGCGGGGGAATCAGGCGCGATATGGCTGCCAGTCGGCACGCAGCAGGGCGTAAACGTACTCGTCGCACCAACTGCCCTTGAACCATGCGCACTGGATATGGTGCGCCTCGCGCCTGAAGCCAAGTCGTTCGACGAGCGCGATCGACGGTGCATTGCGTGTGTCCACGGTGGCGATGATGCGGTGCATATGCAGTTCGCTGAATGCGAAGTCGAGCACGGCACGCAGCGCCTCACTGGCATAGCCTTGACCTTGCCAGGGCGTGGCAAGCGAGTAGCCAACCTCGCCCAGGCGGGGGTCGTCGCCGCGCGTGTGCAAGGCGCAATCGCCGATGTGTGCGCCCCCGGCCCGCACTTCGACGGCAAACTGAAACCACTCGCCCGGTACACCAGGGCGACTTGTGCTCATTTCCTGGATGAAGTTGCGCGCTTCGGCCTCACTCATCGAGTCCCAGGATTGATAGCGGGCGACGGCGGGGTCATTGCGGTAGGCGAGCAGGCTGGGCAGGTCGCCTGTTGCAAAATGACGCAGCCGGAGGCGCGGCGTTTCGAGTGTCGAGAAGGCAGTGGTCGGCGTGATCATGCGTGTTCACCTGATGCTTTGCACATTGTGCGTATTGTGGCCGAGGGGGGCGGTGGCGCCAAAAAACCGCAGCGCGCTTGCCAAACTTCGGAAGCGGGCTTCTTTCGCCAATGCGCGCTTCGCTCTACAATAGGCGCATGAACGAGATTCCGCTCCAACCTGCACCAGACACAGTAAGCGCCCAGCGCACGCCCTTGCTGGACATGACGCTGCCCGAAATGGAGGCCTTTGTACGCGGCCTTGGCCAGCCAGCCTACCGTGCGAGGCAGCTTTGGGAGTGGATCTACAAGCGCTTTGCCGCCGACTTTGACGAAATGAGCGACCTGCCGCTTGGGCTGCGCACGCAACTGCACGAGACGGCGACGATTAACCCGCTGCAGACAGCGACCGAGGTTGTCTCGGCGGCGGGCGACACGCTCAAAGTGCTCTTTAACCTGCCCGACGGCCAGAGCATTGAGGCAGTGCTCATGCTCTATGATAACCGGCGCACGCTCTGCATCAGCAGCCAGGCCGGCTGTGCCATGGGCTGCACCTTCTGTGCGACGGCGCAGGGCGGCCTGGCCCGCAATCTCTCTTCGGGCGAGATCGTTGCGCAAGTGCTCCACTTTGCACGCTACCTGGCCACGCCCGATACATTGCCACATACTGCGGTCGAGCGTCCAACGACCGTCACCAACATTGTCCTCATGGGCATGGGCGAGCCGCTTCACAACTATGCCAACGTGTGGGCGGCGCTGCGCAGGCTGACTGACGGGGGCGCGTTTGGCCTGGGCGCACGACATATTACGCTGAGCACGGTAGGATTGGTTCCGCAGATTGACAAGATGGCGGCCGAGGAGTTGCAGATTGGCCTGGCGGTGAGTCTGCATGCACCCAACGATACGCTGCGCACAGGGCTGGTGCCAATCAACCGCGGCTACCCGGTGAATGAGTTGCTGGACGCGGTGCGCCGCTACATCGACAGGACACACCGGCGGGTGACCTTCGAGTATGCGCTCATGCGCGGCATCAACGATACGACGGAACTGGCGCAGGAACTGGCGGGCAAGCTGCGCGGCATGCTCTGCCACGTGAACCTGATTCCGCTGAACCCGATTCCCGACAGCCCCTACCAGCCCTCGACCAGCTACGATGCCGAGAACTTTGCGGAGATTTTGCGCGTGGCGGGTATTTCGACGACGATTCGATTGCGGCGGGGGATTGAGATCAATGCGGGCTGTGGGCAATTGCGGCGCGCACAGCGGTTGGGCGCACAATAACAACCACGTCACCGTTGCGCACGATGTAAACAAGAAAGCGCCGACCTGAAGATCAGGCCGGCGCTGCTTCTTGCGACGCTTCTGTAGACGACATCCGAACCAGCGCTACACGCTTTTGGCCGCGGTGCGCAGACAGGAGGTGCAGAGCGTTTTCGAGATGATACGCCCATTCTCCAGAACCTTCACCTTTTGTACATTCAGGTTCCAGCGGCGGCGCGTGGCCTTCTTGGACCAGGGGCGGTTGTTCCCATACTGCGGCGGCCGGCTGCAATTGTCGCACTTAGCCATGATGGCATCCTCCTGCAAACACTTTGCGGTAAGAATCAGCGGCTGTGCATCAAGTGCGCGCCGGATTCCAGTTGGTCTTCAACCTGAACATCGTAACCGAGGAGCGCCTGCGTGTCAAACCAGAGCATGTCGCGGTGGTATGTGACAGTCAAGCACACCCGCTTGCTCTGCAAGCCATCAGGGCGCGCCGCTTTCACGAGAATTTGAATCGCAGGGGCTATGCGGGTATCCTGAACAGGTTGAAGCACACGCACGGCGCGGCCCCTGAATCGCCGGCACCTGCAGACCCGCAAGGGCAGCATCCACAATGGAAAAACCGACAGCATATGGGCAAAGTACGCATTGTCACCGACTCAAACGCGTT
>CAYJNV010000126.1:0-11546 GCA_964370975.1 uncultured Caldilineaceae bacterium | reverse complement strand
GGCTGGAGGAGCGCTGCGTTACTTCCTCCTGGCGGCGGAACTGGCTCATGTACAGGTCGTAGTAGACGCCCTGCTTCGCCAGCAACTCCTCATGGCGGCCTCGCTCCACAATCTCGCCCTGGACAAGCACGAGTACGACATCGGCGTTGCGAATGGTGCTGAGACGATGTGCAATTACGAAGGAGGTGCGCCCTTTGAGCAGTAACTCGAGCGCCGCCTGAATCTGCCGCTCGGTGCGCGTATCCACGCTGCTCGTGGCTTCGTCCAGAATGAGCATGCGCGGGTCGGCCAGGGCTGCGCGTGCAATGGAGAGCAACTGCCGTTGTCCCTGGCTGAGACAGCCGCCGCGCTCGCCCAGAATTGTGTTGTAGCCATCACTCAGGCGCGTGATGAATTCGTCGGCGCGTGCCAGCCTGGCGGCTTCGATGACCTCGTCGTCGGTCGCTTCCGGCCGGCCGTAGCGGATGTTGTTCATCACCGTATCGCTGAAGAGGAAGGTGTCCTGCAGCACCACGCCGATCTGGCGGCGCAGCGAGGCAAGCGTCACATCGCGCACGTCGACGCCGTCAATCGTCACGCTGCCCTGCGTCACATCGTAGAAGCGTGGCAGCAAGTTGACCATGGTCGTCTTGCCCGCCCCCGTGGGGCCAACGATGGCGACGGACTGTCCCGGCTCTGCCACCAGGTCCACGTTATTGAGCACAGGCTCGCCCGGCACGTACTCGGCGCAGACATCCGTGAAAACCACGCGCCCTTTGATGGCGGCCATGGTCACCGCGCCGGGCTTCTCCACAATGTCGGGCCGCAGGTCCAGCAGCTCGAAGATGCGCTCGGCGCCGGCAACTGCGCTCTGGATATTCGTCCACATGATGCTGATTTGCGCAATCGGCATATTGAAACGCTGCACGTAGCCAATGAAGGTGACTATCAGGCCGATTGAGACGACCGTGCCGCCGATGGGGGCGTTGCGCAACAGAGCGAGGCCGCCCACGCCTGCCACAATCGCCAGCGCCACATAGCCCAGCGCCTCGAGCGTGGGGGCGAGCGCCGAAGTGAAGGCCACCGCACGTACGTTGGCGTCGCGGTTAGCCGCATTGGCAGCCCCGAATGATTCGATGTTGGCGCTCTCGCGGCTGAAGGCCTGCACCTCGCGCACGCCTGAGATGCCCTCCTCGAGCTCGGCATTGACATTGCCGATCTCGAGGCGCGTCTTGCGAAAGGCCTTGCGGGCCTGTGCGCTGAACCAAAGCGTGGCAATGACCATGAAGGGCACAACCGCAAGGCTGATCAGTGCGTAGACGGTGTTGGCCGCCAGCATACTCCACGCAAGCCACACGAGCAGCAGAACACCGCTGAGCACTTGCACCAGCGCAAATGACATCGCCTGCTGAATCGTGCTGATGTCGTTGGTAATGCGGCTCATCAGGTCGCCGGTCTCCACCTTGTTGTAGTAGCCCAGCGACATGGTGGAAAGGTGACGGAAGACCTGTGTCTGCATGGTGCGCAGCACATGCTGCCCGGTCCAGCCCATGGCATAGAACGTAAGGCCTCCGGCCGCCGAACCCAGGAGGGAGAGCAGAATCAGGAAGAGCACTAGCCGTCCCAGGCCGGCCAGGTACGCAGATTGGGGCGCACCAGCCGGGATCTGGTCAAACGTGCAATTGGTTTGGGCTGCGCTCGGCTGCTGCGCTGCGGCTTGGGCGCCCTCGCCTGCGCCCGCCGCCGCAGACGCAGCGAAATTGTCCACGAGCGCAGGCGTCACAAAGCAATCGATCGCCTGGCCGGTGAGGCGCGGCGTAAGCACCTGAACCCACGCGTTGAGCACAAGCAGCACAGCGACTGCGGAGAGGACGAACAAGTGAGGCTTGAAGTAGCGCGCCAACCGCCCAAGCGTCGCGCTGACATTCTTGGGTTTGATGATTTCCTGTTCCAGCATTCTGCCGGGGCCACCCATCATCTTGCACCTCCCTGCGTCCCGGTTGCATCAGTCGCCGTCTCGGAAAGCGCGCGATCCGACGCGGCTGCGCCATCGGTGCCGTTTTCGACATTCATCACGACGTCTGGCAGGAATTGAAGTTCAGTGTCTGCGGCGTGTGACGTGGCGTCTTCCACCAACTGGCTGCGGTAGATTTCGGCGTAGATGGGGCTTGTCTCCATCAATTCCTCATGTTTGCCCACCGCCGCAATGCGCCCCTTGTCGAGCACGACAATGCGGTCCGCATTGAGCACCGTGCTGATGCGCTGCGCAATCACAAAGCTTGTGCGCCCCTCCATCAGTTTGTCAAGCGCCTTCTGGATGAGCGCCTCGGTGGCAACATCGACACTGCTGGTCGAGTCATCCAGAATTAGAATGCGCGGGTTGAGGAGCAGTGCGCGTGCGATGGCAATGCGCTGCTTCTGCCCGCCGCTCAGCGTGGAACCGCGCTCTCCCACGGGCGTTTGGTAGCCCTCAGGGAATGACATGATGAAGTCATGCGCGGCGGCCGCTTTGGCCGCAGCGACGATCTCCTCATCCGCGGCTTCGGGCTTGCCGAAGGCCACATTATCGCGCAGCGTACCGGTGAAGAGGTTCGTCTCCTGCAACACAATGCCGATTTGGCGACGCAGTGACTCAATCGTCACATCGCGTACGTCATACTTGTCTACCAGCAGCCTCCCCTCGCTTACGTCATAGAAGCGGGGGATGAGATTGATGAAGCTGCTCTTGCCGCTGCCGGTGGCCCCCAGCACGGCGACTGTCTGGCCCGGATCGGCTGTGAAGCTGATATTGCTCAGCACCGGCTCGCTGCTCCCAAAGTAGCTGAAGGAGACATCATCGAATTGGACGCGCCCTTGCACCTGCGGCAGCGGCACGGCGCCGGGCTTGTCAGTCACTTCATTTTCGGCATCGATTATCTCAAAGATGCGGTGCGCACTCGCCTGCGCCTGACTCATCTGCGAAATGATGAAGCCGAGTTGGCCAATCGGGAAGAAGACGTAGATGAGATAGAGGCTGAACTTCTGCCACTCGCCGATAGTCAGCGTGCCGAAGATCATCATGCGGCCGCCAAAGTAGAGGATGGCGACCTGCCCTAATGTGGCGATCAGGAAGATGACCGGAAAGAGGAAACTGAAGATGCGCGCAACGCGGATCTGCTGCTCCATCAGATCCTTGGCGCTGCGGTCGAAGCGCGCAATGGCCTGCGGCTCGCGTGCAAAGGCCTGAACCACCTTGATGCCCTGCAACGTCTCCTGCAAAATGGTGTTGAGGGCCGAGAGAAGCGCCTGCACTTTGCCAAAAAGCGGCTGCGTAATGCCGCCGAATATGAGAAACATAACGAACGCTATGGGCAAGATCGGCAGTACATAGAGGGTTAGGCGGAAGTTGGTCAGCGCAAGCAGAATCAGCGCGCTTACAAGCAGCAGCACCGCCTGCACGGCCAGCAGCAAGCCCTGCCCAATGAAGACGCGCACCTTCTCCACGTCGTCGGTGGCGCGAATCATCAACTGGCCCGTGCGGTTGCGGTCGTGATAACTAAAGGAGAGGCGCTGGATCTTGGAGAAGAGCTGGTTGCGCAGGTCAAATGCCACACCCTGGCTGGCCGATTCCGACATGTAGGTTTGCGCGAAGGAAAAAAGCCCGCGCGCCACCGCAAAGACAAGTATCAGGCCGATAGCCCAGTAGAGCGCCGTCAGCGCGCCGCGCGCGCCCGCCTCCATCTGGTCGAGCGTAAGCCCCGTTTGCACGAGCATGGCCTGCTGCGCCGCGGCAGGCGCGACGTTGAAGCGCTGCACAACCATGCCGCGCGTCACCGCATCCAGAATGTTCTGGATCGTCTGCGGCACCAGCAACTGCGCCGTAAGGCTGATGATCATCGCCACGTAGGCATAGGCCGTCGGTTTGCGATAGTGCCCCAAAAAGCGCACTGCGCGCGCCAACTCCTTCATGCTGCCCTTGCGGGCGCCCGGTCGACCGCCACGTGCCGCAGGCGCACCACCCGGTGCACGCGCACTTTGAACCGCCATTGGCCTCGACTCCTGTGTTGTATGACAATTGCTTGTACGAAAGTGTCGCCGCCTTGCGCGCACGGCGCCACGCATGTGGCGACCACATGCGCGCCGTATATCCTCCCAGAGCGCCAATGCTTTGTCAAGTAAGCCAGCCTATAAAGTTTGGCATTAAAAGCAATTTGGTGCACGATAGCAGGACTGCGCACACACTGGAATCCTTTCGCCAGCGCCGCGCCGCTGCTCGCAAACGCGCCGCCGAGGCAGCCACGCGTACCCAGGGCTGCCGGCGCCACCCGCACCACCCTTGCCATGATTGCCGAGTACCGCACCGCGTTTGCCGGTTACGGCCGCGACATTCGCCTCATCCTGCTGGTGTCGGCCATCCTCGCCTTTACGGTGGACGGCGTCTTCCCCGTGGTCTTCAACCTCTACATCCTGCGCATGGGGTACGGGCCCGAATTCGTGGGCACGGTCAACTCGGTCGCGCTGGTGGTCTTTGCGCTCTCGAGCCTGGCGGCGGGCACGCTGGGCATGCGCTTCGGTGCGCGCCCGGTGATGATCCTCGGCGTCATGATCGGCGGCCTCTCCACGGCGGCGCTGGCGCTGTCGGACATGATGCCGCGCGGCGTGCAGCCAACCTGGCTCATCGCCATGTTCTCGCTGCTTTACCTTGGCGTCGCCTTCTTCTTTGTCAACGCAGCGCCTGCACTGGTGAGCATTACGACGGGCAGCGAGCGATCGCGCGTCATCTCTGTGCAAAGCGCCATGAACAACTTGCTGGCCTTTGTGGGCGGCCCGATCGCCGGTTTCGTGCCCCTGGCGCTGGTGGCGCTGTGGGGATGGTCCATCCATGCCCCTGCGACCTACAGGGTGCCGCTGCTGATCTCGACCGGACTCTTCGTTGCCGCCGCGCTGCTGATCCTGCGGGTGCATGTGCGGCCGCTTGATCACGACGACGCGGCGCACGTGGTGAAGTCATCTGCCAGGCCGGGTGTTCCGGTCGTCGGCGCGAGTTTCCTGAGCGTGCTGCTCATCCTCTCGCTGGTGCGCTTTCTCACCTCCTTCGGCATCGGCGCGGGGCTCACCTTTTTCAACGTCTACATGGATGACGCACTGAGCGTCTCCACCGCGACGATCGGGCTGATGATCGCCGCATCGCACTTGCTCTCAGTCTTCAGCGCGTTGATGGTGCCGCGCGTCGTCCCGCGCTGGGGCGCGGCCCACTCATCCGTGGCGGCGGCGCTGGCCGCAGGGCTGAGCCTGTTGCCCATGGCGTTGATACCACTCTGGCCTGTGGCGGGCCTCTCGTTCGTTACCATGGGCGCGATCAGTTCCGTACGCTACAACTCGTTCTTCGTCTACATGATGGAGGTGACGCCGCCCCGTTACCGCACGACCATGGCGGGTGCGGGCGAATTCTCCGGCGGCATGGGCTTTGCCATCGTGTCGCTGATCGGCGGCTTTACCATTGTCACCTTTGGCTATGGCGCGCTTTTCGTCGGCGCGGGGCTGGCCACGATCCTGGGAAGCGTTGTGCTGTTGGTCTATGTGCTCTGGCGCAAGGCCCACGATGCACTGCCAATCCCGATGCAGCCCAGCCTCGAGCCTGACGAAGGCCTGGCAGCAGCAGAGAGTGACGAGTGACCAGCGCCGCAGGGGGCGCAATACGGCTGTTAATCGCGTTTCCCAACGCACTGGATTTTGGTTTGTGGCGCGCAGTGGCGATAATCGAGCCAGGTCATAGCCCAACAGCGCGTGCTGCGGCCCCGCACAGTGCGGCTCCGTTTCCGACCGATAGCCATTTGGATAGCCTGCCGTGTACCGACGCAAACTGAATCGAGCCTGGGAAACCCTCCGCTCCATGCCGGTGCCTGCCATCGCTTCGGACCGTCTCGTCGACCTCCACAACGATCTCACCTACTACGATACGGTCATTGCCACGCAAATGCGCGAGTTCTTGCGCGGCAACGCGATCAGCGTCTTCAAGGTGCGGATTGACAATGAGCTTGATGAGGGGCTGCGCACCTTCAAGGCCGAGACGCCTGCGGAGGTGGAGTGCCGCCGCGACCTGCTGCGCTACAAGCGACGCGTAGACGACGTTGTGCGTGAACTGGTGCGCCTCAACGAAGCGCGCCCCGCCGTGAAGCAGACGTCCCACTAAGGCAACAACCTCGACACGGAGTCCACAGAGGAAGAACGGAGATACACAGAGAACAGCAACAGCAGATTCTTGCTGTTGTTGCATTTCTCTGTGTTTCTTCGCCTTTTCTCTGTGGCCTCTGTGTCGAGGCTGTTTTTACTCCGCTGCGCCGCGGTATTTGAAGCAGCCCACCAGGTGGTCATCCACCATGCCCACACTCTGCATAAAGGCGTAACAGATTGTGGGCCCCACAAAGGTGAAGCCCGCGGCACGCAGCGCCTTTGACATCGCCTCGGCCTCGGGTGAGCTGCTGCGCATCAACTCACGCGTGAACGGCTGCGTGGACAGCGGCGGTTCGCCCCCCACAAAGGCCCATAACCAGTCAGCAATCGAGCCGTGCTGGTCGCGCAGGCGCAACCACGCCTGGGCATTCTGCACCGCACCGCGCACCTTGAGGCGATTGCGCACAATGCCGGCATCGTCCAGCAGCGCGGCGATTTTGCCTTCATCGTACGCCGCAATGATTGCGGGGTCGAAGCCGTCAAACGCGCGCCGGAAGTTGTCGCGCTTGTAAAGGATGGTGCGCCACGACAGCCCTGCCTGGAAACCCTCCAGAAGCAGGCGCTCGAAGAGTTCGCGCTCGTCGTACACGGGTACGCCCCACTCGTCGTCGTGGTAAGCAATGTAGAGCGGGTCGTCGCCCGCCCAGAAGCAGCGCTCGAGGCCCATCACGATCCTCCTTCAACCAAATCCTGGCGAACAGCTGCCGCCCATTTCTGCACGCGCAGCGCGGCGCGCGCAGGGCTGCCGCCGCCATATACGTACTCGATAGTCAGCCTCCAAGTGCGCAACGTGGGCGTGCGCTCCGCCTCGCGCTTGAGAACGCGCCGCGCGCCGGCGAAAATCGTTTCATTGCGCCTTCGAATTTCGGCAACGGAGACGCCCTTCTCAAGATGGTCGACAAATGCCCCCTGCAGCGCAGCCAGTGCTTCATCGTCAAACTGGGCAGGGTGCTGCAGGTTGTACGCAGCCACGGTAAGAAAGTGCACCGCCGCCAACTCTGCGTCCTGTGCTTCCCAGGCGAGCAGATAACCGAGTTGCTCCCAGCAGCCCAAGCCTTCCACAGCGGGCGCACCGCACTCTGGACAGGTGGTGGACGGCACGTGCACCGCGTCGACCCTCACGCATCCAGCCCAATATCTCTGCGCAGCAAGTCGCCCACCGTCTCGCGCCGCTGCACAAGTTGCGCATGGCCTTCACGCAGCCAAAGCACGGCGGGGCGTCGCGCACCGTTATAGTTACTTCCCATGTTGAGATGGTACGCGCCACTTACTGGCACCGCAAGCAATTCGCCCTCAGCGATTCCCGGCATAGGCAAATCATGGATCAGCACATCGCCGCTCTCGCAGAAGGGACCGGCTATCGACGCGGGTCCCACTTGTACACCTCCCGGCTCGCGCACGGGCAGTGCGGTATAGGACGCGCCGTAGAGAGCCGGTCGCGGGTTGTCGGCCAGACCGCCATCCACCAGCAGCCAGCGCTTGTCGCCGCTGCGCTTGACCGCGCCCACGCGGTATAGGGCCACGCCCGCCTGCGCCACGATGCTCCGCCCCGGCTCCAGGTGCAGCCGCGGCAGGGGCAGGCCACGTGTGCTGCAGCCGGCGACAATCGTCTCTGCCACGAAGGCCACGTATTCTTCTATCACTGGATGGGGCAGGTCATCCTCGTGATAGGGCACGCCCCAACCGCCGCCCGGCGAGAAAAAGGTAGGCATCCAGCCGGTTTCGGCGCGCAGGTCGGCAATCAGGGTGAGCACAGTCTCCACGGCGGGCGCAATCGGCCCCAGTGCGTGGAAGTGCGAGCCCTGGTGAAAGTGAATGCCCTCCACCTGCACACCTGCGCCGCGGCACATGGCCAACGCATCGCGGACTTCGCCTGGGTCCATGCCGAACTTGCTGCCCACCTGCCCCGTTTGGCGATAGGCGTGGGTCTCCACGGCTACGCCTGGCCGCACGCGCAGCCAGATCGCGGGCAGCGCTGCCGTAGCAGTCGCGCTCATCGCAAGCAGGCGGCTCAATTCACTGAGGTTATCCACGACGATCACGGCGGCGGATTCGAGCGCAGCGCGCAGGTCCTCGTCGCTCTTGTTGACACCATGCACGAGAATGTGGTCAGGCGGGAAGTCGGCCGCGGCTGCAATCGCCAGTTCGCCAGCGCCCGTGCAGTCAAGCCAAAGGCCACGGCGCGCCGCCCACTGCGCCGACGCGCGCATCAGCAGCGCCTTGCCGGCAAGCGTCAGCGCTGCCGGGGCGGGATAGTGGCCGGCCAGCGCGCTGCGGTAGGCCTGAACGCGTGCGTCCAGCGTGGCTTCGTCAAAGAGATACAGGGGCGTGCCAAAAGTAGCGGCCAGCGCCTCCAGGTCGCAGCCTGCAATGGTGAGCACGGGGTGGCCATGCGCGCCCTGCACCATCCTCGTCGTATCCGGGAAGAGTTCTATTCGCCGCAGCACGCCACCCCCCACTTCACTTCCGAGTAACGATGAAGCCGTTAACCATTCATCCAGTCATCCAGTCAACACTCACAGTAGCACCAGCAGAATCCCGAAAAACGTGAGCGCCACCCCTGCCAGCGCCTCGCCAGTGGGTGTCTCACCTAGCAGCAGCAGCCCCCACAGCACGCCCAGCGTCAACTCCTGCGTTGCCACCACGTTGACGATTGTCGCGCTTGTGCGTCGCAGTGCTGCGTTGTACAGGGTGTGGCCAAAAGCTAGTGGCAGCAGCGCCAGCGCGAGCAGGCTTGCCACCACGGGCGGCGTGTAGCCTCCGGGTGACCAGGCAAACAAGGCCATCGGAAGCGTCCAAAGTGCCGCCATGGTGTAGACCGTGCCGGCGTAGGCGAAGAGCCCGTAGCGGTTGCGCTGGCTGCGCCCGGCCAGCGTGTAGATAGCGAACGCGACTGCGCTGCCCAGCGCCAGCAGGTCGCCCCAGAGCATGCGTTTGTCGAGTGGCTCGGCGCCGCGGCCGGTCGCGAAGCCGGACAATACGGCTACTCCGGCAACTGCGACCGCTATGCCAAGCCACTTGCGTGGCGACAGGCGCTCGATGCCCGTGAGGCGCCCAAAGAGCGCCACGAAGATCGGCGCGGTGTAGACGAGCGCAAGGCTGTGCGCGATGGTTGTATAGCGCAACGATGCAATGTATAAGAGGAAATGGAGCGCTGCCACGAGCCCGAAGGCAGAGAATTTGATGAGCGCGCGCCTCTGGGGCAGCGGCTGCCCGGCCAAGCGCGCCGCTGCCAGCACAACCACGCCGGCGACAGATAGTCGCCAGAAGGTCGTCTCCCACGGGCCTACGCCGCGCAGCGCCCAGCGTACGAGCACGGGACTCAGGCTGAAAAGAAGAACCGCCCCGGATACGAAAAGCAGCCCCTGCCGGTTATCGGCAGCGGCTGCGCGTCTATCTGCAATGCTTGGAGATACCGAATCCTCTGGTGGGGCCGGCACTGCGCCAGTGGCCTCTAGAAGCCGCCGGTGAAAGCCACAGCAACAGAGCCAATCACCATGCTCAGTATCACAAGCAGGCTAATGACATAGAATATCTTTTCGTTGCGCGAGTACTTGCGCTTTTGCTGAGCCATGGAGCCAGGCCTTTCAATCGCCCGCAACGGGCAGTACGCAAATCACCGAAGCGCTACCCTGTCGGCGCGCCGCACCTATTATACAAAGCCATGGGTCATGCGCCAAAAAGCGGCAGCGTCTCGCCTTTTCCATTGCAGCGAATCGGGGCGGTTATGTCGCGGTGACATGGCCGCGCCAGAGGTCCCAATAGGGCACGAATCCGTAGTACCAGGCAAGCAGCAGTGCCAGGCGCAGGCCATGCAGCCCGTCGCGATAGCCGCCCAGCGAAATGTAGCGGCGACGAAACTCGCGCAGCGGCTGCAGAACAAAGTTGTGTGGCCGCGGCCGTATGCCACGCGTAGCCAAAATCTCCGCTTCGAAGCGTGCGTAACCATGCTGCTTGGCGTGAAATTGCCGCCATGATCCGTAGTTGTAGTGCAGCAGCGGCTCACGCAATTGCGCCTCCGGACCATCCACAACGACAACCTCGTGGACGGCGCGCTCGGCCACATAACGTGCTCCCGCACGCCTGATGAGGCGTAACTGATAATCTGGGTAGAAGCCGCCGCCACGCATTTCCTTGCCCACAATCACGTTGCGGCGCGGTATCCAGTAGCCGGCTGCCTGGGGATCGGCGAGCGTTTGGGTGATTTCGTCGCGCAACGCCGGCGTTACACGCTCGTCGGCGTCGATGAAGAGAACCCACTCAGCGTTGAGCGAATCGAGCGCGGCCTGGCGCTGCGCGGCGTAGGAGTCAAACGGGCGCTCAATGACCTGCGCGCCGGCGAGATAGGCCAGTTGCGGCGTGGCGTCGGTGCTGCCCGAGTCCCACACGACAACCGCGTCGGTCCAGCCCGCCAGCGACTCGACGCACGCCGAGATGTGCGCGGCCTCGTTCTTCGTAAGAATGACAGCAACCAGCCGCTCCACGGCGATCCTCCCGGCCTACTGCGTGAGGCGCAGCACTGCATTGCGCGCCGCGATCTCGGCGCCGGCCTCGCTGCCGTCACTCAGGCCGCGTGCGAATCGAGCCAGCGCGCGGCGCGCGCCTATGCTCATTGCCGCGCCGACGATGAGGCGCACGAAGACCTGCGTGCCCGGTGCAAAGTGCGTGCGATGCAGCCGATAGAAACGCAGTCTGCTCCGCCAGAGACGAGTAAAGGCCGGCCAGCGCACCTGACGGCTGCTCTGCCCTTCAAGGTGTACAATCTCCGCCGCCGGCACGGCAAAGACGCGCCAGCCCGCCTCGCCGGCGCGCAGGCAGAAATCCATCTCCTCGCAATACATGAAATAACCTTCATCCAGCGTACCGATTTGCCGGAAGAGTGCGGCGCGCGCCATGAGAGCAGCGCCCAGCACAAAGTCGACCGCAAAGGGGCGACCCGAGTCCCACTGGCTGCGCGGGTAGCGGCCGTTGAGCCGGCTTTCGTATAAGCGCGCGCCCCCCGGTAGCCGACTGAGCGGGAGCAGATCCAGCGCGACCTGCGCGACGCCGGGGAAAGCGAAAGCACCGTGTTGAAAACGCCCGTCGCCGTAGCGCAGCCCGGCACCACAGATGGCCGCATCCGGCGTACGCTGCAGGAAGCGCACCATCTGCGCCACCGCGTCGCCCTCGATACGCGTGTCGGGGTTGAGGAGCAGAACGTAATCGGGCGCGGGCAGTCTGTCGAGGGAATCGGGTGCGCCAGTCAGCCCGAGCAGCGCCAGGGCACGGTTGTTGCCGCCTGTGAAGCCCAGGTTGTGTTCCATCGCCAGCAGGCGCACCTGCGGAAACTCGCGCCCCACCATGGCCGCGCTGCC
>CAYJNV010000125.1:0-11550 GCA_964370975.1 uncultured Caldilineaceae bacterium | reverse complement strand
AGCAGGTCACGCCGCGCTATCAAGTCGATCCACGAAATCGAGCTGCCATGATTTAGCTTTACAGTTGCATAGGCCAGACGCGCCGTGGATTCAAAGCTGCCGGTCATCACCAACTCCCACTCGTCGCCAAGCGGCTGCTCGTCGACGATGCTCACGTAGTCGGCCAGCCGGTCGCCCAGAATGGCGGCGCTTTCCTGTGGATCACCTGTCGTCCCCATGGCAATGAGTACCGTGAGAAAGGTGTCAACCCCGTCGCGCGTTGTCGCGAAGGCACGCAGGCGATACGGTGGCAGCGGATCAGCGGCATAGCGTGCGAGGACATCTGCGTCAGGCGACGTGAATGCTGCGTTCACTTCCACCTGCTGCACGCCGTCCAGCACGATAAGTCCGACGAGCGTTCCTGTCAGGATCAAGCCGCCCTCGACCGCATCCGCAAGCGTGCTGTAGATGCGGTCGTCGGCGAGCGAGCGAATCTCGCCTGCGCTGGCGGCCACAGCTTGCGTAATCGGCGCAGTGGCGCGAGCAATCAGCAGTTGGGTGCCTGGCACGTCACTCTCAACGATGGCGACGCGGTTCAGTGTGCCGAGTCGGCCAACATTGGTGGGTGATGCCAAGTCAATTGCGTAGTCGTCACCGCTGCTGAAGAGAGTGGCGCCAGCCAGTTCTGTGCGTGCGTATCCGCTTTCGGCAAGTGCGTTGGCAACCTGCGCGCTGGGCACATTCAAGGTAACCACGGTCAACGTCTCCGGTGGCCGGCCTGCCTCAATCATCTGCGCAGCGTCCAGAAAACTGAAGCCATAGGCCGGGCGCATGTCGTCCAGCATCAAATAGGAGATGCCCAGTGCGGCCGGCGGCGCAGTTTGCCGAGGCATGTCATACAGCCATGCGCTGTTCTCTTCCTCGCTAAAGGTGTCAAGGTCATCAAGTGAGGAGAGGCGCGGCACAACCGTTGCGCCATGCCATCCCTCTACGTCCCCATAGCTGAACCAAGAGCGGTTGGCCTCCGTGTCGGGGACAAGCGCCAGCAGGTCGACCAGTGGCACGTGCGCGGCGACTTCGCTCGTAAAGCGGGCAACCGTCGCGGAGCCGGGCGGCGGATTTACAGGCCGCCCGGCGGCCAGCACCGGCTGCACCGCCAGCAATATTGTCGGAGCTAGTGCAGCGACCAGCCAGCCACGCATGCGCAAGAACCTGCCGCGCGTTTTGAACATTGTCTCCTCCGCACTTCAACTGTTCGGCACCTCTTGCGGGGCCATGACATAGGCGTACTCATACCAGTAGAGCCCCACCAGCATGCACAGACCCGCCATCGCGCCTGCCGGCGGCCAGGTCGCCAGCGCGAGCGCAAAGGCCGCCACGTGGCCCACCGCGACGCTTCCCAGCCAGAAGTGCACGCGGTAGCGCCCGTGGCTGATGGCATGGGCGGCGCGCGCTGCGGCCTCAGTCGCATGGGGCATGCCAAATTCGCCTGCCAGCAGCATGAAGAGGTCAATGACAAGGAGCGCTAGGAAGCCAGCGCGCGCCGCTGCTGCCAGGGCAGGCGGCATCTCGACCGCCATGTGCAGGAGCAGGATGGCCGCACTGCCCGCAAGCAGCGCCTGCACCACGAGGTGCACGGGCAGCAGCGGGTTTTGCCACAGGTCCCGCCCCTCGGCCTGACCAAAAAGGAAGCCCGTGTAGCATGCCACGCCCACGGCCAGCAGCGCGCCAACGGCCAGCAGCGGCAGCCGGAGCGCGTTGGCAAGCCCGGGCCCGCTCCAGCCCAGCCACGCCACCGCCTCAAGCAGCCACCAGAGCGCAAGCACGCCTGAGTAGCCGATGAGCAGGAATGTGCCGCGCGTCAGCCACGATTTCCATTGAGGGCGGGTGATCAACTTGAGAAAGCGCTCGGGGCGCTCCAGGTCGAAGATGAGCAACCCTGCCGTCAGCGCCGTAAAGAGCAGAGCCACGCCACCTACCACCACGGCGGCTGTGGGTTCAAAGGAGTAGGTCCCCAGCAGCAGCCCGAGCGCATAGACGAGCAGCGCGCCCGCGCCTATAGCCTTGGTGACAAGATAAGCGGGCACGGGCCAGTGCCAGGGCAGCTTGTGCTGGGCGTTGTAATGCACCTGCATCATCTGCTCGGCCATGCGTCCTTCGCCGATAAAGATCGGGCCGCCGTGCCCAAGACCCTGCGCCGCCGGCGCGCGAATGGCGCTTCCGGACGCAGCGCGCCCCATATTGCCGTACTTCTTGTAGGCCGGCGTGGGCAGCGGTCCGGCGTGAAGGGGAATCACCTCTGCAAAGGCAAAGCTCTGCGGCGCACGCTCGACTGCTGTGGGGTGCATCGTCGCCGCATGCCCCTCGATGTAGAAGAGCTTGGGCACGGTGCCTTGTTCGGGCTTGCGCACGGTCACCTGTTCGGCAGCGAGGAGGCGGCTGATTTCGGTGACGGGGTCGTCCATGTCGCCCGCGATAATGGCGTGCTCGGGGCAGACGACCACGCAGGCGGGCTCCAGCCCGATTTCTGTGCGGTGCGCGCAGAAGTGGCACTTCGCCGCCGTGTGGCTCTCGGGATCAATGTAGATGGCGTCGTAGGGGCATGCCTGGAGACATGCCTTGCAGCCAATGCACTGGCGCGGGTCGAACTCAACAATACCGTCGCTGCGCTGGTACATGGCAGTGACGGGGCAAATGCGCACGCAGGGCGGGTTGGCGCAGTGGTTGCAGCGCGTCACCTGGAAGTGGCGGCGCACATCGGGGTACGCCCCCGTCTCCACCGACTTGACCCATGTGCGGTTGACGCCCAGCGGCACTTCGTTTTCGGCCTTGCACGCCGTGGAGCACGCGTGGCAGCCGATGCACTTGCGGTTGTCGATGACAAAGCCGTAGTTCATGGGAGAGTCCAAGCGGTGTGATTGGGCAGTCCACAGAGTGGATGGCGCGCAGTATAGCAGAAGTTGCGCCCGCGGCGAAGCGCCTCGCAGCGGCTTCGGGGCAACTGCTGCACTCGCCCACTCTCTGTCGGTTTGGCCGCGCCGATGCGCGCGGTTAACATTGCCATGTGTACAAACAGGAGACAGGCAAGATGACGCCAAACCGCGACGTGACTCAGCATAGGCAATGGCAGGCGGGCCACGCCGAAGAAATTGCCTTCTGGGATGAATGGCTTGCCACGCGCGGCGGCCAGTGGCCCGCTTCGTTTTCAACACGCGTCAATCCGCAGCGCCCACTGCAGTCCTATTTCGAGGATCTGCTGCCCTCCGGCCTTGAGCACGCGCGTATACTCGATGTGGGCGCAGGGCCGCTTACTTTCGTGGGCTTTCAGTCGCCCCGGCGCACGCTCGAGGTCGTTGCGGTAGACCCGCTTGCCCAAGCCTATGACGATCTGCTCGTCAAGCACGCGGTGACGCCCGTCGTTCGCACGCAGCCCGGCGACGCCGAGCGGCTTGCAGAGTCCTTTGCGCCGAACAGTTTTGACATTGTTACGGCGCGCAACTGCATCGACCACAGCTATGATCCCATGGCCGCGCTGCGACAGATGCTTGCCGTCTGCAAGCCGGGCTGCACGGTGCTGCTCCAGCATGCCGTCGCCGAGGCAGAGACGCAGCATTATGCCGGTCTTCACCAGTGGAACTTGCTGGACGAAGAGGGGGATTTTGTGCTGGCTGATCACAGCGGCCGCGTCAACGTTACGCGCACGCTGCGCACTGTGGCAGCCATTCGCAACGAAATCCACTACGACGGCACCTGGATCGTCACCTGGATGCGCAAGCGACTGCCGGGTATGGCGGGCGCGCTGCAAGCGCTGCGCCCCCACAGGGCAAGCGGAACTACCGTAATTGACGACCCTGCGCGTTGGCTGGAGCAGTAGAGGCGGATGTGGAATTCGTAGCGGCAGTATCAAACCAACGACTTTTGTGGTGTACGAACAAAACGAGGCGTCCAGAATCGGACGCCTCGTTTTGTTTGCTTAGTGTGGTTCTACGGCTTGCGCACCGTGGGAACCCAAATACTGTGGGCAAAAGGTGCGAACCGCGCCGAAATCGTCAGCGGCCCCGCCACTGTCACTTGCACCGGATTCTGCTTCCCGCTTATGTCGCCCGTCCAACCTGCAAAGCCATAGCCCGGATTTGCCACAGCCGTCAGCCGCAACACACTGCCGACGGGGTAACTCGCGCCCACCTCGGCCGCCTCAGCCGAAAGCGAGACGACCGTCACATCGACGTGGCCGCCGGGCGCGGCCGGGTCAACGCCGATGTTAACGGGCTGGTCAACTGCGCCAAAGGCGATGCGTGACAGCACACCTTCGTTCTTCAACAAATCGGTGGGCTGATAGGCGTTGGCTGTGGTTGGATAATCAAATGCGTGGCTTTCGCCGGCGACGAATACGGATCCAGCTGCATCAAGTGCTACGTCGTAAAGTAGATCATCGTGCTCGCCACCGAGGTAGGTGCCAAAGCTCAACGCACCGGCCGGCGTTAGCTTCACAAGAAAGCCATCATAGCAGTAGCGATCCGGGGACGCGAGACAGATCGCGTCACCCAGCGCTGGCTGTACAGCGTTCTTCGTGGGGAATTTCCTGCCATTGGTCCAACCGGACAAATATGCATTCCCGGTTGCATCCAGCGCGAGGCCCGTGGGCTGGCTGGAGGCGTCGCTCTCCGTGGAACCAAGATACGTGCTGTATACCAGCGCCGACTTGGGCGACCGGATGCGAATTGCGCTGACAAAGCCAGTGCTTTGACAGAACCCCTGCGCGCCGAGCAGAGCGCATTGGGACTGCAGCGCATTCGCCAACGGGAAGTCGTTGGACGTTGTGCTGCCGGCAAGTACGATCATACCGGTGGCATCGACAGCAATCGCCAATGGTTCGTCGCTTGAGCTGCCCCCATTATAGCTGGCATAGGTCACGTTGCCGGCTGCGTCCAGCACAATGACGATGCCTTCTTCGGTGCAGTAATTGTTCGGATCGGCCATCAATTCGCCGCACTCGGGTTGATGGGCGTTGGCCGTGACAGGGAAGTTGCCTGTGCCATCAGTTTCCTCACCGGCGAGATAGATGTTGCCGTTCTTGTCCAACGCCACCGCGCGCCCGCCTTCATTGTCCTCGCCACCCAGCTTCTTCTCCAGAAGCACTGTCTTGCCATCCGGGCTGATCTTGAGCAGGCCAATCTGATCACGCAGATGGGTGCCGTTCTCCTCCACCAGGCTGAATGTGCCGGTGACATAGACGTTGCCCGCCTTGTCCAGAGCCAGGTTCTGGAACGCGCCGGACGTTGCAAGGGGCAGATAGGTGCTGAAAACAACATTACCCTGCGGATCGAGCTTAAACAAAGCACTGTTGGAATTATCCGGCTGGGTTGCCCACAATGGATTCTTCGTTGGGAAGGTGTTGCCGGGATACACACCTGCCGTTACGTAGACGTTGCCCTGGCCGTCCACGGCAATCTTGTGCGCCTCGTCCCCATCCGGGGTGCCATACGTTTTCAGGTAGAGCAACTGTGTGCCGGCCGCATTAAACTTGGCTACATAGAGATCGGAGGATCCCGAAATGGGGACTTGGCGACCCAGCAAATCCGCGGAGTAGCTTTCCCCAAGCACGTAGATCTCGCCAAGCGGGCCGATGGCTACACTCACCGCACGATCGTCATTTGATCCGCCGAGATATGTGCTGTACGTGAGTTGTGGCGTGGCAGCATTCGAGTCAACGGAAGTGTCCTGCGCATAGGCGGATGACGGACTCCCCACCGCGCCAAGTACAGCTCCTAACAAGAGAAAACCAATCAGGCTACGACGCAACAAACAGGCATGTTTCACATCGCCCTCCTCAGGGTTGGTTTTGACCGGCCACATGACGGCATTTCTACGAAGCCAGAATATACAAACAGCGCAGCAGAAATGCCGGAATATGAGATACAGTTTGGGTGGCACACTCGCTGTGGAAAATTCGGCGCGTGGGTGTAGCCGGAGGGTACGTGTCGGCTGCCGAGGGTCGGATCGAAGAGAGGCTTCCGGTTCTGGAAGCCTCTCTTTCAGTAGACGAACTCGCGCAGGTCGTAGTGCGAAATGCGCAGCCCCGTGCGCTTTGCCACGGGCTGCAGGGCCGCTTTGAAGCGCGTTTTTTCGGCGCGAATCGCATCCTCGTCCAGGGGTGGGATGCCCGCTGCTGCAACGGCCTCGTCATAGGGCGTTGTGCCGTCGGAGATGAAGGGGGACAAGTAGATAATGTCGCCTGCGCCCAGCGACAACCGCTCGATCAGCGCCACCGTGTCGCGCAAATGCGCGTCGCGAAAACGTACACCGCCCACCCCCACCATCACTATCAGTCCGACCGACAAGCCGCCCGCCTTGATGCTCTGCACCGCGGCCGCCACATCGGCGGCGTCCCCCAGTTTGCGCAGGAAGCGGCGCAGCGGATCGTGGCCGCTCTCCAGCCCCACATAGAGCCGGACGAGATTGCGTGCCTTGAGCGCGGCAAAGTCCGCCGCATTCTTGCGCAGCGCGTCGGGCGCGCTGATGAACGCGTAGATGCCTGCGCGCGCGCCCCGCTGTACGGGCAGCCGGGCATTAATGAGGTCGAGCATGGGCAGGAGTTTCTCCTGCGCGATGATCACGGCGTTGGCGTCGGCCAAAAAGATGCTGTGGCGCAGGCTGATGCCGCGCCCGACGAAGCCGACTACCCCGTCGATGTGCGAATCGAGCGCAGCGAGGCTCTTGATGCGAAAGGGGCGGTCCCTGTAGAAGGTGCAGAAATTGCAGTCGTTGTACGAGCAGCCCTCGGTGGCCTGGATGACGAGCGAGAGGTATTGGTCGGGCGGGAGGATGGGCACGGGTTTGTAGACGGCGGCAAAGCGCGCCGCCTCTGCCTCAAAGCGGGGCCAGTTCCACTCGGCCACCTGTTCGAGCCAGACGCGCGCGTTGTCGCGCGCGGCGTCGCCAGTGCCGTGGTCGGAAAGCTCACGTTGCACAGCGGCCGCGCGCGCTAGCACGCCTTCGAGCAGGGCGCGCCGCTCCGCGTCCTGCAGAAAGCGCCGCAGCCGCCTGCCAGGGCGCTGCGGGTCGATCCACTTGGCGAGGATGCGATTGTCGAGCGCGCGCCGGTAGGTAACGCCCTCGCGCCAGATGCCTATGGGCCGTCCTTCGCCATCGAACGAGTAGTTCTCCAGGCCGCCGAAGCTGAGCGTCAGTGCCCCTGCCGCCATGGAGAGGTGCAGCGCGCCCTGCGGCGTTGCCAATGTAAATGCCATGCAGCCACCATTCACTTTGACAAGAAACGCGGGCAGGCGTACAACGGCTGAATGCGCGCCGCACGCCGGGGATATCCTCAGTGTGCACGCTGCACAGCAATTGTCAATGCCCCTTTGCGGGCGCCACCGTCGGAGAGGGAGCCTTCCCCCAATGCAACGATTGAGCCTGCCCCAACTGTGGGCGCGCGAGTTTACCAACTACAACGCCGCCATCTTCCGCCAGGATCTGCTTGCGGGCCTCACTGTGGCCGCGGTGGCGCTTCCGCTTGCGTTGGCCTTTGGTGTCGCATCCGGCGCCACGGCCGCCGCGGGGCTGGTGACCGCCATCCTCGCGGGTCTGGTGATTGGCGCACTTTCGGGTGCGCCCTACCAGATTTCCGGCCCCACAGGCGCCATGAGCGCCATTCTGATCGTCGTCGGCCAACGCTACGGTGTCGAGGCGATTTGGATTACCGGTGTGCTTTCGGGCGTGCTGATTCTCATCATTGGCCTATTGCGGCTGGGGCGCTTCATCGCCTTCATTCCCGCGCCGGTCATCAGCGGCTTCACGACGGGTATCGCCATCATCATCTTTGTCGGGCAGATCGACAACTTTCTTGGCGTCAAGACGCCGGCCGCCGACTCCGCTGCGCTGAAGCTGCTTGGTTATGTGCGCGGCGGGTTCATGCCCAACTGGCAAAGTGTGGCGCTGGGTATGCTGGTCGTCGCCACAATGCTCTTTTGGCCAAGCCGATTGGGTAAATACGTGCCGGGTTCACTGGTAGGCATCATTCTGGCAAGCCTGCTCGCACTTGTGGCGCACTGGAGTGCCCCGATGATTGGCGCGATCCCGCGCACTGTCCTGCTGGATGAGCGCCTGCGTTTCGACAACATTCCCTGGGGCCAACTGAGCCACCTGATTGCACCCACGATCTCGATTGCCGCCCTGGGCGCTGTGGAATCGCTGCTCTGCGGCGCCGTTGCCAGCAAAATGACGGGCGTGCGCCTGCAGGCCAACCAGGAACTTGTGGGGCAGGGGATCGGCAATATCATCATCCCGTTTTTTGGGGGTGTGCCGGCCACGGCCGCGATTGCGCGTACCTCCGTCGGCATCAAGGCGGGCGGACAGACGCGCATGGTCTCCATCGTTCACTCGCTTGCGCTGCTGGCTGCGGCGCTGCTCTTTGCGCCGGTGATTGCACGCGTGCCTATGGCGGCGCTGGCGGGCGTCCTCATGGTCACCGCCTACCGCATGAACGAGTGGGAATCGATTCGCTTCATGTTTGGACGCGGCTTCAAGACTGCGATGATCACATACGTCGTGACGATGATTGCAACCGTCACACTCGACCTTACGCAGGCAATTATCATCGGCGGCGTCCTGTCGGCGGCAATCTTCATTAATGACGTGGCCAACATGCAGGTTGACGTGCATGATGTTGATGTGGATCGAATGCGCGCGCGCGGCATCGCAATGAACACGGACTGCAAGGCGATCCGCGTGGCCTACCTTACGGGGCCGCTCTTCTTTGCGGCCACAAGCCAGTTCAATGAGGCATTTGCCAAGGAGGAGGATGCGCAGGCGTTGATCCTCTCCATGCGCGCCGTACCGCTCATCGACATCAGCGGCGTGGAGGCGCTGCGTGCTCTCAACGAACGCATGCACGCTGCGGGAAAGGTACTCATGCTGGCGGGCACGCAACCGCGCGTGAACCAGTACCTCGAGCGCGCCGGTCTGGATGTGGAAATTGGCAGCGAGAACTTCTTCTGGTCAAGCGACCGTGCGATTCTGGTTGCCGAGCAGCGTTTTCTGCTGCGCGACGGTCACGATGTGGAAGGGGCGCTCGAGGATTTGCCTCTTACCGAAGGTGCAGAGGCGCTGTCGCAGTGGCCGATGCCGTAAAGGCACCCATTCGTTGATGACATGAGAATGATCATTGGCGCCCGTCGCGAAGCCATTACTGCGCGACGGGCGTCAAAGATCAGGCTCTCATGATCAATGACCCGTCCTTCAGTCATCCCTCACTGACGAGCAGATCATTCTCCAGCACATCCATCATGGCATGGGGGGCAACCTGCCCCAGCGCGGCCACAACGGGCGCGAGGCTGCGCCGATCCCACCAGGCGTTGGCAGGACGCGGCCAATAGTCGGTGGGCCAGTCGCCGCTCACAAGCGCAAGGGGTGGCCAGCGGTCCAGGCTTTCGGGGCGGCTGCCGGCTTCGGTGAAGAGCAGTTGCGCACCCTGCCGCGCGCTGCCGGTCCACACATGCAGCCACCACAGCGGGCTGCAGTAGAGGCCATGCAGATAGGGCAGCGACTGGTGATAGGCCCATGCCTGCATCATTTGCACAAAGCTGGTTTCCACTGTCACGGGCTGGCCGGGACTTGTGGCCCAGCGCGCCAGCTCCTTGAATCCTATGACCCGCTGCGTGAGTCGCCAGTACTGGTAGCTGAGCACGCGTGCCAGTGCCGCGCGGTGCGTTATTTCGGGTGCGGGCAGCACATTTTCCACCACCTCGACGGCCAGTGTGGCGTCGACCGCGCGCACGATCAGCGGTGCGCGCTCGGCGAGCTGCACGCTGCCGGCGTAGATGAGAACGGGCCGGGCGGTGCGCGGCAGCCGCGCCACGGCCTGCGCCAGGGTGCGCACAAGCGTCTGGATTGCGCCAACCGCCTCGTCGGCGGCGCGGTCGTAGCCCCCGGCCAGCACCACCACGTCGGCCTGGCTGTTGGAAATCATGGTGGAGACGGCGTTCACATCCAGATCAATGTCGTAGACCACTTCGCCTACAATCGTGCCGGGGCTTGCCGCCACGGCTGCGCGCGCAGCTGCGCCGCTGAGGTCGGCGGTGAGCACGGCAAGGAAGACGCGCACCGGTCCGCGTGCGCTGATTGTGGTGGAGGCAAGTTGTACGGGCGGAAAGCGCACGGGGTTGATGCTGCGCATGAAAGGCATGTTCAATTCTTCGTCCCACAGCGCGCAGCCCAGCCGCTGGCCGAGCCGCCTGCAGGTTTCGGCTACCTGCAAGGGCATCATGACCTCGCCCGAGCGTGCCAGGTTGAGCCAGCCCACGAGCCGGTGCACGCCGCTCACCGGCTCTATCAGGCAGGCGCGCGTGCCCGCGACCTCGGCGCTGAGCGCGAGCAGCCGCTGAGAAGTTGTGCTTGCGTCAACGACGTCTGATGCTTGACGGTGGAATGTGGACATGGGTGGCAACCGCCGCTGGGTTCAGGCTTGCTTGATTACGGGTGGATTCTCTGGCTATCTGCTGCACCGCGCCAGGGCGACGAAGTCATCTGCATCCTGAGCATGCTAGCCTTCGGCCTGCACATGCGGTGCGTGATGAGGAAAGGGTCACAATGGCGCCAAGCAGAGCTTTTCTCAATGCGATCCTGGCATATTACGGATTGCCGGATAGTCACAGCATTATTCGACTGGGCGGTTGGGCAAACCAGAACTTCCTTGTCCTAACGCAAGACGGCCATGAGTACGTGCTAAAACTGCTGGTATTGCAGGAGAAGGATCTTCTCGTAAACGATTTGGCAATTCAGGCACAACTCGCTGCAGCCGACATCCAGGCGCCACAATATCTGTTCGGAAGCGAGGGTTCAATTCTCTATGAGAACGGCAGTACGCGTGCGGTCATTTCAGACAAGATTGAAGGGATTCATTGTCATATACGCAGCCAGGCGTTCTGTTTCGAGACTGGGAAGACGCTGGCGCTCTTTCATCGCGCAGTGCATACGCTGCCCAAGCCTCACCACGGCTGGCTGAATCCGGAGACTGCACAGCGCATGCTCCGCTGGCAGAGTCCAATGCAGCTTGTTCAAACAGCGCAGCAGATTATTGCCGAAAACGCACGGCTCTTTTCCAGCGGTTTGCCCATGGGCGTCATCCATGGTGACCTGCATGAAGAAAACGTCCTTGTCGCTTCGGAGGAGCAACCCGCAGTGACCGCTGTCATGGACTTTGAAGAAGCCGAAGACAATCTGCTGCTCGTTGACGTTGCCCGCACCATTCTCAGTGTGTGTCGGAGCGAAGCGGGTACAAGTCTTCACGCAGACAAAATCGGGCACCTTCTCAAAGGATACGAGACGATAAGGCCCCTGGAAGGAGGGGAAAAGGACTCGCTCTCCACTGCTCTCCGCTATGTAGTTGGTGTTGAAGCGATCTGGCTAATTCAACACGGCTTTGGCAGCGAGGCGGCTGAACACATGCAACGAGCGAATGCGCTGCCTGCACTCGATTCCTGAACCTGTTCCAGTGCGAATTCCGCTGCCCCATTTTGCTTTGCGCATAATGTGTGTGTGGCCGAGCGCTAACCAATCAGCCAGGCAACC
>CAYJNV010000124.1:2362-11674 GCA_964370975.1 uncultured Caldilineaceae bacterium | reverse complement strand
AATCCAGATCAACCCGATGAGCGCCGGCACGAAGAGGACGGCTGTCTCAAGCGTTAGCCCCGTGTCCACAGGCAGCGGGGCCCGCTTTTTGACCAGGCCATAGAAGGCCCAGGTGCCGGCCAGCGAGAGCGCTATCCAGGGTAGATGGCCGTAGTTCCATGTCAGGTAGCCCACGCCCACGGTGGCGATGCCAATCGCCACCCACTGCCCCACGCGCAGCCGCTCCTTGAAGAAGATGACCCCCAGCAGCACACTCACCAGCGGGTTGATGAAGTAGCCCAGGCTGCCCTCGAGGATGTGGCCGTTGTTGACCGCCCAGATATAGATGTACCAGTTGAGCGCCAGCAGCAAGGCCGCCAGTGCATAGGTGATGACCACGCGCCGGCTGCGCAGCGCCGCAGGCATGAAGCCCCAGCGGCGCGTCCATGTAAGCACGATGGCCATGAAGACGAGCGAGAAGACGATGCGGCTGAAGAGGATGCCCAGGGGGCTGACAACGGCGAGCGACCTGAAGTAGATGGGAAAGACGATCCATGCCGCATAGGCGCCCGCGCCCAGGAGCATTCCCCGCCGGTCAATTTCGGGCGGTTGTGTGGATGTCCCGTCCCGGGTTCTTGGATCTGCCATCACCGCCGCCTTGCTGCAAAAACTCTTTGAGAATCAAACAATCTTTTGATTGTACTGCGCGGGCCTCCATCGCGACAAAAACGACGCAGCGGCCATCACATTGAAGCGAGGCATCCTTAACCGGAAGCCTCGCTTCAGTGCGCTGTATAACGTGAGTTACCACTTACCACGTACGACTCATCGGCTACCAATCACCCTGCATCTCTCCCAACTTGACGGTCTGGCTCAGCACAACACGGTTCTCGATGTCGCGTATCTCAAGCAGAAGGGTGGGGTCGGCCGCCTCCCAGTCAATACGAATCACTCCATAATTGTCGCCGCTGTAGACCGCGCCCACGCCACCCACGCGGCTGCTGTCGGGTGCGATCACGCCTGTATTGTTCTCCGTCAGCCCGCTTGAGTCGATTTCCCACAGCGGGTAGGGGACGTCCTGCGTGCGCCGAGAAAACTGCGCGTGGTGCGTGTCACCCGTGATGAAGAGGACGCCTGTCGCGCCCGTCGCTTCAATCAGGCGAATGAGCCGCTCCTGTTCGGCGGGGAAGTTGCTCCAGCTTTCCCAGCCGGAGCCCGAACGCAGGAAGGGGATGCTGGTGGCAATTAGCCGCAGGTCGGCGGGCATGCGCAATTGCGCCTCCAGCCAGCGCCACTGCGTTTCGCCAAGCAGCGTGGCGTCGGGGTCGGTTGCAGCGGTGTAGGGACCCATGCCCAGCGGCCGGCGCGCGGCGTAGTCCGCCTCGCTGACGCGGGCCAGCGACGAGCGGTTCCAGCGTGTATCAAGCAGAATCAATTGCACGCGTTGCCCGGGCGCGCCATAGGTGGAGGCCATGTAGATTCCATCCGCCTGCATGCGTCGCGTGCTGAAGAGGGGTACATCCCAGAAGGAGAGGAACGCGGCGCGCGCCTGCTGCTTGCCCGCGAAATCGGCCCCGGCGTCGTTTGCGCCGTAGTCGTGATCATCCCAGATGGCGGCAACTTGGCTCTGGCTGCGCAACTGCTGGAAGCCCGGCTCTGCGCCCAGCATGGCGTACTTTGACCGCCACTCGGCTGGTTGCGTGGCGTCGGCGTAGATGTTGTCACCGAGGAAGACGAAGAGGTCGGGCTGGGCGGTATTGATGGCCCGCCAAATGGGCTGCGGCTCGCCCTGCATGAGGCAGGAGCCGAAGCCGATGGTCTGCAGCGTGTGGGTGCGCGCTTGCCCAACGCTGCAAGAGAGGACGAGTGGAAGGAAGAGAACGAAGAGGGCGTAGCGGCAGGGGCGCAACACGGCTGGATGGCTAAACATGACGCCTCGATACACGTTGAGACCGTAGTATCATGGACCCGACTAATTTTGTGCACAGATTGTCGGATGGACGATCGCATTCTTTGATAACATGGATGGTGAAAGGAGGTTGTTTGATGGATTCGTTACGTTGTATGAATAATGCACTGGCATACATTGAAGAGTATTTGACGGAGGACATTGATCACAGAGAAGTATCCAAAATTGCATGCTGTTCAGAATATCATTTTAAGCGGATGTTTTCCTCTTTATCAGGTATAGCCTTATCAGAATACATTCGAAGAAGAAGACTAACGCTAGCCGCACTTGATTTGAAGGCTAGTGATTTGAGAATCATCGATGTTGCGGTCAAATACGGCTATGGTTCAGCTGATTCATTCTCACGTGCTTTTCATTCTGTGCATGGCATTCTCCCTTCTGAAGCAAGAAGTGAAGATTCGCAGCTAAAGGCTTATCCGAAAATGACCTTTCAGTTGTCAATTAGTGGAGGATATGAAATGAATTATCGCATTGTTGAAAAAGCGTCATTTTGGTTAGCAGGGTTCAAGAAGAGAGTTCCAATCATTTTTCGAGGTGTCAATCCAGAGATCGCTAAAATGACTGAACGCTTAACCCCTGAGGTGATTACGCGATTGAAGGCACTTTCAAACGTAGAACCGTCAGGTATTATCAGTGCTTCTATTAATTTCTCAGAAGGAAGAATGGAGGAAAGAGGGGAACTGGATCATTATATCGGGGTCGCAACATCAAGCAATGAAACAGCAGAATTTGATGTACTCAAGATTGACGCTGGCACCTGGGCAGTCTTCGAAGCGATTGGGCCATTCCCGGAAACGCTTCAGAATGTGTGGGGCAGAATATACGCGGAGTGGTTCCCATCTTCAGGCTATGAGGCGGTTGAAGGCCCTGAGATCTTATGGAATGAGAGTAAGGACACAGAGAATCCAAAGTACAGAAGCGAAATCTGGATTCCAGTGAAGAAGATGGACCGTTATCAGTGATTGTGGTCGAGGGCACTCCAAATTGGAGTGCCCTTTTCATAAACGGAGCGGTATCCAGGGTAGATATGTTTCCGAGAACGGACAGTTCGAAAGACATTCGTTCTGTCGTCTCAAGCCACCTCGACGCAATGGAATGAGCGAAGCCGAAAGTGTGCTGATACGACTTGCTGCGCTACAAGCAGTGGATGACGTGCGTTACTGCATCAACTCCCCCAGCTCCATCCACTGTTCCATGGCCGCGTCGAGTTGGGCGCGCGTCGCTTCGTAGCGCGTGCCCAGCTTCTGGATCGCCGCCACATCCTGCGCCAGCCCGGCGGCCTCGATCTGTGTGCCCAACGTGAGGAGTTCCTGCTCAAGTGTATGCACCTGTGTCTCGGCCCGCTCGAGCGCCTGCTGGCGTTTGCGCTCCTCCCCGCGTTGCTGGCGTCCCTGCTGACCGTCGCGGCGCGTGTCCTTGCGCTCGACGGCGGCCTGCTGCTTTTCGCTCTCGCGCTCGCGCTGGCGCGCGGCGTTGTATTCGGCCAGCGTGCCCGCAAAGACGTGCATCACGCCGTCGCGCAACTCCCAAATCTGCGTGGCCAGCCGGTCGATGAGGTAGCGGTCGTGCGAGACGAGCAGGATGGTGCCCTGGAAATTCTCCATGGTCTCCTGCAGCACCTCTTGTGTGGGGATATCGAGGTGGTTGGTCGGCTCGTCGAGAAGCAGGAAGTTTGCGTCCTCAAGCGCGAGCAAGGCCAGCGCCATGCGCCCGCGCTCGCCGCCGCTGAGCATATCGAGCGTCTTGTAGACATCCTCGCCGCGGAAGAGAAACTGGGCGAGGTAGTTGCGCGCCTGACCGTTGTTCATGAACTTGAAGTTGATGAGCGTGTCGAGCACGGTGCCGTTGCCCTCAAGGCGCTCATGGGCCTGGGCAAAGTAGCCGACTTTGAGGCTTGCACCCAGGCGCACCTCGCCTTCCAGCGGCTCCATCTGGCCGAGGAGCGTGCGCAGAAAGGTCGTCTTGCCCGTGCCGTTGGGGCCGATGAGCGCGGCGCACTCGCCCCGCTCTAGCAGAATCGGTTCGGCGCTGAAGAGACGGTTGGTCGGGTAACCAATGGTGAGCTTGCTCGAGCGCAGCACCAGGTTGCCGCTGCGCGTCACGGTCTTGAGGCGCAAATTGAGCTGGGGCGGCCGCATGACGGGCGTTTGCAGGCTCTTGATGGCCTGCTCGACATCGGCCACGCCCCAGCGCGCGCCCGAGATGTCGACCTCGTCCATCACCTGGCCCCAGTTCTTGGTGTTGAGCAGTTGCAGCCCGCCCGCCTGCACCACGCGCACCTCGCGCACCAGCCGTTTGAGACGGCCCACGGCCATGCCATTGGTGCTGTCGCGCGCGATATTGCGTTTGACGTAATCCAGTTCACCCAGGAAACGCTCGCGTGCCGTGTCGAACTCGGTGGCGCGCCGTTCCCAGCGCTCCTGGCGCTGTGTGAGGTACGCGGTGTAGTTGCCGCGGTAGAACTCAATCCCGCGCCGGCTCATCTCCCAAATGCGGTCCACCACACGGTCGAGAAAGTAGCGGTCGTGGCTGACGACGAGGAGCGCGCCATCCCACGCGCGCAGCGTCTCCTCAAGCCATTCCACGGCCTGGACGTCGAGGTGGTTGGTGGGCTCGTCGAGGATGAGCAGATCGGGCTTTTCGAGCAGCAGGCGCGCCATGAGGGCGCGCGTCTTCTGGCCGCCGCTGAGATGGCCCAGGGGCGTGCGGTATTCGCTGCGCTCGAAGCCCAACCCCTGGAGCACTTGTTCGATCCACTGCTCATACGAGTAGCCGCCGGCGTGCTCGAATTTCTCCTGGGCATGGCTGTAATTGGTGAAGAGGGCATCGCTGGGCACCTCGGCCTTGCGCGCTTCCATGGCGCGCAACGCGGACTCCTGTTCGCGCAGACCGGCGAAGACCGAGAGCATCTCGGCATGGAGGGTATTTTCGCGCCCGGCGAAGGCCTCCATGGCCTCCTGGCGCAGATAGCCAATGCGCGTGCCCTGCGCCAGCGTCACGCTGCCGCTGGTGGCCTGCGCCGTGCCGGCCAGCACGGCCAGAAGCGAAGTCTTGCCAATGCCGTTCGGCCCCACAAGGCCAATCTTGGCCCCGCGCGGCACGCCGGCAGTGACACCGCTAAAGACATCAAAGTCGCCATAGGCCAGGCCCAGGGCGGAAATGTTCATCATGGACATGGTTTGGGATCGTACCACAAGGGGGCAGAAAAGCGGGGAGTGGGGACAAAGGTAAATGGTAAGTGGTAAATGGTAAATGGGGCGTAGGGCATTCGAGGCCTGCATGCGCCATTTACCACTTACCATTTACCTTTGTTCCCACTCCTCACTGCCAATTGTGTTACACTATCTCCATGAACTGCCCCAAGTGCGAGACGTGGAACCCCGACGACAAGAACTACTGCTGGCGGTGCGGCGCACTCCTGCCCAAGCCCGTTGAGCAGAAGAAGAAACGCGGCCGCTCAATTGCCGGGCTGCCGCTGTGGATGTGGCTTGTCATCACCCTTTTCTTTATCTCGCTGCTGCTTGGCCAGTGTGTCCTCATGGGCATGCGCGGCTAAGCGCGCCGGGCATGCAATCGTTCGCCCCAGCGCCGCAGGGCGCGCCCCATACAACAACCCATACTCTTGTCAAATTGCTGATAGCCTGGCATGACGCACACCAGCGTCTGCTGCCGTGGCGCGCAAGCCGCGCGGGCACGCGCGACGCCTACGCCGTGTGGGTGGCTGAGATCATGCTGCAGCAAACGCGCGTCGAGGTCGTGGATGGCTACTTCCGTCGCTGGATGGAGCGTTTCCCCTCACTGCAGGCGTTGGCGGAGGCGCCGCTCGACGATCTCCTCAAGCAGTGGGAAGGGCTTGGCTACTATGCGCGCGCGCGAGCCATGCACCGCACGGCGCAACTGCTCGTGAGCGAGCATGACGGCCACTTTCCGCAGCAGCGCGACGCGCTGCTCGCGCTACCCGGCATTGGCCCCTACACCGTGGGCGCGCTGCTCAGCATCGCCTTTGGCCAGGTTGAGCCGCTGCTCGACGGCAACGTCAAACGGGTGCTCACGCGCCTGGCCGACATCGACGCGCCGATTGAGGCAACCGCGACGCTGAGCGACTTGTGGGTTCTGGCGCGCGCGCTGGTAGAGGCGGCTCCGCCGGGCGAGGCGGGCGTGCTCAATGAAGCGCTCATCGAGTTGGGCGCAACCATTTGCGTGCCGGCGCGGCCCCGCTGCCTTCTCTGCCCCGTAGAGGCGCACTGCCTGGCGCGCGCCCGCGGCACCGAGGCGCAGCGCCCCGTGCGCGCGCCGCGCAAGCAAACGCCCCATGTGGACGTGGTGGCGGGGGTCATTTGGCAGGGCGAAAGGTACGCATCGCCGTTGCTGCTGGCGCAGCGCCCGGCGCAGGGGCTGCTGGGCGGACTGTGGGAGTTCCCCGGCGGCAAGGTTGAGGCTGAAGACGCCAACCACGCCGCCGCACTGCGCCGCGAGATCATGGAAGAGTTGGCGGTGGCGATCGAGGTTGGCCCTGTCGTCGCCACAGTGGCACACGCCTTTACGCACTTCCGCATGACGTTGCATGCGTACCACGCGCGCTGGTTGGGCGCGCCGCCGCAAACGCTGGGCGTTGCCGACTGGCGCTGGGTGGCGCTTGACGATGTAGCCGCCTTCGCCATGGGCGTGGCCGACCGCAAGATCGCAGCCGCGTTGCTAGCCGATCGCGAACCCGGCCTGCATGAGGACACGGGCGGCCGCTGATGGGTTCGGCCTGTATTGCGCTACAATCTAATCTGGCGCACGGGCAGCAACTTCACTGCTGCCGCGCTGACGTTGCTTGTGCTCGACCACGCGAGACCCTGGCTTGCGGAGAGACCACAAATGGGCATGTTCGATGATCTGAGAGAAGAACGCGAGGCGCGTGAGGCCAAATCGCATCTGCTGCTGGATGACGAGGCGCATGCCGTGACCGCCGCCAACGCGCGGCGCGAAGGCGCCGCCGCTCGCGCCGAAGCCGCTTTCGCCGATCTCGACAAAATGGTGCAAAGGGTGTTGACTGCATTGCGCGATGCCGCCTACCCTGAGTGCGAAGTGCGCCCCGACGTGCCGCGGCTGCGCTGGCTGCTGGGCATTAATGCACCCGGACTGCTGCACGACCAGCCCCTCTTCGAGCCGGTGATTGTGGTGGCGCCCGTCTTCGACGTGGACGGCGCGACGGCGCGGCTCCAGTGCGAGAGCACCTTTGCCGATGCCTTTCGCGAGCGGCGCGCCCGCGGACGCGTTGAGCGCACGGCAGACCTTACCTCCGACGCACTGGCCCTGGCGCTGCGCAAGCTCCACCGCCATTGAGTCAGGCAGCGCCTCGCGTCACTCGGTGTCGCGGAGGGCATCACAGCGCTCTGTGCTGCCGGCTGCCTCGCACATGGCGCGCCAACGTGAAGGCGCGAGGCGCTCCGCTACGAATTGAGCACCCACTTGCGGGAGACTTGATGATGCAGTTTCTTGCGCTTGAAGAAGAAATGTCAGCAGCAGGCACAGCGGCATTTACCCCGGCGCTGCTCCACGCCGAAGCACAACGCGTATGGGAGCTGCACCAGGCGGGCGTCTTGCGCGAACTCTACTTTCGCGACGACCGCCACACGGCCGTGCTCATGCTCGAAAGCCCCTCGCCCGACGAGGCGCAGGCGCAACTTGCCTCGCTGCCGCTTGTGAGCGCAGGCTTGATCCATTTTGAACTCATCCCGCTCCGCCCCTACCCCGGTTTTGCGCGCCTCTTCAATGTGCACGCGCCCGCGCCGGCGGCGGAGACACGCTAGGAGAATCTCATGCCACTGCCTACACGCCCCGAAGCGCTCACCCTCCTGCACGAATGGGTGCAGTCCGAGAGTCTGCGCAAGCACATGTATGCGGTGGAAGCCGCGCTGCGCGCCTATGCCATCCACTTTGGCGAAGATGAAGAGCTGTGGGGCATGACGGGGCTGCTGCACGATTTGGACTACGAGCGCTTTGCCGACATGGACGACAGCCTAAACGGCCACCCGCGCACCGAACTGCGTCTCTTCGTCGAGCAAGGCTACCCGCCCGCGCTGATTCACGCCGTGGAGGCGCACGCCACCTTCCTCGGTGTGCCGCGCGCCTCGCTGCTCGACAAGGCGCTGCTCGCGTGTGATGAGTTGACAGGGTTGATTATGGCCGCGGCCTATGTGCGCCCCGACCGCGACCTGCGCAGCGTGCAGCTCTCCTCGGTGAAGAAGAAGTGGAAGGACAAGGCCTTCACCGCCGCGATTGACCGCAAGGAAAACCTCGAGTTCATCGAGGAGCTGGGCGTGCCATTCGACGAGCATGTGCAGCGCGTCCTCACCGCCATGCAGGGAATTGCCGAGGAACTGGGCCTCGCGGGCGCGTAATACACCGATACACGGCGCTGGCTGGAAAAGGCGCTGCGGTTTGTAACCGAAGGCCGGGAGGCCTTCCGCTACGAACCGCAGCGCCTTTGCTATCCTGCATTCTGCCTTTAGGGCATGAGCGCCTGTATGTCGGTAGCGCCCCACCCCTGCCACCAATCCTTGCGCGAGCGCGGGTCCAGGAAAGAGCCCGTGTCGCGCACGGCCACCTGCAGCTGATCGCCCGCCGCCCATCCTATCATGTCGCCGTTGCAGAGTGCAGGCAGCTCGCCGCGTCCCGCGCTGTCCATCTCGTTGTAGCTGCGCACAATCGATGGGTCGACCCGCACGGCCTCCAAATGGACAAGATAGCCGTCGGCGGGGCTGTCCTCGCGCCCGTACTTGAGCGTGAGGCGCGAGGCGTCGGCATAGAGCACCAGCGCCACAAAGCCGCCGCCATAGATTTCGGCATGGCGCGCGGGCAGGTGCAGCGTCTCGCCGGCAGTCGCGCGCAAGGCCAGGAGCGTGACCGGAGGCCAGCCGATGGGCTCGCCGAGACAGCCATCGCCGCCACAACCCCAGTTCCAGTCAAAGACCCTGAGTGCGGCCACGAAATCGGGCAGGCGTGGCGGATCGAAGAGCGCAGCCAATTGGGGTGGGTCGCCGTCGGTTTCGCCGCCGTAATCAATGAGCGTGAGGGGGGCCTGCGTGGCGCTGTAGCCGCGCACGGCCAGGTTCAGGTCAGGGTTGATGGCCGCCGGGAGTGAAACCGGCGGCCCGACCACAGGCACGACCGCAACGGGGTGGTCGCTTTCCGCTCCACCGGTCAAGACCAGCGGAAGGAAGATTTCATCGGCCTCCTGCATAGCAAAGGGCACGGTGCGCAACACAAGTGGTATGTACACCGGAAATGTTGCGGGATCGGCGCGGGGAGCAGGAGAAACTGCGACAGCCTGCGCAGAGATCCAGTTTGCGTGTCCTGGTAACAGCAGGCAACAA
>CAYJNV010000124.1:0-2262 GCA_964370975.1 uncultured Caldilineaceae bacterium | reverse complement strand
TGCGACAGCCTGCGCAGAGATCCAGTTTGCGTGTCCTGGTAACAGCAGGCAACAAAGCAGCATCACCCTGCTGAGAAGGCGCCTGCGCATGAGCCGGTGCGCAAACCGATTGGGGGGAACCGGCAAGGCTGGTTGTGATTGCATGATGCGTCTGGGGCACACGCGGCAAACGAGTCTGTTGCGGTGCGCATGAATGGTGGGTCGAATGCACATCGACCGCGGAAACGCGTAAATCGGAGAGCCGAACGCATGGTTCTACAGGCGTGGCTCCGGAAGCACGTCTGCGGTGGCGGCCGTTTCGCTGTCGGCGGCAGCGGCTGCGTGCACGCTCCTGACAGGCGCACGCGCGCCATTTTCATTGTCGGCGGCAGCAGCGGCAGCAGCGTCACGCCGCGTCATCGGCGGTGGCGGCAGCGCCGCGGCATCTGCCTCGACCGCTATGGCTTCAATCGAGTGCAACTTGTTCCACGAGACGCCACCCAGGAGAAGGCCAATGGCTGCCTCGGTGAGGTCGCGGAAGCGAATATAGAGCGCCACGCTGACTGCCTGCGACGGTGAGAAACCGAAGGTTGTAAAAGCAAGCAGAATCGCGGCCTCTACAGCGCCCAGGCCGCCAGGCATGGGCGTTGTAAAGGCGAAGTAAACAAGCACCAGCGTACCGATGGCTTGTGCAGGCGTAAGCAGCAATTCAAGCGCGCGCGTTACAAGCCAGAACTCGGTCAGCGTACACGCCCACGCGGCGCCAGTTGCCGCCACCGCCAGGAGCAGCGTCCACGGCTGCGCGCGGCAGAGCCAGGAGATCAGGTCTTCGCTGTGCATCACCGTGCCCTCCAGGCGATGCACGGAGGGGAGGCTGCGTATACCCGGCGCCCGGCGCAGGCGCTTCCGCCAGCGCAGCGGAACCAGTTCCTCCAGCCAGAGCATGAAGCCGGAGATGGGGTGCTTGCCCCGCCAGATTGCCACCAGCACCGCGACGGGGATCAGCAGCAGTGTGGAGAGCAGCCCCAGCGCGATCAGGTCGGCCTTGCTTATCAAGTGCTGGCCCACCAGTACAATGAAAGAACCGATCGCGATGAAGGTAAAGTTCCCCAAGAGCTCCAGCGTCTTGTCAACCGTGGCAGCGGCCAGCGCGACCGAGGTGGGCACGCCGTGACGCGTGGGGTAGTAGACAGCCAGCACCTCGCCACCAATTTGCGGGCCGGGCGTCAGGTAGCCCACCGCAAAGACAGTTGTGCGATAGCGCGCCACGCGCAGGAAAGGCAGGCGAAAGCCAAAGCCGCGCAGCAGCAGCCACCAGCGCGTGCTCAGCGCGACGAGCACGCCCAGGTTCAGCAACAGAATGGGAATCAGCTCGCGCACGCTCAGTTGGCGGAGGATATCCACCACGTCGCGCCAGTGCACATTGCGCACGGCCAGCCATACAAGCCCGAGGCCGAAGGCAACGAGAAGCAGTTGCGTGGATAGAAAATGACGATTCTTCATGGCAGGTTGAGGACCGATCCGCCCAGGCCAAGCAGCGCGGCGCCCACGCGCCGCAGGCAGCCATCCAGGTCATTCTCAATTTGGGCGGCGGAGAAGGTCAGCAATTCCCAGCGCTCGGGAAGAGCCAGCGGGCGTGACTCACGCGCGGCGTTGCTTTCACCGCAGCGCACGCCCACATAGCCGCCACGCGCACGCAGCGCAATGTCCATTGGTTGGTCGGCTACGAGGCGATTCTTGAGCGGTCGCAACTGGTGCGCGCGCAACGCGTCCCACAACGTGTCAAAGGGGTCATCCTTGCGAAAGAGCGCGACGACGTCGGGTGCATGCAGCAGCGCATCGAGCGAGGTGTGGATGAAGGTGACGCGGTGATAGCTGGCGGCGGGCACAGGTTGGGCCAGCCGCTGCAGCGGGCCAAGCTCGATGCGGTAGTAGTAGTCGTCAGCGCGTGGGTGATCGGGCTCGCTGGGGAGGATCATGCGCCGCGTGAGCAACTGATAGCGGCGCGTGGCGGCATACCAGGTAATTGCCTGCGCGGCCGATTCAATTTCGGGAGCGCCTGCTTCGGCGCCACGTCGGAAGGCGCCGGTTTGGTAGAAGGCTACATAATCGGCGCCAATACGGCGCGGGGCGCGTCGCTGCGGGATGCGGTACCAACCCTCGCTGGCGGCGCGCCGCAAGTCTTCATTGTTGTTCAGCACCGCCACGAGCACGCTGCGGCGACGCTCATCGGCTCCGGGCCCGTCGCGCAATGCGTCGCTCTGATCGGACGCCTGGGTGCGC
>CAYJNV010000123.1:10284-11822 GCA_964370975.1 uncultured Caldilineaceae bacterium | reverse complement strand
CTTTCCACCCGAGGCGGACAGCGACGCCGTAACGATACGCGCGAGCTGGTACAACAACGGCGACGGCACAATCAGCGTCACGCAGATTGCTGACATCGACAGCGCGGGCAAAGTCGTTCACACCTACAGGCCACCGCTGCTCTTTGCAGAAATGGACCGAATGGAGAGCGGCACGCTCTACGCGCGCACGCTGCTCCTCCCCGACGGCAGCCAGCCCCTCTTCTTCCAGGTGAAGGCGGCAGAATCGGCGGCCGGGCTCTACGGTGGTGGCCTGGTCGCTGAGGATGTGCCGAAGATCGGCGTGATCCTCGAGTTGCGCGACGATGGGAGCCTTGAGGTGGTCGTTACACCACTCGATGGCAAGTCCCTGCCCATGGCAGCGCTTGGCGTCTGGGAGCAGGCGGGAGTCACGGTAACGCTTACGCTGAGCAGCGAGATTGCCATTGTGGATGGCAAGCCAGTCGTGCGCGCAACTGAACCGCGGGTGCCCGAGTTGCTTGTACTCGATGAAGGCAAATTGGTGGGTCCCGCAATCACTTTCGTCCCTCTACCGTTGCACAACGACTCCGCGGACGCAACGCAACCGGCAGACCCGTCCAGCGACTCTCCGCCCCGCCCTTTATCGGAGCCGGAAGCGCCCTCTGCGAAGACTGCTCCGGTTGCAGCAGAGGATGTCACTTACATGGTTGCGCGCGAGCAACTTGTGGCCGGGATGACCGTTGTGCTCGCACTCAATGCCGACGGCAGTGCGTCCATGTCCACGCAGCTGGGGTCGGACGCGGGCACGCTGCTAGAGCTGGGCAGTTGGGAAGAGGACGCCGAAGCGGTTGTTGTGACACTCGACCGGAGCGCCTATGACAACGTGGCCTATGCCGATGCCAACGTGCTGACCTTCAAGCGCACCGACGAGCGCACGTTGACGGGCCTCGACTATGACACTGAGCGCTACGGCGAGGAGTTGGTCTTGTACGATACGCGTGACTATTGATTTGTGCCCTGCACGCGGCAAGGATCACGGCGCATGCGCCGTGATCCTTGTCATATAGGTATTCCATTCTCTTTCCCGCTACGCACTTGCCTGCGCGGCGAGGCGCCCCCTGGCGCCAGCCTTCGGTATCGTGCGGCGCCGGCTACTCGTCCGAGCCCACTCTCTTGCCGGCTCCCTTGAAGCCCGCCGTGAGCAGATCGCGATTCATCGCGGCAATGAAGTCGAGGCTGATTTCCTTGGGGCAAACGGCAGAGCACTCACCGATGTTGGTGCAGCCGCCAAAGCCTTCCTTATCCATTTGCTCCACCATGAGGATGGCGCGGTCGTATCGTTCGGGCTGACCCTGCGGCAGGCTGTTGAGGTGGCCCAGCTTGGCCGCCGTGAAGAGCATGGCGGAGGCGTTGGGGCAGGCCGCCACGCACGCCCCGCACGAGATGCACGCGGCTGCGTCCATGGAGCGGTCGGCGGCGGGCTTGGGCACGGGAACGGCGTTGCCGTCGGGTGCGGCGCCGGTGTTGACCGAAATGAAGCCACCTGCCTGCACAATGCG
>CAYJNV010000123.1:0-10274 GCA_964370975.1 uncultured Caldilineaceae bacterium | reverse complement strand
AAATGCGGTCGAAAGAGGTGCGATCGACTATCAGATCCTTCATTACGGGGAAGCCGCGCGCCCGCCATGGTTCAACGAAGATCTCATCGCCGTCCTTGAAGTGGCGCATGTGCAACTGGCAGGTGGTGGTGGCGCGCTCGGGGCCATGGGCGATGCCGTTGATGACAAGGCCGCACATGCCACAGATACCCTCGCGGCAATCATGGTCGAAGGCGACAGGCACTTCGCCGGACTTGATGAGCTGCTCGTTGAGCATGTCGAGCATTTCGAGGAAGGACGAGTCCTCGCCAACGCCGTCAAGCGTGTAGCCGACCATCTTGCCGGCATCATCACGATTTTTCTGTCGCCACACCTTGAGTGTCAATTTCATGTCAGGTTCCCCTGGAGAAAAGCCGGTTGTCGTGCGTCGGGGTATGGAACGGGACGGGGCAAGCAGCAAGTAGTCATTGGTCGGCACGGTGACTTGGACGCACAGTCACAACATGCCAATCATCCACCCATCCCTATTTGTAGCTCCGCTGTTGCAGGTGAATCGTCTCAAAGGCCAGCGGCTCCTTGTGCAAGGCCGGGGCGCCGTCGCCCTGGTACTCCCACGCCGCCACATAGGCAAAGTTCTCGTCGTCGCGCATTGCTTCGCCGTCCGCTGTCTGGAATTCTTCGCGGAAGTGGCCGCCGCACGATTCGCGCCGATTGAGCGCGTCAATCACAATCAACTCGGCCATCTCCATAAAGTCCGCGACGCGCATGGCCTTCTCCAGGCTCTGGTTAATGTCGTCGCCGCTTCCCGGCACGTTGACATCCTCCCAGAATGCGGTGCGCAGCGCCGGAATCAACTCCAAGGCCTTGAGCAAACCCTCTTCGGTGCGCCCCATGCCGCAATAGTCCCACATAATTTTGCCCAG
This sequence comes from uncultured Caldilineaceae bacterium, assembly GCA_964370975.1. GTDB lineage: Bacteria > Chloroflexota > Anaerolineae > Caldilineales > Caldilineaceae > UBA5069. The sequence goes on along the minus strand of CAYJNV010000123.1, from coordinate 9,372 downwards.
TTCGCGGTGGAAATCATCAACCGTGCGCTTGCCCTTGATCTTGAGCAGTTTGTCTACGCGCGCCTGCGCCGCTGCTTCGGCTTCCTTCACCTCGGGGCGTTGCACGTCTACCTTGTCGAATTTGCTGCGCGCCAGATAGTTGGAGAGCGTGTTGGGAATGACAAAGTAGCCGTCGGCCAGCCCCTGCATGAGCGCGCTCGCGCCCAGACGATTGGCGCCGTGGTCGCTGAAGTTGGCCTCGCCCAGCACAAAGAGGCCGGGGATGCTGCTCTGCAGGTCGTAATCCACCCACAGACCGCCCATGATGTAGTGGAGCGCAGGATAGATGCGCATGGGCGTCTTGTAGGGGTTCTCGCCTGTAATGCGCTCGTACATGTCGAAGAGGTTGCCGTAGCGGTCGCGTATCACCCCTTCGCCCAGCCGTTTGATGGCGTCTGCAAAGTCCAGATAGACGCCGTTCTTCAGTTCACCCACACCGTGTCCGGCATCCACCACTACCTTGGCGGCGCGTGAGGAAATGTCGCGTGGGGCCAGGTTGCCGTAGGAGGGGTATTTCTCTTCCAGATAGTAGTAGCGGTCGGCTTCGGGAATGTCGCCGGGCGCACGCGTCTCGCCCAGTTTGCGCGGCACCCAAATGCGACCATCGTTGCGCAGCGATTCGCTCATGAGCGTGAGTTTGCTCTGGTGCTCTCCGGAAACGGGGATGCAGGTGGGGTGAATCTGCGCAAAGCAGGGGTTGGCGAAGAGTGCGCCCTTTTTGTAGGCGCGCCAGACGGCCGAACCGTTGCAGCCCTTGGCGTTGGTGGAGAGATACCAGACGTTGCTGTAGCCGCCCGTGGCCAACAGCACAGCATCGGCCATGTGGCTCTTGATTTCGCCCGTCACCAAGTCTCGCGTGGTAATGCCGCGTGCGCGTCCGTCGACCACAATCAGGTCCACCATCTCTGTGCGGGCGTGGACCTTGACCGTGCCCGCCGCCACCTGGCGCGACAGCGCCTGATAGGCACCCAGCAGCAACTGCTGGCCGGTTTGGCCGCGCGCGTAGAATGTACGCGAGACCTGAGCGCCGCCGAAAGAGCGATTGTCGAGCAGGCCGCCGTACTCGCGCGCAAAAGGCACGCCCTGGGCTACGCACTGGTCGATGATGTTGTTGCTCACCTCGGCCAGGCGGTAGACATTGGCCTCGCGCGAGCGGAAGTCGCCCCCCTTCACAGTGTCATAGAAGAGGCGGTAGATGCTGTCACCGTCGTTGCGGTAGTTCTTGGCGGCATTGATGCCACCCTGCGCCGCCACGCTGTGGGCGCGCCGCGCCGAGTCCTGGTAGTAGAAGCACTGGACGTTGTAGCCCTGCTCGCCCAGGGTGGCGGCCGCGGCGCCGCCAGCGAGGCCACTGCCAACCACGATGATGTTGTAGCGGCGGCGGTTGGCAGGCGAAATGAGCTTGTACTCGTAGCATGCCTTTTCCCACTTCTTCTCAAGCGGGCCGTCGGGCACATGGCCGTCAAGTGCTGCCTCCACGAAATGAGGCGGCTCAACGGTCGTGGTCTCAACGGGACTTGGCGCAGCAGGAGCGGGTGCAACTGGGGCGGGTGAAGCGTTGTTCTTGATCTCACTCATAGGTGGGCACCTTGTCGATTCTGCGTGCATTCTTCTGCAGCAGTCGGGAGCGGAGGAATGGCCGGCGTCTGCTAGCTCATGAAGCCAAAGGTGACGGCCAGCGGCACGAGCGCAAAGCCGATGCCGACAACAAGCGCAATGGCCAGCGCAAGCCAGGAGAGCGGCCGCGTGGTGTGTGCGTTGTTCCAGCCCAGTGTCTGGAACATGCTCCAACTGCCGTGATAGAGATGCAGACCCAGCGCCACCAGCGCCACGAGGTAGAGCACCGTGTTCACAGGGTTGGAGAAGCCCGCCACCATGTTCTCGTAGGCGTCGCCGCGCACGAATGCAGGCAGAACGGCCTTAACACCCCACGTGAACTGCATAAGATGAAAGACTATGAAGAAGGCAATCGCCAGCCCGCCCCACTTCATCGTCAGTGCGGCGGCATCGGCCTGCACGCTCTTGCGGGCGGCATAGCGGTTGTTGCCGCGGCTCACGTAGTTGCGCGCCGAGAGCCTGACCGCCAGCAAGATGTGTGTAATTAGTGCGACCATGGTGACAACACGCAGCAGCGTGAGGAAGTAGCGATCGCCCAGAATTGGCTCACCGAAGGTGCGCAAATGCTCGGCGTAGGAGTTGAACGCCAGCGCGCCGCCAAAGGCCTTGAGGTTGCCGTACATGTGCAGAACCAGAAAGCCAATCCAAATGAGACCCGTCACCGCCATGAGCACCTTCTGCCCAATGGTTGTGCGGGTTACCGTAAGTACCGCCATAATGCCGACTCCTTTGAACCCGGATATGCCGAGGGGTGACAGCCAGCGTCGCTGTCTGCATCCAAAGAACTTGAATCGAGGTTGCTGGTTGATGCCGGCGCTGCGCAGACAGAAGCCGTGGAGTGGTGCAGGCGTCACCTGCCCGGCGTGGCTTGAAGCATTCTAGCGCAGCCTCGCACCTACTGGAAATTGCAGTCTGCAGTTTGTGCACTTTACGACAAAGATTGAGGAATGCGCGTACGGCTGCGCGCAAAGCATTGCCGACCGCGCATGCTTCCTTCATGCGGATCCATTGGTCTCCCACATCCCTGCGCGGGTTGTCGCTGGACGCGCTGCGGGCTTGAGGGCAAGGCATGGCTTGATGCGGCGTGGGGTGCGACGACCGGCAGGGAGTTCGCTGCACTCCTCTGCTTGCGACACTACGTGCGGAAACTCCTGTGTGTTATGGAAGTAGGGTGATATGAATGTCAGAAACGCTGCACGAGTGGGGACAAACCGCTGCGCAGTTTTGCCGCGTTCCTGACATGTGAGACGCCCTCCCCACGCAAGAATTTGGGTATTGACTTAACCTAAATCGTATGCTTTAATACGAATCACCGCATACGATTGCATCACAGAACAAGCTCTCACGGAGCGCGGCCACACGCTGACCCAGGCGCAACACGCGGGCTCCCACCGCGGCCCGGTCCGGCCCAATCCGGCTCACCATCCTTCAGGCCCGTGTGGCCATTGGATTTACCGTGGCAGAGACAGGGCGACTGACAACCCGCACCCAGATCACGATGCGCGACGTTGCGCGCCAGGCCAACGTTTCGCAGAGTACAGTGTCACGCGTGCTCAGCGGCGCCGCCGACCCCATTCCAATTGGCGAAGAGACGCGCGAGCGGGTCTTGCTGGCTGTCAAGAAGCTTGGCTATCACCCCAATCTCTACGCAGGCAGCCTGCGCGGCAAAAAGACACGCATGCTGGCCATGCTCATTGCCGACATCTCCAATCCGTTTTACCACCCCATGGTTCGCGCCCTGCAGGACGTGGCCAATGCGCATCGCTACGACGTGATGATTGCCAATAGCGATCACATGGCGGGCAACGAACGACAGTTTGTTGAATCCGTATTGCGCCGGCCAGTTGACGGCATCATTGCGGTCCCCTATCACCTCACAGATGACGATTTTGACCAGTTGATGGAGCGCACCGGTGTCAAGATCGCCGCGGTTGGCCAGCATGTACACCATCCCATGATCGATGTCGCGTTTGGCGATGATATGGCTGCGGTCCGAAATGCCGTGATGTGGCTGCACACCGAGAGAGGCCATAAGCGCATCGGATTCATCGGCACGCCGGACATCACAGGTGCAGGCTCGCGCCGGCGCGCGGCCTATGAGCAGGCGCTGCAGAACGCAGGCATTGCCCTGCTGCCGGCCTACGAGCAGTTTGGTGATTGGTCTGTTGAGAGTGGCTCCGCAGCCATGGGGCGGCTGCTCGACCTGCCTCTGCCGCCGACTGCCGTCATGATCGTCAATGACCTGATGGCGTTGGGGGCGTTGGATGCCGTCCAGCGGCGTGGGCTTGCGGTTCCTGATGATGTGGCCATCATTGGCTTTGATGACATCCCCGCCGCCACATGGGTGCGTCCGCAAATCACGACAATTGCCCAGTATCCCGGACAAATGGGTCAAGTGCTCGCCCAGGCGCTTTTTGAACGGCTTGAGGGCGATTACGACGGGCCGGGGCGGCGCTACGAAGTGCCATGTCGCTTTGTTGAGCGAACATCGGCGTAGTCAAGTTGTGCATTTGAGGGCTAGAGACCCGCTCCCCTGATCGCGCAGAACCTTCAACCCGCAGGCTTTGCATTCTGCGAACTCCTCTTGGTTGTTACGCGGCGCCTGCCGCGATTCTCAACAAGCAGTCTGCTGTCGCATTACCCCTTTTCCCACACTGGTTCAGGTCACTATCGTCTTTGTTTGTCATGTCAACGTACGAAAAGGAGAAATCAACATGCGCAAGTTGTCCGTAATTTTCTCGATTCTGATGGTGCTGGCGCTGCTTGTTGGCGCTTGTGGTGGTGGTGATGCAGCCCCTGCTGCCCCAGCCGAACCTGTCGCCGCAGAACCCGCAGCCGCTGACGCCGCTGCCGCCCCCGCCGATGCCGCCGCCGGCACGGATGCCACCGTCGCAGAAGAGCCGACGCTGGATCCCAGCCTGCCCACGCCCGAGCCGACCCCCGTGGTCAACGCCTTTGGCACCTGTGCTGATCCCATGAAACTCTGGAGCGGCCTGACTGGCTCCGACGGCGCTGTCTTCTCCGAACTGCTCACGCAGTACGCCGAAGCCAACCCCGATGCCTGCTTCGAGGCACAGGGAATTCCGTGGGACCTCTTCTTCCAGAAGTATCCGACCGCTGTGGCCGCCGGTAGCCCGCCTGACATGGTCATCTTCCATGCAGCCGAAGTTGCGCAGATGGCCAATGAAGGCCTGATGCAGCCCATGGATGAGTTCTATACGCAGGAAGGCCTCGGCCCCGATGCGTTCAACGAAGCGCTCATCCAGGGCATCACCGTTGACGGTCAGATCATGGCTGTCCCCTTTGACAACCATGGTTGGCTGCTGTGGTACAACGAAGAGCTGATCAAGGCCGCCGGTCTCGATCCTGAGAACCTGCCCGCAAACGGCGCCGAGTTCATCGAATGGGCGCAGAAGATCACGACTGACATCAATGGCAAGCACCCGACCGACGAAGGCTTCGACCCCGCCAATGTTGACGTCTGGGGCATGGAATTCACCTGGCCGCGCTTCACGGTGCCCAGCACCCTGTGGCAGTTCGGCGCTTCCGTCATCAGCGCAGACGGCAAGACCGCCACACTTGACAGCCCCGAAGCGATTGCAGCCATCCAGTACTGGCACGACCTGATGTACAAGTACTACGTTGCCCCGCCGAATGTCCCCGGCAAGATGTGGGCCGGCGACCTCTACAAGAACAGCAAGCTCGCCTTCATGTGGGAAGGCACCTGGACCAACGGCTTCATGCGCGACAACCCGGACGTGGCCGCTTTCACCAATACCGCGTTTGTCAACTCGCTCGCTCCCGATGGCAACCAGGCCGTGAAGTTCGACTCGCATGTCATGTCCGTTCCGACGGGTGTGGATGACGAAGGCAAGGCGCAGGCTGAGGCGATGATGAAGTTCCTCGTCGAGAACGGCGCCTTCTGGGCGACCTCCGGCCAGGTTCCCGCCCTCAAGGCTGTCCAGGCTCTGCCCGAAGTCCAGGCAATCCCGTCGGTTGCCAAGGCCGCCGAGCAGTTCAATGCAATCGGCAGCACGGACTTCTCCAGCAAGTACTTCATCGAAGTTCAAACCGCGTACGAGATTGCAGTTGGTAATGCGCTCTCCAGCGCCGATGCCGACGTCGCCCAGGCCCTCAAGGATGGCAACGCCGTGATTCAGGCAGTCCTCGATCGTCCGTAACTTGAAGCGCTGTTCCGCAGGTCGGTGCACCCTTATTGCGGGTGCATCGACCTGCGGGTCGTTCATTCACGCGGAGTGAACCATGGCCTCAACCACATTGCCCGCAGCGGCGCCTGCAACAGACGCCAGCAGACGTTGGCGAGACCTACGTAAACAGTTGCCCAACTACCTCTTCATCCTGCCCCACCTGCTTCTCTTCTCAGTGTTTCTGCTTTACCCAATCTTCCGCGGCATGCAAATCAGCATGTTTGACTGGAAGATCATGCTCAAGGACCAGAAGTTTATTGGCGTCGCCAACTACCAGGCTCTATGGAACGACAAGGTCTTCTGGGAGGTGCTGGGCAACACGGCGCAGTTCATGTTGATAACGGTGACGATCAACGTGATTCTGGCGCTGCTGGTAGCCTCTGCACTCAAGCACGGCTTCTTCGGCAGCTCCTTTCTGCGCGTCCTCTTCTATGCTCCAGGGATTCTCTCCGTCTCCGTGCTGGGCATCGTCGGCATCCGCATCTGGGACACGCAGTTGGGTATCATCAACTATTTCCTGACGGAGATTGGAATTGACCGCATCTCCTGGCTGGGCAATCCAAATCTCGTCATACCATCACTCTCGGTAACCACAGTGTGGTGGACCTTTGGCTTCCCCATGCTGGTCTTTATAGCAGGGTTGCACAATATCCCGGAGCCGCTCTACGAGGCAGCCAAGATCGACGGCGCGGGGACGGCGCGCTCCTTCCGCCACATCACATTGCCGCTCATCATGCCCACCATGCTCTTCGTGGTGGTGACGCAGTTCATTTCGCACATGCAGGTCTTTGCGCAGCCCTACATCATCACGTCGGGTGGCCCTGGCAACGGCTCGCGCTCTGTGGTGCAGTATCTGTATGAGACGGCGTGGAAGTTCTTCCGTTTTGGCTATGCGTCCACCATATCGGTAGTGCTGGCGGTAATCATGATTGTGGTAGCCGCCTTGCTCTTCACGATGATGCGCAGTCGCACCGAGTATTAGGCCGGAGGAATCGACATGGCCACCCTCACCCAGGACACGCAAACATACAGGCGCACAGGAATGAACAAGGCGCTCAAGCGGTCGCTGATCATGTGGCTTGTGCTCACGCCGCTCATCATCGTCATCTTCATTCCCTTGCTCTACATCGTCACGATGGCATTCACGACTGAGACCGACCAGTACCTGATGCCCATCAAGTGGCTGCCGGAACCGATTACGCTGCAAAACTTTCGCAAGATTTTCGCCGACCCTCTGATTCCCATGATGCGCTGGTTCACGAACAGCCTGATTGTAGCGAGCGTAGGCACGGTGGTCATTTTGTTCATCTCGTCGCTCAGCGGCTATGCCTTCGCTCGCCTGCAGTTTCCCGGCAAGAGCGCACTCTTCTCGCTGCTTCTCTTCAGCCTTATGATCCCGGCCGCGATAACGCTGATCCCTTCGTTTCTGCTCCTGCGCGACCTGAAGCTGCTCAACAGCTATCACGCGATCTGGTGGCCAGCGGCCGCGTCGGTGACAGGGATCTTTCTGTTGCGACAGCATTTCTACTCGATACCCAGCGATTTGGAAGATGCGGCGCGCGTCGACGGTGCTTCCAAGTTCCGTATCTACTGGCAGATCTGTTTGCCATTGGTGCGCGGCGCGCTTGTGGCGCTGGCCATCTTCTCCTTCCTGGCGCTCTGGAACGACCTCTTCTGGCCGCTGATTGTCCTCTCGGACCAGTTGAAGCTCACGCTGCCGATTGGCCTCGTGGTGCTGCAGCAGGGCAGCTATGTACAGCGCGGCCTCGCTTTTGCTGCGGCCTTTATTGCCACCGTGCCCGTCATGATTTTCTACGGCTTCTTCCAGCGCAAGATCATCGCCGGCATCACAACTGCAGGGCTTGCGGGGCAATAGCGCCCGCAGAAGGGGATTTCTAGCCGGTTCAATCAGACGCCGATCAGGCGCAGGTGCGCTGCAGCGCGCCCATGCAAACGACAGGATGATTCATGTCCATATCGACCGCACAGATCTTTCTCGATTCCACCCGCACGATTGCGCCGATTTCGCCCCTGCTCTTCGGCGGCTTTGCCGAGCATATGGGCCGTTGTGTCTACGAAGGCATGTACGACCCGGGCTCGCCCCATGCCGACGCTCGGGGCTTTCGCACGGACGTGATTGAGGCGCTGCGCGAGCAAGGCTACACCACGGTGCGCTATCCCGGCGGCAACTTCCTGAGCGGCTACAACTGGCTTGATGGGGTTGGCCCCAAGGAGGAGCGCCCGCGCCGCCGTGAACTGGCGTGGCAATCCACCGAGACCAATGAATTTGGCACGAACGAGTTCATAGAGTGGTGCCGCGAAGTGGGCACCGCGCCCATGCTCGGCGTCAACATGGGCACCGGCACAATACAGGGCGCAGCGGACCTCGTGGAATACTGCAACGCGCCGCAAGGCACCTACTACGCCGACCTGCGCGCCAAGCACGGTTACCCCGAACCGCACAACGTCAAGTACTGGTGCGTGGGCAACGAAATGGACGGCCCCTGGCAAATTGGCCACCTGGACGCGCACGCCTACGGCGCCAAAGCGCTTGAGGCCGCCAAGATGATGAAGTGGATTGACCCCACCATCGAAACGGTACTTTGCGGCTCATCCAACGACATGATGCCGACCTACCCCGAGTGGGACCGCATTGCGCTTGAGCACGCGTGGGAGAAGGTGGACTATCTTTCCATTCACTACTACGCGGGCAACCGTGACGACGATACGGCCAGCTTTCTGGCAAGCGCCGTGGCCTTTGAGAAGTACGTGGACACGCTCGAAGGGGTGCTGCGCTACGTCAAGGCGCTCAGGCGCAGCGACCACGATGTCTACCTCTCGTGGGATGAGTGGCAGGTCTGGTACAAGGGTGACCCCGTGGAAGGTGGCTGGAGCGAGCGCCCCCATCTGGCCGAGGAAGTCTATAACCTTGAAGACGCGCTGGTGGTGGCGCAGTGGCTCAATGTCTTCCTGCGCAAGAGCAACGTGCTGAAGATCGCCTGCGTCGCGCAGATTGTCAACGTGATCTCGTGGATCTGGACCAAGAGCGACGGCCTGCTCAAGCATCCTTCGTATTACGCCTTCAAGCTGGTGAGCAACAACGCACGCGGCAACGCGCTTGACGTGCTGGTGAATGCGCCCACTGTGGCGACACAGAAGTATGGCGACGTGGCGGCGCTTGATGTTTCGGCCAGCCACGACCCCGAGACCGGTGCGGGCGCAATCTTCATCGTCAACCGCAGCCAGACCGAGACGCTGGAGACCGACATCATCTGGCAGGATGGCGCACCATCGATCAGTGCCGTGTGGCAGATGGCGGGCGACGACCCAAAGCAAGCCAACAGTTGGGAAGAGCCGAATCGCCTCACCGCTGAACAGGTTGAAGCGCCGGCCATACATGACGGCAAGGCGACGATGACGTTGCCGCCCATGTCCTTTACAACCGTGTTGACCAGCGCCTAAACCGATGCCGAGGTGAAAGCCGCTTTTTCAACGCAAGGGCGCAAGG
>CAYJNV010000122.1:0-11945 GCA_964370975.1 uncultured Caldilineaceae bacterium | reverse complement strand
TCTATGGCCTGGTCAAAAAGAGCGCCCCGCTGCCTGTCGACACGGGGCTGACGCTTGAGACAGCCGTCCTCTTCGTGCCGGCGCTCATCGGGTTGATCTGGATTGATATGCAGGAGCAGGGAACCCTGTTGCGCCACGGCGCCGGCATCGACGTGCTGTTGTTGCTTTCCGGCCCCATTACGGCCGTGCCGCTGCTCATGTTTGCGTCGGCGGCGAAGCGCATTCCCCTCTCCATGCTGGGCGTGCTGCAATACATTGCCCCCACCGGCCAGTTCCTCGTGGGCGTTTATGTCTACGGAGAGCCATTCCCCACATACAAGCTAATTGGCTTCGCCATTATCTGGACTGCGCTTGCTCTCTTCTGGGTGGAAGGGCAGTGGCGACGTCGGCATCTGCCCGCTGCCGTGCAGCCCGCCGCGGCCCGCTGATCAGCAGCGAAAGCACGAGCAGGCCTGCTCCGATTAGCGCTGCCCAGGCCACCAGCGGCGTGCCGCTGTGCTTGACGTAAATCCCCACAAATGCCCACACAAAGACCGCCACATAGGCAATGTCGGCGCGCAGCCAGCTAAAGGCCAGCGCCAGCACCGTCCCCACGCCGATCATGATGGCCGCCCAGAGCGGACCTGAGTTCTCCGCCGTCCACCCCAGGTCGTAAAAGACGCTGGTCGCGTTGGCAATTGTTGCCACACTCACCCAGGCAAGGTAGATGCTGAAAGGCAGATGGAGCATCCACGCCGCGGCGCGCGAAATGGGCGCGCGCGCCGCCAGTTTTGCGTAGACTATGATCAGCGACGTAAGCAGCACCAGCATGATGGCCAGGCTGATGGGGAAAAAGTTGTAGTGCCAGGCAATGATCCAGAGGCCGTTGGCGAGCGCGCTCAGGATGTACCAGGGCGCAATCGACCGCAGCAGCGGGTCATTGCGTCGGGCTGGCCCGGCCTGGTAGAGGTTATACGCAATCAATCCAATGTAGATGACGCCCCAGATGGAGAAGACATAACCGGCGGGCACAAAGTAGACGGGAAAGCGATCCGAAATCTCGCCAGTGCTCTGCCCGTTCAGGGGCAGCGCGTTGGCGAGGACGTTGAGGGTGAGCATAAAGATGGTGGCAGCCACCACGCCCACTTGCTGCCAGATGCCGCCGGCTGCGCGCTGCGCGACGGGTGCGTTTCGTATACTCGAAGTCATAGAAAGGGCTCCTTCTGGGTAGTTGCAAAGTGGATGCATAGGTTTTGTCTATGTTTTGACAAGAGTGTACACGCCCATAACGCCGAAAACGGTGAGCAAGCTTCAAATTCGGCAATACCAGGTGCGCCCGTCATGGCTGTTGGCGGCGGCGGAAGAGGCCGGTCTTTTCGGCGGGCTGGGCGCGCTGCTGCGCAATGTAGTCGAGCATGGCCTGCTCCTCAGCCACATATGCGTTCAGCTCAAACGCGGCGTAGAGGTCGCGGCTGCGCAGAAAATCGGCATGGGCGCGGTCCAGGTCGCCCATCTCCAGCGCCACGTGGCCCATGTTGTGCCGGGCAGCGGCCATGTCCGTCCAGCTCCCGAGCCGTTCCAGCAGCGCCAGATCCCTGGCATACCACGCCATGGCCTGGTCGTACGCCTGGCGTGCATAGTGGGCAGAACCCAGATTATTGTAGGCGGCGCTCATTCCTGTAGCGTCGTCCAGCCGCTCAAACTCGCGCAGTGCCGCCTCATAGGCATGTTGTGCGTCCTCCAGACGGTCCATCGCTTCGAGCGCCAGACCGGCGTTGTTGAGCGCCGAGCCGATGACGGCGTGCTCATTGCGACGCACACCAATGCGTAGCGCCTTGCGCTGCTCGAGCAGCGCGCGGTCAAAGTTGTTCACGCTGAAATAGGCGCTGCCCAAATTCATGTAAGCGGTGGCGAGCCCCTGTTGGTCGCCGCTCTGCGCCACGCAGTCGAAGGCGGCATGGAAGCACTCGAGAGCCTTGCGCGGTTGGTCGAGGAGACGCAGCGACGTGCCCAGGTCTGTGAGCACGTAGGCCAGCTCGGTGAGGAGATCGCGCGGGTCAAAGAGGGCGCGCGCGCGCTCGAACCAGGTTATCGCGCGTTCGATTTCGCCCAGAAAGAAGAATTGGCGGCCAATGCTCATGAGGAACCAGCCGTAGTCGCGCGGGTCGGCCAGGGCGGCGGCGGCCACGGCGCCTGCAGCCAGCCACGCCACGCTGCCGGGCGGATGCCTCCAGAAGGCGTAGTGCGCCATGGCCAGCGCGTAGTCGCGCACGAGCCGCAAATCCTGTTTGATTTCCACTTCGTCGGCCTGCACCTCGGCTGGGAGGGTGAGCGTCGTCTCATCGAGCGCAGGGTCACTGGCCATCTCCAGCGCGCGCCGCTGCCATATGCGCTCCACGCGCTGCTGGCACCAGTCCGCCGCCTTGAAGATGTTGCCCCACTCCACATCCACTTCGGCCCAGCGTTCGAGCGGCAGCTCAAGATAGCGACTGGCGGTGGGGAGATAGTAGCGTGCGTGGCGGCGCTCCCACTCCTCGCCCAGCAGCACGGCGTTCTCTTCAAGATAGCGGCGCACCACGGGGTGGAGCAGATAGCGCCGGCGGTAGTTGTCCCTGTCCACTATGCCGCGGGCAATGAGCTCGTCCAGCGTCGCCTCGAGTGTGGGCGCGCCGGCGCCGGGGATCCAGAAGAGATCGCGGACGGCGGCAAAGGAGGCGCCGCCGCGCGCTGTCACCAGGCGGTCGAGGAGTACACCCACATGGGGCTGGGCAGTGGCCAGCGTTTCGATTGCCACTGCGGCGACGCTGTAGACGTCCGCCACCCCTGCTGAGGAGGCAAAGTCGCGCAGCAGCGGCGCAATCTCGCCCCAGGGCGCGTCGCGCAGCAGCCCCAGCACCAGGCGCATGCAAAGGGGGGCGCCACCTGTGAGCGCGTGGAGTTCGGCGGCATGGGGCAGAGATGCCGCCGCAAGCTCAGGCGCACGCCGCTGGATGAAGGGCGCCACATCCTCCAGCGCCAGGCCGCCGATGTGCAACTGCTGGAACTGCACCAGTTCGGCGATGCCCGGCTGAAAGTTGCGGTCGATGAGCACGAGGCGCGAGTGGCCGCCGCTCTCGTGCAAGTGGCCGATGATGTCGACCAGCGTGCGGATTTCGGCCTGGGTGGCGCCGGCCAGCTTGTCGAGGATCAGCAGGCGGCGGCGCTGGTAGAGTTGCTCGAGAATGGCAATGCCCCAGCGTTCGGGGCTGGCGCGCGTGATGGTTGTACCCAGCACAAGATCCATCGCGCGCACCACATCATAGAGGCGGAAGGGGGCCGTGCCCGCCGGGCTCACGCGCACGATGCCATCCGTGAAGGCGTGCACGTGCGACCAGGCAGCGGCGGTGGCGAGAGTGCTCTTGCCCGCGCCCTGCTCGCCGCTGATGGCAATCGCGGGCAGGTCGTCGCCGCCGGTGAGCCACGTATCGAGGCGCACGAGTTCGCTGCGCCGCCCAGTGAATCCCTCGAGGCGGTAGAGGTCCAGGTTGTGCTTGAGTTCAGCCGGCTGCCCGGCAGTCACTGACGACATGGCGCGCTCTTTACGTTGAAAGTAAACATCTTCAACGCAAAGGCGCAAAGAACGCAAAGAAAAGCAAAGAAACGCAAAGAAAACACCGGCAAGAACATTCCGAATTGAGTCTTACCGTCTCCTGGTCTTGTTGTTGCTGCTCTTTGCGTTTCTTTGCGTCCTTAGCGCCTTTGCGTTGAAGATGTTCGTTCGGTATCTCGCTAAAGCACAAGCATGGGGTAGTCGCTGGCGGCGGCCATTTCGCTCTGGAGCGACTCGGCGAAGGTGACGCCGCCGGCCATTTTGCCCAGGGCGCGCTGGAGTGCGCCGCCATCCACAAGGATCAGGTCGGGGCGCACCCGCCGCGCCAGTGTGTTGACATTCATGGCAGTCACGCTCTCCACATAGTCGACACTCTCGATCAGTTTGTCGATCACGGCGCGCGGTCTATCGGTGGAATCACTCACAATGACCTCAACGGCGGGGCTCTTGCGCAATTGCCGCAGCGCCGTGCTGCCCGCCATATCAGCCCCAATCAGCCAGATTCGCATGGATGCCTCCCCAAAAGGGTTCAAGGTTTAATGGTTCAACAGTTCGGCGCAATACAGAGTTGCTGTCGGAAAAGAGCGCACACCACCCTGCGGTGCACCAACCCTTGAACTATTGAACACTTGAACCATTGAACTTGGTTTCATATCCAACCGACCCACGTCATCAGCAAGAAGAAGAGGTAGACCACGAGCACCGATGGCAGCCCCACAACCAGACCTGCACGCACCATCTGCTTGGGCTCGACCGCGCCGGTGACGGCCACCAGCGCCATGCGCGCCGATGCGCTGGGCAGCATGTAGGCCAATCCCACGGCAATGATCGTGGGCACCACCAGCCGCGCCGGCGGAATGCCGATTGCCTGCGCCAGCGCTACGAGAATGGGCGAGAAGATTGCACCCAGCGTCACGTCGTTAATCAGCTGCGTCACTGCAAAGCCCACAAGAATCACCACCAGCAGCGTCACGGCAAAGGGCAAGGGCTGCAGCACCGGCTGCGCCAACTGCGCGATCCATGCGTTCGCGCCCGTGGCATCGAGTGCAAAGCCCAGCGCAAAGCCCGCGCCAATCACCAGGAAAACGCCCCAGTTAACGCCCTTCATGTCGTTCCAGTCCACAATCTCCTCAAACGAGAGATAGGCCACTGCGCCGATGGCCACAATCACGCTGCTGAGCATGGTGGGGGGCAATCCCAGCATAACCTCCACCTGTTCGCCCGTTATCCACAGGATAACCGCCAGCGCCATGACGACGAGGATCTCCCGCTCTGCGCTCGTGAGGGGGCCGCTGCGTTCGATTTCGGCCGTGACGGTGGCCGTGTCAAGGCGTACGTCGGGCGCGTGGATGGCGCGTTGCAGCAGCCACCACGAAAGGGGCAGCAGGACCAGAGCCACCGGCAGGCCGTATTTCATCCATTCCATAAAGCCAAAGGGCTGCACCTGGTTGATGACGCCCGCCGCAATTGCATTCTCGCCGCTGCCTACAATGGTGGCCAGGCCGCCGATGCTTGCACCGTAGGCCACCGCCATCACCAGCAGCGGCAGCGAGCGCCGCCCATCCTCGGCGCTGGGCATACGCTGCGCAATGGTGAGCGCCACGGGGATGAGCACGGCCGTGGTCGCCGTATTCATCACCCACATGCTCAGCACGGCGGTAAGCAGCATGATGCTGAGCAGGAGCATGGGCAGCCGCCCGCCGCTGAGCACGATGGCGTGCAGCGCAAGGCGGCGTGTGAGGCCATGTTTGCGCAGCGCTTCGGCCAGGAAAAGGCTGGTGAGGATGAGAAAGACCGACGGTGACCCGAAGGGCGCAAAGGCCTGGCTCACGCTGCCAATGCCCAGCGCCACCAGCGCCACGGGCACAAGCAGCGCCGAGATGGGCAGCGGCGCAGGCTCGAGCGCGAGGATGGCGCCGGTGAAGACGAAGAGCGCCAGCGCGCGGTGTCCTTGCTCGCTCAATCCTTCGGGTGTGGGCAGCAGCAGCACAAGCGCCGTGAGGCCAATAACGATGAGGAAGCGGCGCAGGTCGAAGACCTTGCGCCGCGCCAGCAGCAGTGGCTGCTGCAATATGTCGAGAGGGGTGACGCGCCGCTGCAGACGACGCTTGGTGGTGGTGGTGCGTTCGGTTTGACGGCGGGCGGCGTCGGCGGCATCGGCGGCATCGGCGGCCCCAGTCACCACGCCGACAGGGGCTGCGGCCGCATCTGCGCCGGCGCCCGCAACCAAATCCTCAGGCTGCGCCGAGAAGGTGGCCTGCTTGGGCAAATCCGACTTCAGGCGGCGGCGCTTGAGGGTCACGGGGTGGCTCGCGAATTGGGGTGGTCGGTTGATTGGTGGACTGGTGGAGTGGTTGGCTGGTTGACTGGGCGACTGGTGAACTGGTGGACTGGTTGACTAGTGGACTGGTGGACTGGTAATTGGTAACTGGTAATTGGTAAGTACACTGCCATGCACCAGTTACCAATTACCAATTACCAATTACCAGTCCACCAGTCCACCAGTCAACCAGTCCACCACTGCGTGCGCACATGCTACGGCGTCGGCGTGGCAGCCTCGCTCTCCACGCAGAAGGTCTTGCCTTCAATGGCGTCGGCGTTGCCTTCGTCCTTCTCAAGCACCTTGTCAAACCAGTAGTAGGCGCGGGCGCAGTCGGACGGGTCCTTGAGCACGTTGGCCATACCGGCGCGGTAGAATTGTTCGACCCGCGCGTTGTCTCCCAGTTTGGGCAAACCTGTTTCGAAGGCCGCCGCCGAGTCTTCGTAGTTGCGGCGCGAGAAGAGCGCCATGCCCATGTGCACCTGCGCGGGGGCATAGTCCGGGTCCAGTTCCACGGCCTCGCGCAGGGTGCGCACGGCCGAGAGGAAGTCGCCGGCTATGTATTGGCCGTCGCCCAGGGCATCGAGCGTAATGGCCGAGCGGTAGACGTTGGCGGCTTGCTGGTAGGCGGCAATTGCGGCGTCAAAGTCCTCCAGCCCCACCCGGTACTGGCGCGCCTTCTCTATGTAGAGGTCGAAGCGATTGGGGGCTACCTCAACGGCCTGCTGATATGCGGCTACGGCTTCGGTGTAGGCGCCCTGCCGCTCGAGCAAATAGCCCTTGTTGCGCAGCGCCAACACGTTGCGTGGGTCGACAGCCAGCGCCTGGTTGATGTAATTGTCGGCGGTCTCCCAGTTGCCCACGTCGGTGTAGATTTCGGCGAGGACGGCGAGGGTGGTGGCGTTTTCGGCGTCAATGTCGAGCGCATCCAGCGCGCGGTCGAGCGCTTGTTCGAGGTCACCGTTCCAGTCGAGCGCGCGTGCGAGCGTATTCAGCGCCTCGGGGTTATCGGGGGAGAGTGCTACGGCGCGCTCCGCTTCCTCAAGCGCCTTGGGAACATCCTGGAAGATAAGGTGAAGGCGCGACAGTTCGATGAAGGCATCAGCGTTGGAGGGGTCGAGCGCGGTGACACGTGCCAGCGCCTCGAGAGAGCCATTGAAGTCGCCCGTGCGTTGGGCCCTTTGGGCGTCGGCCAGGAAGTTGACGGCGCCGAGTGTCGCAGTGGGGGTGGGGCCGCTCATGGACTGGAAGAGCCACGAACCTTCGGTCTCGTGGCCATCCCACTGCTCGTAGACAATGATCGCCACGATGATGAGCAGATAGAGGGGCCAGAGACGCCAGCCACCCTTCGAGCGGCGGCGCGGTTTGTAGTCGCGATTGAGGTACATGGGCGGCATTGTACTCCAATTTGGGCGGAATGCTTAGCGCGGTGGACTTGACGCGCCCCGCGTTCCGTGCTAATATATAAAACGACCATTCGATTTATATTGTGAGGTGCAGACGTATGCCAAAGGTCAGCCAAGAGCACGCTTTGGCCCGCCGCCAGCAGATTATCGACGCTGCGTATCAGTGTTTTGCGCGCAAGGGCTTCCATCAGACCACAATGCGCGACATCTACGAAGAGGCCTCATTGAGCCCAGGCGCCGTCTACCACTACTTCGCCAGCAAACATGAGATCATCGCGGCAAGTTTTAACTTTGACTACGAGCGAAGCAACAGCCTGTTGGTCGCCGCCGCAGCGAGCGAGGACCCGCTGGCGGCGCTGCGCGATCTGCTCGGATTCTTGTTCAGTGGATTGAAAGAGGCCGCTGCGCTCGGCGCCGGGCGCGTCAACGTCCAGGGATGGGGTGAAGCCCTCGTCAATCCGTCGCTGCTGGAAACCGTGCGGCGCGTCATGAGCACCTACCGTGATGTTGCGACCGAGACAATTCGCAAGGCGCAGGCCGCTGGGCAGATCGACCCGGGGCTTGATCCGCTTGCATTCAGCACTGCAATGCTCTCGCTCTACTACGGACTCGAACTGCAATTGGCTCTTGACCCCGAACTCGATGTCGCCAACTATGCAGAAGCGGTCAATCTGCTGCTGGGACAGACTAGGCAACCAATGCAGACGTCCGCAAGCAAGGGCCAGGAGTAGTCCGCAATCGACTACCGGCGAGGACGGCTCGCCACTATGTGACCGTTGGGTCAGGGAGTCATCATGATGGGAACAATCGCCACTTTGGAAATGGAATCGCAAACGGTTTCTGATCGAGACGCGCTGCGTGCAAGCCTTGAATCGACGCGCACGGCCTTTCACCGGCTCCTGGAACCCATGACGGATACCCTGTGGCGCAGCAAGAGCCCGGTCTGCGAGTGGACCGTGGGAGAGGTTCTGGTTCACCTGACGTGGGCGCTAGAGCAACTGCCCAAGGAAGTTGAGATGGCGCGGCAAGGCAAGGGCATGTTCAACCTGCCCAAGTGGATTGCCAACCCCGGCAGTTACTGGCTGACTCGATGGGAGGCGCGCAACGTCGATGCCGAGTCGCTGCGGCCTCGCTATGACGCCGCGATGGACGCCGCCATCGCTGCGCTCGAGACGGTGCCCAATAGCGACTGGGGCCTGGGCGCCCGGTTCTATGGCGAGGGCTTCTACACCGTTGCCGGTTTGTTTGCGACTCCTGCCCAGCACCTGGCGGAGCATACCAGACAAGGATGACCTCTCGATGGCTGCCGGCCCTCCAGCCGGACTGAGGTCCGCGGTTGCGCGCGGGGTAAGGAGCAAGCGGCGATGGACTGGGCTCTTATCAGTGTTACAGGCCATGGATTGGCGCGCGCAAGCCGTTCTGCAGCCGGCGCGTATGTGACCGATTCTCTGCTTGCCGGCACAGACGTGCGCTGTTTGGCGGCTGACCCACTGAACGCGCAGCGAGTCTACGCAGGCACACAGGGCGCTGGAATCCTGCGTTCAGACGACCGAGGCAGGACGTGGCAAGCGGCAGGCATGGCGGGTCATACCGTGAAGGCGATCGCCGCCAGCCCGACGCAGCCTGAAGTTGTTTATGCGGGCACCAAGCCGGCTCTACTCTATGTGTCAAGAGATGGTGGCGCGAACTGGAATGAACTGCCCTCTTTCCGGCGCATCCCAGGGCGGTGGCTCTGGCGGTCACCCGCCGAGAAGCCATTCACTGCCTATATTCAGGGGATTGCGCTCTCGCCCACCGACCCGAACAAGATCGTGGTGGGTACCGAAGCCGGGGCTACGGTGGTGAGCAGCGATGGTGGCAACACCTGGACAGGGCACCTTTCGGGGTCGCTGCGCGATTGTCACAATGTTGCCTTTCATCGAGTCGACGGCGCATGGGTCTACGAGGCGGGCGGCACAGGTGGCGGCGCGGCCTGCAGCCAGGATGGCGGCCGCACCTGGTCCAGAGCGGGGCAAGGCATGGACCGCCACTACGGCTGGGCCGTCGCCGCCGATCCCAGTGATCCTTCAATTTGGTATGTGTCGGCCGCGCCTGGCCCCTTCAAAGCGCACGGCGGCAAGAACGCCGAGGCATGCATCTTCCGACGCGAGGGCGCCGCGTGGCGGCGCCTCACGCTTGGTCACCTGCAGCCTTTAGCCCACATGCCCTACGCGCTGGTCACCGAGCCGGGCATTGCCGGTTCTCTTTACGCAGGGCTTTCCAACGGTGACCTCTGGCACAGTCGAGACTACGGAGAGTACTGGGTGCAATTACCGATCAATCTGGGGCGCATCGTCGGTTCGCTGATCATGGTGTAGGCAGAGGGATGGTCTTCGACGCAGCGAACCCGCGGGAGCCCGAAGGGCGGTATCGAACGAAGGTTTGCATGTATTTCTGACTGGCTTCACAGCATGGCAGCGGCTCTGTGGGCGGCGCAACCCGCGACCTTGCCCGGGGCGTGCATCTGTGGCACAATGGCGCGGCATTACGCGTCCCTGGGGCGCGCCTTTGCCCCCGTAGCTCAGTGGATAGAGCGCTAGCCTCCGGAGCTAGAAGCACAGGTTCAAGTCCTGTCGGGGGTACTCATGCTGATGAAAGCCGCCCTGCATTGCGCAGGGCGGCTTTCTTGTGGGTTGGGATTACTCTCAGCTTTGCGGCTGCTTGCACTCGCGCCGGACTGGCACACCAAGGCAAGCGCCTTTCGCCAAATCGCTGCAACTCCGCAAAATCGCGATACTGAAAAACCATAAACGCGCCTGGCTGCGTTTCTTTTACGCAGGCCTGTGTGTTGAGGCCGCGTTGTTGGCAAGCGACTTGCACTTGCCTTACTACTGCTCAGGAGGCTTACCATGGAAAGAGACGCGCATCTTTCGTTTGACGGTCGCATCGCAATGACATTCGCTGCGGGCTTGGCCGCCCTCTTGTTCCTGGCCGGCTGCACGGCCATACAACCGGCGACGACAGGCAGCGCCGCTGCCGTACCTGCCTCGACGCCTGTGGCGGTGGAGGAGACCGGCGCCATGACGGAGACAGCGGCAATGACCGAATCTGCCGCAATGACTGAGTCCGCAGAGATGACCGAGTCTGCGGCGATGACCGCTTCGACCGACATGACCGCCACGCAAGCCACCGGCGCCACCGCGCTGAATGTGGCCGACAATGCCCAGTATGGCGCATTTCTTGTAGACGGCGCAGGTATGACGCTCTACCAGTTTGACATGGACACCCAGGGCGACGTGAGCACTTGCTACGGGGATTGCGAGCAGGCGTGGCCGCCTCTATTGACCGAGGGCGGCGCTATGCCAACACTGGGGGAGGGAGTCGACGCAAGCCTTGTGGGCACGAGCCCGCGTGATGACGGAACGACCATGGTGACCTACAACGGTTGGCCGCTCTATTACTACTACACGGACGCCGCGCCGGGTGATGTCAATGGCCAGGGCAGAGGCGACGTCTGGTGGGTGATTTCACCGGAGGGCGAGCCGAACCGCACCAAGTAGACGCTCAAGACAGTGGAGTGTGCAGCAATTCCATGGCTGTAACCGACGGCCGACCCCAATCAACAAGCGCCGCCCTGTACCCACAGGGCGGCGCTGTTGTGTACTTGGGGCGTTATAACGGGGTGATGAATGACCAAACTGGCGGCGGCCACAGGAAGTACAGCTGCTTCAACGCAAAGGAACGCAAGGAAGAGCAACAATAGAACACAGATCACAGCGGAAACTGCACGGATCACTGCGGATATCTGTGCGTATCCCTGCCTTTTCCGTCGTTATCTGTGTTCATGCTTGTGTCCTTCCTTTGCGTTGACGCTTCTTTGCCTATACCCCCGAGCGCAGGTCCGCAATCGCCTCGGCCTTGTAGCGAATGTCGCTGAAACGCGCTGTGCAGCCCTGGCCCGTGGGCGACTGCGCCATGAAGCCCAGGCTGAACTTCATCGCGCCCGCCAGCGCGAAGAAGCGCACCATGCGCCAGGTGACGCCATCCTCCGAGTAGTGGAAGGCGATGGCGGGGTCCATGCGCGAAATGCGCAGCCAGATGTCGCGCCGCGCCATGGGTACGGAGTTGCAGTCGTCCGAGACGCCGTTGGTGACGACGGAGACAATCATCGGCTCGCCCTGCGGAGAGAACTCGAAGCAGAGTTTGCCCCAGTGCTGGTCGTCGACAAAGACAACCAGCACGCCGGCATCGAAGGTGGAGGCGAATTCGACGCTCACATGCGCCGAGAGGGTGAAGCGCGCGTCGGCGGGAAAGCTCCAGCGCGGCGCATTGTCCCTGAGCGTAGCGCCCATGGGGTCGGCGAAGAGGTCGCTCATGGGCCCGGCGGTAATGGTGAGGACGCCGTCTTCGACACGGGCGGCAACGGGGTCAATGTCCCATGCGCCGGCGCTGGGCAGGCCGGGAATTTCTACGCTGTTCATGCATTCTCCTTGTTTTCAGGCTCGTTTGGTTGCAGGTGACGGCGTCATCTTTCAAGTGCATTGAAGTGACCGACTCCATTGTGGGGGTCAATCCAGTTTTGGTGGTGGCGCGAAAGCGCCTCAAGTATGCCACAAACGCAGGCTTACGCCCCATGCAGAGGCGCATGTGAGGCGCCACGGCAACGCAAAAG
>CAYJNV010000121.1:0-12141 GCA_964370975.1 uncultured Caldilineaceae bacterium | reverse complement strand
GAGAGGGGCCGGGGGTGAGGTTGCAGCTGGTGCCGCGTGCCGAACCATTTCGGCAACATTCACTACGCGCTGGCCCCTGTATGAAAGGAATCATCCCATGCCAATCAGCACCTCATCGTTCGGCGACGAGCGCGACAACAAGTACGGCGAATACGAACATGCCGAAGAGTATGAGGCCGAGGCCATCGACTATCCCGAGCTGACGCTCGTGCAGGCCGAGACTTACCTCAAGCGGCTGGGCGGTGGCGTGGAAGCGAAGCTGCGACGCGTCGAGGGGATTGGCTGGCAGGCTGACATCGTCGAGAGCAGTGACGGTGTTCAGGTTACTTTTCACGCCCACGACGAGCTGCTCGACGACCTGATTCGCCGCTTCGAGGAATGGGTGGAGCGGGGCGCGTAGGCTGCGATGGGTGCGGATGTGGTGGGGTCGCATGCGTGCAGCGGGCGGGTGGCGCACAGGGCGCCGCCCGCCCGCCGCGTTGGCCCTGCGGGCTCGGATTCCGAGGCAGTGACCACCCTTGCACAATGCACTCTGGCTGGGGCGTCGTGGTACACTTGCGCAGAACGTTGGTGAACATGACTCGTGAATTGCATTGGAAAAACATGCAAAGATGACGCCACTAAAAGCAACTGCGGTCGCCGGCAGCAATATCGCCTTCATCAAGTACTGGGGCGTGGCAGACGAGTCCATCAATCTGCCGCTGAACAACTCGATCAGCATGACACTGGCCGAAGCCTTCACCACGACCACGGTGGAATGGCTGGATAACGCAGAGGCCGACACCGTCAGTATTGACGGCATACAGCTTGACGCACGCGCCGCAGAGCGGGTTGTGCGCCATCTCGACAGGCTGCGCACGCTGGCGGGCACCGCGCCGCGCGCGCGCGTCGAGAGCACGAACAATTTTCCCATGGCCTCGGGCATTGCCAGTTCGGCTTCGGGTTTTGCCGCACTCACCGTGGCAGGCTGCGCCGCGTTGGGGCTGACTCTGGACGCCACGCGCCTCTCTGCTGTGGCGCGGCGGGGCAGCGGGTCGGCCAGCCGCAGCCTTTTCGGCGGCTTCGTGGAATGGGAAATGGGCAGTGACGATAGCAGCAGCGTGGCGCATCAACTCTACCCGGCCGAACACTGGGCGCTGGTGGACGTGGTCGCCGTGGTCAGCGCGCACGCCAAGGCGGTGAGCAGCGAGCGCGGCCATAGCTTTGCTGTCACCAGCCCGCTCAACGATGGGCGCATTGCTTCGCTGTCCTGCGCGCTGGGCGAGGTGCGCGACGCGATCGCGTCGCGCGACATCCGCCTGCTTGGGCCGATTATCGAGCGTGATGCGCTGGCCATGCACGGGGTCATGATGACCGGCACGCCCAGCCTGCTCTATTGGCAGCCGGAAACGCTCGAGGTCATTCACGCCGTGCGCCGCTGGCGGGCGCAGGGGCTGCTCGTCTATTTCACAATCGATGCAGGGCCCAATGTACATCTGATTTGCGAGCGCAGCCATGCCGCAGAAGTGGAGGCGCTTGCGCGCGCGCTGCCCGGTGTCGATCTCCTTCTCAGCAGCGGCCCGGGCGCTGCACCGCGCCTGCTTGATAGCCACCTTTTTTAGACGGCGCGAACCGGGCCGGCGACACAGGTCTTCCTTTAGCCAAGTTTCAAACCTTAATTCATAGAAGCGGAGTCCCGTTCGTGAAAACAGCATTTGATGCCCAGGTGGAAGAGCGGCTTGTTCGCTATGCCCGCATTGATTCGCAAAGCGACGAAAGCACAGGCACGGTGCCCAGCACGGCGATCCAGATGGAGATGCTGCGCGCGGTCGAGAGCGACCTGAAGGCCATGGGCGCCAGCGACGTGCGCCTGCTCGAGAGCGGCTTCGTCTTTGCCACCGTGCCTGCCACGCCGGGGAAAGAAAACGCACCCACGGTTGCTTTCCTGGCGCACGTGGACACTGCGCCGCAGTACAATGCCAGCGGCGTGAAACCCATTGTGCACCGCAATTGGGATGGCGCCGACATCCAGTTGCCCGACAATCCCTCCATGGTGATTTCGGTGAAGAACAGCCCTTACCTCGCGGGCAAATTGGGCGACGACATTATCACGGCCAGCGGGCTCACGCTGCTGGGCGCTGACGACAAGTCGGGCTGCGCGATCGTGGTCACGCTGGCCGAGCATCTGCTTGCCCACCCCGAGCTGCCCCACGGCAGGATTCGCCTCTGCTTCACCTCCGACGAGGAGATTGGCACGGGCGTGCATCACCTTGAACTGGACGAACTGGGCGCGGATGTGGGCTATACGCTCGACGGCTCCGAACTGGGCGAGGTGACCTACGAAACATTCTCGGCCGACAAGGCGGTGGTGCGCATCGAGGGTGTCTCGATCCACCCCGGCTCTGCCAAGGACATTATGGTCAACGCGCTGACACTGGCGTCCAAGATCCTGCTCATGCTGCCGACCGCCAAGCGCACGCCTGACACCACATCCGGCCGCGAGGGCTTCATTCACGCGTACGCACTCAACGGGCGCGAATCGGATGCGACGCTTTCGTTCATTCTGCGCGACTTCGAGCGCGACGGGCTGGCGCACCACGGCGAACTGCTGCAAACAGTCTGCGCGGCTGTGCAGGCGACCGAGCCGCGCGCGAAAATCACATGCACCATTACCAAGCAGTACCGCAATATGCGTTACTGGCTTGAGAATGACATGCGCCCGGTGGACCTCATCATGCAGGCGATGGAAAGGGCAGGGGTGACTCCCAAGCCCAACCCGGTGCGCGGCGGCACCGACGGCTCGCAATTGACCGAGCGCGGGCTGCCGACGCCCAACATCTTCTGCGGTTCGATGAATGTACACGGACCGTACGAGTACGTGAGCGTGCAGGACATGGGCAAGGCCGTCGAGGTGTGCGTGGAGCTGGCGCAACTCTGGGCGCGATAAGAAAGTTCAAGGTTCAAGGTTCAAGGGTTCAAGGTTCAAAGTGCGCGCTCCATGCAATGTTTGAACCCTCGAACTGTTGAACACTTGAACCCGTTATTGAGGAAACCACTTTGGCCATCAGCGTATTTGACCTGTTCAAGATTGGCATCGGCCCCTCTAGTTCGCACACTGTGGGGCCGATGAAGGCAGCGCGACTCTTTGCGCAGCGCCTTGCTGACGATGGTCTGCTTGCGGGCACGACGGCGGTGCAGGTTGAGCTCTTCGGCTCGCTTGGCCTCACGGGCAAGGGGCATGGCAGCGACAAGGCTGTCATTCTGGGGCTGGAAGGCTACGCGCCCGAGAGCGTGGCGGTTGCTTTCATCGAGCCGCACCTGGCCGACGTGCGCCAAAGCGGCGTGATTCGACTGTTGGGCAGCCATGCGATCGGCTTCGTTGAGAAACAGCACCTGCTTTTCCGCAAGACGTCGCTCCCCTTCCATCCCAACGGTCTGCGCTTCACGGCCTTTGACGCAGCCGGCGCAGCGATCTCCAGCCATGACTACTACTCGGTGGGTGGCGGTTTTGTGGTGGATGAAAGCGCGAGCGGCAGCGACCGCGTCGTCGAGGATCCCACGTCGCTGCCGTATCCCTTCGACACGGCCGATGACCTTTTGCTGCTGTGTATGGCACACGACATGTCGATCAGCCAGATCATGCTCGCCAATGAGCAGGTGTGGCGCAGCGAGGCAGAGGTGCGCGAATCGTTGCTCGCGATCTGGGATGTCATGCAGGCGTGCGTGCAGCGCGGCATCACGAGCGACGGCATCCTGCCTGGTGGCATGAAAGTGCGCCGCCGTGCGGCCGAGCTTTACCAGAAGCTTGTCGCGCGCCCCGAATCAAACCTTCAGGATCCGCTCAGCGTCATGGACTGGGTCAACGTCTACGCAATCGCGGTGAATGAGGAAAACGCGGCGGGTGGGCGGGTTGTCACCGCCCCCACCAACGGCGCTGCGGGCATCATCCCCGCCGTGCTGCACTACTACACGCGCTTTGTGCCGGGCGCGAATGATGACGGTGTGGTGCGCTTCCTGCTGACGGCAGGGGCCATCGGCACGCTCTACAAGAAGAACGCGTCGATCTCCGGTGCGGACGTGGGCTGCCAGGGCGAGGTGGGGGTTGCCTGCTCAATGGCTGCGGCCGGGCTGGCCGAGGTGCGCGGCGGCACGCCGGCGCAGGTGGAAAACGCCGCCGAGGTGGGCATGGAGCATAATCTGGGACTCACCTGCGACCCTGTGGGCGGCCTTGTGCAGATTCCCTGCATCGAGCGCAACGCCATGGGCGCGGTCAAGGCCATCAACGCTGCGCGCCTCTGCCTGCGCGGCGATGGCAGCCACCACGTGTCGCTCGACAAGGTCATCAAGACCATGCGCGACACGGGGGCTGACATGAAGAGCAAGTACAAGGAGACGGCGCGCGGCGGGCTGGCGGTCAACGTCATCGAGTGCTGATAGAGATTTACTCATCGCGCGAGGCTTCCGCGTTGGCAAATATCGGTTCAAATTACGTCTGCACCCTTTTGCATGGATTGGACGGATTCCCATTCCGTGGTACACTGTGTCAAGTCCAGGTCGCACGCAATTCGGCACAGTCGCACATTCCAGCAGGTTCCCTTTTCGCGAGGGCAACACGCATGTGTGCCGCGCCACATCACCGCGCTATAATGCGTCTTGACAGTGCCCCATGTGTGCTTTGTGCGTAGCGCCCCAGGCAAAACGCAATCCCCAAAACCCAATCCTCAAAACAGATGATTTGCGAGGTTCCTATGAAGAAGATCCTCAACCAGGCAGCCGATTTTGTCCCCGAAATGCTCGACGGCCTGCTTCTCGCGCACCCGGACATGCTTGCCTATGCCGGCGACGACATGCACTGCATCGTGCGCGCCGACGCGCCGGTGCAGGGCAAGGTCGCGCTGGCCACAGGCGGCGGCTCGGGTCACCTGCCGGTCTTCCTGGGCTATGTGGGCAAGGGCATGCTCGACGGCTGCGCCGTGGGAGACGTCTTCGCCTCGCCCAGCAGCGACCAGATGTACGAGGTGACGAAGCGCATTTCGGGTGGCGCTGGCGTCGTCTACATTTACGGCAACTACGGCGGCGATGTGATGAACTTTGACATGGCCGCGGAAATGGCCGACATGGACGACATCCCCGTGCGCACCGTGCTCGTGAAGGATGACGTCGCCTCGGCGCCGCGTGACGAGGCCGCACGGCGGCGCGGCGTTGCCGGGATGGTCTTTGCCTTCAAGGTCGCGGGGGCGATGGCCGATCAGGGCGGCTCGATCGATGAAGTGGTGCGCGTCACCGAAAAGATTCTGGCGGCGACGGGCACGATGGGTGTAGCGCTCAGCCCGTGCACGGTGCCGCGCGCAGGCAAGCCCACCTTTACGATTGGTGAGGGCGAGATGGAGATCGGCATGGGCATCCATGGCGAGCCGGGCATGAAGCGTGAAGGCCTGCAGAGCGCCGACGAGATCACCGCGCGCATGGTGTCGGCGATTCTGGACGACCTCCAGCCGGCCGCGGGCGCACGTGTTGCCGTCATGGTCAACGGCCTGGGCGCGACGCCGCCCGAAGAGCTTTACATCATTTACCGCAAGGTGCATGCATTGCTGGCCGCACGCGGCGTCACCGTACACCGCCCCTATGTGGGCGAGTACGCCACCTCGATGGAGATGGCTGGCGCGTCGATCACCATCGCCGTGCTGGACGACGAACTGGCCGGGCTGATTGATCACCCGGCGCACACACCTTTCTTTGTACAGGTGTAACGATGAGCTACAGCAGCGCACAAGTGGCGCAGGCGCTCAAACGCGCCGCCGATCAACTGGCCGCCGAGGCGGGCCGCCTTAACGACCTTGACCAGGCGATGGGTGATGGCGACATCGGCATTACGCTCGAGAAGATTGGCATCGCGCTGGCCGAATACGCGCAAACGCAGCCGGTGGATGACATCGGCAAGTGGCTGGGCAAGGCGGGCATGGCGGCCAACAAGGCAGGTTCGTCCTCTTTTGGCACGCTGCTTGCAACGGCGCTCATGCGCATGGGCAAGCCCGTTACCGGCAAGACGGAATTGAGAGATGATGACCTTGCCGCCATGTTTACAGCGGCGGCGCAGGGCATGCAGGAGCGGGGCAAGGCCAATCTGGGCGACAAGACGGTGCTCGATGCCATCTTCCCCGCGGCCGATGCATTTGCCGCCGCGCTGGATCGCGGCGAGACGGTGGCGCACGCAGGCGCTGCGGCGCTGGCTGCCGCCGAAGCCGGGCGCGACGCCGTGACGCCCCTGCGCAGCAAGATTGGCCGCGCCAGTTGGGTGGGCGAACGCTCCGAAGGGAAGATTGACCCTGGGTGCGAAGCATTTGTGGTCATTCTGGGGGCGTTGGTGATGTGACAGGCGACAAATGATCAATGATCATTGATCATTGATCATTGATCATTCGGTATTGGAAGCCGGAAACTGGTTAGTCCCTATGCCGCAAAGGGGCACGCGCTTTGGCCAACTGTCCATTGCCCACTGCCCATTGCCGACTGCCTGTTTTTCGTGTCCCACCGTATGCGGGCACACTGCCACCGCAGCGGTTTCAACACTCGATGTTGCTCAAAGGAGAGAAGAATGCGAAAGATCGTAACAATCCTCAGTATCCTGGCCGTCATTGGCATGGTGTTGGCTGCATGTGCCGCGCCCGCTGCTGCACCGGCCGCACCTGCTGCCGAAGCACCCGCTGCCGAAGCCCCTGCCGCCGCGGCCCCTGCAGCGAGTGACCTGACATTCACCACGGTGGTGAAGATCGCCGGCATTGACTGGTTCAACCGCATGGAAGTGGGCGTCAAGGAATTCGGCGAAGAGACTGGCATCAGCGCCTCGCTCGTGGGTCCCGCACAGGCAGACGCCGCCCAGCAGATTCCTCTCATCGAGGACCTGATTGCCCAGGGCGTCAATGCCCTCTGCGTCGTCCCCATGGACCCGGCCCAACTGGACCCGGTGCTCCTCAAGGCCATGGATGCAGGCATCAAGGTCATCACCCACGAGGCCTCCAACCAGGTCAACATGGACTATGACATTGAGGCCTTTGACAACACAGCCTATGGCGCCGGCCTGATGGACAAGTTGGCGGAGCTGATGGGCGAAGAGGGCGAATATGCCGTCTTCGTTGGCAGCCTCGGCAGCAAGACGCACAACGAGTGGGCGGACGGCGGCATCAATCGCCAGCTCGAGGCCTATCCCAACATGAAGCAGTACGGCGACAAGAACGAGGCCTTTGACGATTCCTCCATTGCATACGAGAAGGCCAAGGAAATCCTCAAGGCCAACCCCAACATCAAGGGCTTCCAGGGCAGCGCCTCCACCGACGCCCCCGGCATTGGCCAGGCAATTGAAGAGGCCGGTCTGCAGGATGTTGTTTCCGTCGTCGGCACCAGCCTGCCGTCTCTATCCGGTGAACTCATGAAGACCGGCGCAGTCGACGTGATCGGTTTCTGGGATCCCGCCCAGGCCGGCAAGGCATGCAACAAGATGGCGCAGATGTTGATCAATGGCGAGACCATCGGCGAAGGCACCGACCTGGGCATCGAAGGCTATAACAGCCTGATCGCCCCGCTCGAGAACAAGAACGTGCTCTTCGGCAACGCCGCCGTCTACATGACGGTTGATCAGCTCGACCAGTACAACTTCTAGTGCAAGTTGCGGGAGGGGGTTTTGCCCCCTCCCGCTGTGCGTTCGCCTGGCTTCTTTCTTCGTTTCCTCTTGCCACGCAGGACACCTCTGGCCATGTCTTCAGATCTCGCCCCACATGCCGTTGCTGAGCTGGTAACCGAAAGCAGCGCACCCCTGGTTCACCTGAGCAATATCAACAAGTCATTTGCAGGCGTGCGCGCGCTGGAGGATGTGGACCTCGTGATTGAGCGCGGGCGCATTCACTGCCTGGTGGGTGAAAATGGCTGCGGTAAATCGACGCTCATCAAGGTGCTGGCGGGCGTCTACCCGCGCGATACGGGGCATGTGCGCATCAATGGGCACGACTATGAGCGGCTGGCGCCAATTGACTCGATTCGCGAGGGCATCCAGGTTATCTACCAGGACTTCTCGCTCTTCCCCAACCTCACCGTGGCGGAGAATATCGCGCTCAATGAGGAGTTGGCAGACAACAAGCGCATTGTCAACTGGCAGCAGGTGCGGCAGGTCGCGAAAGACGCGCTGAAACAAATCGACGTCCATTTGCCACTCGACGCGCGCGTCGAAGAGATGTCCGTGGCCAACAAGCAACTCATCGCCATCTCCAAGGCGCTGCGTCAGAACGCCCAACTGATTGTGATGGATGAGCCGACCAGCGCGCTTACCGAGCGGGAGGTGCGCAATCTCTTCAGCGTGATTCACCGCCTGCAGCGGAAGGGGATTGCCTTCCTGTTTGTGAGCCACAAACTGAACGAGGTGCTGGAGATCTCCGAGACCATCATGGTCATGCGCAATGGGCGCAACGTGAGCGTGGGCGACCGCGCCGACTATGACCATGCCCGCCTCGTTTTCGAGATGACGGGCCAAAGCATTCGTGAAAAGAACTTTGAGTACACCGCCACGGCCGGCGCAAAACCGCGCCTGGAGGTCGAAAAACTCAATGTGCGCGGCATGCTGCAGGACATATCCTTCAGCCTATACGCCGGCGAAATTGTGGGTATTACGGGGCTGCTGGGGTCGGGGCGCACCGAACTGGCGCTGGCGCTCTTCGGCATGCTCCCCATCGACAGCGGCGCCATCACAATCGATGGCAAGCCGGTGCGCATTCGCACGATTCATGATGCCATCTCGCATGGCATTGGCTACGTGCCCGAAGACCGACTGAGCGAGGGACTTTTCCTCGAGCAGACAATTGGCAACAATGTTGTTGTGCGCATTGTTGACAGGCTGCGCGACGCGCTGGGCCTTACCGACGGGGCGCAGGTTACGCGCGAGGTGGCGCGCTGGGTGGATGCATTGCGGATCAAGACGCCGTCGCCGGCGCTGGCCGCCAAGACGCTTAGCGGCGGCAATCAGCAGCGTGTGGTGCTGGCCAAGTGGCTTGCCAGCAACCCGCGCGTCCTCATACTCAACGGGCCCACCGTGGGCGTTGACATCGGCTCCAAGAACGAGCTGCACGAACTCATCAAGTCGCTCGCGCATGAAGGCATGGGGTTGCTCGTGATCTCCGACGATATTCCCGAACTGCTGCAGGTCTGCAACCGCATCCTGCTCATGCGGCGCGGGCGTATTGAGGAAGAGATCCTGCCCGGCGCGACCAACGGGAACGAGCTGGCGGCGAAGTTGATTGAAGATTGAAGACGATCACTGATCATTGATCAGTGAAGATTGAGGATGGTACGCGTGGCTTTGGGTTTGTTGTAGATTGCGCGCGCTGATTGCCGGACGATTTCCTGATTGCCGTCGCAAGGACGCTGCCTGTGAACCTTTCATTCCTCCGCAAGACCGAATCGATTGTTGCGATCACGATCATCCTGCTCTGCATTATCGTAGGCATCATCAACCCGGTCTTCTTTACCATCGCCAACGCGTTTGACCTGCTGCGCAGTACCATCGTCATGGGCATCTTTGCCATGGGCGTATTGCTCGTGATCATCTCGGGCGGGATTGACGTCTCATTTACGGCTGTGGCGGTCTTTGCCATGTACACAACGACGAAGCTGCTCAACGCCTATTGGGTCGAAGCGCCAATCTGGGTCGCTTTCATCATGGCGGCGATTATCGGGCTGGGGCTTGGCTTTGTCAACGCATTCTTCATTTCGCGCTTCAAATTGCCGACGCTGATCGTTACGCTGGGCACATTGAGCATGTTCCACGGCTTTGTGCTGTTCGCGATTGGCAATGGCATCATACGCAACTTGCCGCCCAGTTTTACAGCGTTTGCGCGCAGCACATTGATCGAGGTGCCGCTTTCCAATGGCGGCGTCTCAAGGCTTCATCCCGCGATCTTCCTTACGGTGGCGGCGGCGCTGCTGACCTGGCTGCTGCTGGATTACACGATGCTGGGGCGCGGTGTCTATGCGCTGGGCGGCGCGCGCGAGGCGGCCGAACGCGCCGGCTTTAATCTCCCGCGCATTCAGTATTTCATCTATGGCACGGTGGGGCTACTGTCGGGGATTGCGGGCATCACCTATGCGGCGCTGGGCCGCCAGGCCAACCCGCAGGATATCGTCGGCTCCGAACTGAACGTCATTGCTGCCGTGGTGTTGGGGGGCGCGACGCTGACCGGCGGCCGCGGCACGGTGCTAGGCACGCTGCTGGGCGTGGCGCTGGTCGTGATCATGAACAACAGCCTCATCCTTGTGGGGATTCCGACCACGTGGCAGCGCGTGGTGCTGGGCGTTATTATCATTATCGGTACGGGTGTGCCTGCCCTGCAGGCGCAGCGCGCACAGCGCCGCATTCAGGTTGCCGAAGGGATTGCCTGATGCGCAGCGGCCGCTCTTTCGCAGCCTCAATTCGCCGCACTGCGGCATGGACACAACGATGACAGATACCCCCGCGACAGCCACTCTGCCCTTGCGTGTGCGCCGCAACAATCCTGTGTTGCGCCTGGCAATCATCTCGGCGCTGATCTTCGCCGCATTCAGCCTGATTCTGCGCGACCAGTTCTTCAGCGTGCGCAACCTGCAGTCGATGTCCGTACAGTTTCCCGAGTACGGCATCCTCGCAATTGCGATTGCCGTCACCATGATCAGCGGCGGCATCGACTTGAGCGTCGTCGGCATTGCCAACCTTTCGGGCATTCTGGCCGCACTCACCATGACGCACTTCGCGCCCGACGGCACGTCGCCGCTGTGGTTGATGGCCGTAGCGATTGGCGTGGCGCTAGTTGTGGGCACCCTGTGTGGCTTGTTCAACGGCTTCCTGGTGGCGCGAATTGGCATCCCGCCCATTCTGGCCACGCTGGGCACGGGATCGCTCTATACGGGCTTCGGCTATGTCATTACGGGCGGTTATGCCGTGAGGACGGCGCAGATGGCAATCGTGGGCAACGGCTCCGTGTTGGGCATTCCGTATCCAGTCATCATCTTTGCGCTGGCTGCGGCTATCTTTGCGCTGATTCTTAACCGCACCACGTGGGGCTTCAATGTGTACATGCTGGGCACAAACACCACGGCGGCGCGCTTCTCGGGCATCCGCAGCATGGTTGTGCTGATTCGCACCTACTGGCTGGCGGGGCTGCTGGGGGCCGTGGCAGGGATTGTCTTCCTGGCACGCGCCAACTCGGCCAAGCCCGACTATGGCGAGTCCTTTGTGCTGCTCTCGGTGCTGATCTCGATTTTGGGTGGGGTGAGCTATACGGGCGGCTTTGGCACAATCGGCGGATTGGTGCTGGCGGTGCTGAGCCTCCAGTTTCTTTCAACAGGGCTGAATATGCTGATGCTGCAGTTGTCCGGCTCGAGCGCGGCGATCTTCTTCCGCCAGTTCGCGTGGGGCGCGCTGCTGCTTGGCGTCATGGTGCTGAACTACTACAGCCAGCAGAGGCAAAATCGTAGTCCCGGCTAACGATTCATACAAACCAGGCCGGGCGCGCAGGTGTCGCTCAGGCCAAAGATGCAGGGAGACACAAATGCAGAAGATCGCGTATATTGGCATGGGAATCATGGGGCGCGGCATGGCTGCCAACCTCGTCAAGGCGGGTTACCCGGTGACCGTTTGGAATCGCTCGCCCGAGCGCATGCAGCCGCTGGTGGAGAAGGGTGCGCGGGGCGCAGCGACGCCCGCAGAAGCCGTAAAGGACGCCGAAGTCGTGATGTACTGCCTGAGCGATGACGCGGCCGTGACCGACCTTGTTTGGGGTGAAGGCGGCCTGCTCGACGCCGTCCACGCCGGGCAGGTTGTTATCGACATGACGACGCTCCACCCCGAAACCAGCCGCAAGGAAGCCGCCGCGTTTGCCGCCAAGGGCGTTGAGTTTCTCGATGCGCCTGTTTTCGGCAGCAAGAATGAAGCCGCCAATGCGGGTCTCTGGATCGTCGTTGGTGGCGACCGTGCCCTTTATGAGCGCATGAAACCGATCCTGGATGCGGTGAGTGAGACGAATCACTACATGGGCGTGACGGGGCAGGGCGCTGCCATGAAACTTGTGGGCAACCTGCTCGTTGCCTTCCTGTTGGAGGGAATCGGCGAGGCGATTGTGCTCTCGACCAAGGCAGGGCGCTACC
>CAYJNV010000120.1:10773-12158 GCA_964370975.1 uncultured Caldilineaceae bacterium | reverse complement strand
ATGTGAAACTACACGCCACGAGCCGTCAGTTTGACGCAAGAATTGTTGTCGCAGTACACGCCCAATATTGAGACGATAACGCTGATCCCCTCGAGCGGTGGTCGCTTTGAGGTAAGCGTGGGGGATACACTCGTCTATAGCAAGAAGAGCACCGGCCGTCACGCGCAGCCGGGTGAAGTTGCACGCCTGTTGGAGGAGAAGTTCGGCTTCGTTGCCATGCCGGTGGATTAGCTCACAAGGGCGTCGGCACAAGTTGCGCACAAATGGCAGCGGATATTCGCCGTCATCTGTGCGCAACTTGTGCAGGGTTGTTGCTGTGAATGATGATTGAACCCAATGTGAAACTTATAGAAGTCGCGAAGTCCGGTTGCGTTGAATAGGTAGCTGTGGCAAGAGCAAGTCACGTCACCGTTTCGACAAGAAAGACCCTGAGATAGTTCGCCCAGAACCCACCCAATGGGACCCATCGATGTCAGAGTTGCGCCGATTGTCTATCTAGACGGTCCGTCCGAAAACGCGCGAACACTCACTTGCCCTCCAAACAATAACCGGCGAACAGACGCGTGCGCAACGCTGGGCGCAGGAAACTGGAAGCATGGTAGACGCAGCATTTCGAAAAACTCTAGATATCAAACTGCCTTCTCATTAGCTTACAACTGATAGCATAACGCAATCAGAACTGTGCAGATATGCCGCGTGGAGAAAGGAAGAGATATGGCTAAGCTCGTGTTCGGGATGAACCAGTCCCTGGACGGCTACGTCGACCACATGGCGTTTGCGCCCGGCCCCACGCTCTTTCGCCACTTCATCGAGCAGGCTCAGGGGCAGACGGGTAGTGTCTACGGCCGCCAAATGTATGAGGTCATGCGCTACTGGGATGACAATCAACCTGAATGGGATGCAGAGGAACGCGCCTTCGCGGCGGCGTGGCGGCGCCAGCCGAAATGGGTCGTCTCGCGCTCGTTGAAGGCAGTCGGCCCCAACGCCAGCCTTGTTGAGGATGATCTTGAGGGCGCGATCCGCGCGCTCAAGGCCGCGCGCGATGGGGAGATCGAAGTTGCCGGCCCGGCCTTGGCGCACAGCCTCACCGAACTGGGCCTGATCGATGAGTATCGAATCTACCTGCACCCCGTCGTACTGGGTCACGGCAAGCCATATTTCGCCGGACCCCGGCCGCCGCTCCGCCTAATGACTCATGATCGAATTGGCGAGGATGTGATCAGGTTGATCTACGTTCCTGCTTAATCTGGCGACTCGCTGGATGGAAATCGGCTCTGAAGTCTGGTTTTGGTTTGGGCCCAAAAAACGACGGCGACGGCCCGCTTTGGTGGCAAATCCGACGCCATGGCGCGCCAAATAAGGAAGCTAGCCACCAACCTCTCCGG
>CAYJNV010000120.1:0-10763 GCA_964370975.1 uncultured Caldilineaceae bacterium | reverse complement strand
CCCGACGACATGGCGTGTGCAAATAGGGAAGCCAGCCACCAACCTCTCCGGAAGCTACGGGCCGGCAAACGGCCCCGTTGCGGTCATTGCGCTTGCGAGCCGGAAG
Organism: uncultured Caldilineaceae bacterium; assembly: GCA_964370975.1. Lineage (GTDB taxonomy): Bacteria > Chloroflexota > Anaerolineae > Caldilineales > Caldilineaceae > UBA5069. The sequence goes on along the minus strand of CAYJNV010000120.1, from coordinate 10,657 downwards.
GGCGACGCAGTGAGGCGATCTGCGCTCGCCAGCGGCGCGAGCGGAGTAGAATCGGCGACACGTATTCGTTATGTTTATCCTGCACGGCGCGCCAGACAAGTCCACAATTGGAAAGGTGCAGGAGAGCCGGCGGAATTGCCAGATTCCAGCGACCTTCGTAGACCCATAGTAATGCTCAATAGAAGTGACAATCTATGCCACGAGAACGGTACGGCTGCATCGACCTATCCTACCGTAGGCAACTTGCCGCCAGGTTCCGTATTTTCTATGAGATTTCACATCAGATCCCAGTGGGCAGGTCAATGAATTTGAATTCGATGCTGAAGCGAGCAGCCAGGTGCGCGCCAAGCGCCTGCACGCCCACGGTTTCGCTGCCGTAGTGGCCACCGTAGAGCACATTGATGCCCAAATCCTGCGCATCGTAGAAATGCGCGTGGCTGGTTTCACCGGTCACAACTGTATCGCAGCCCAGCGCGACGGCGGCCTCGAGTTCGCCCGCGCCGGCGCCGCTGAGGATGGCGACGGACCTGCTCATGCGCGGTCCGAAGGGCTGCACGAGCACAGGCAAACTGACAGATTGCGTATAGCGATCAACGAGGCCCTCGAACTTGACACCCTCGGGCGCATGGGCGATGACGCCGATCCTAAAGCCGTTGAAGGGCGCCCATTCGCCAATCACCTCCAGCCCCAGGCGACGTGCCAACTCAGCGTTGTTGCCAACTTCAGGGTGGCCGTCGAGCGGCAGGTGCGCTGCGTAAAGGTTAAGATCGGCCGTCATGAAGGTGCGCACGAGGCGACCGTAGTGGCCGCTGAGCAGACGCGCCGGTCCCCACAGAATGCCGTGGTGTACAAGCAGTAGATCCGCGCCTGCGCGCACTGCCGCCTCAACGGTGGGCTGGTGTGCGTCCACGGCGCCCACAATCACGTTGACGTCGGGGCGGCCTTCCACCTGGAGGCCCTGGGGACCGTAGTCCTTGATTTCGCCAATGCGCAGGTATTCGTTGAGGTAGGAGACGAGTTCGTCGCGCTGCATGGGGCCTCCTGGAGAGTTGCAGGTTCAAGGTTTCAAGGTTGGTCCGCAGGGCCTCGATTTGGTTGTGATGCCATCGCTGCTAGGTATCCGCCGCTTCGGGGCCGCGCCTGATGAACCTCCTGACCTGGCGCGCGAACTGTCGCCGCGGCAGCATCACGCGCCGCTTGCAGGTCAGGCATTCGATGCCCACGTCGGCGCCCACGCGCGTCACCATCCACTCGAGGCCGCCGCAGGGGTGGGGTTTGCGCATGAGCACGACATCACCCACGTAGAGCTTTTCGCTGATCTCGAGCATGGAATGCGGCGCCGCCAAAAGGTCTATAAACCGGTGACGCCAGTGAAGAGATCGCGTTCGAGCGCACCGTTGGGGGCCGGGTAGGCGCGCGTAAAGGTGTCGGTTCCCAGCACTTGCTTCTTGATGAAATCGGGGAACATCTGCGCCCACGAGGGGCCGCCATTGTACTGGCTGGCGTGCGCGCGGCTGGCCGCATCCTTGACCGCCATGTAGGGGCGAATGTCGAGCCGGGCGGTGGCGGGCGTGTCCCACTTGCTGATTTCCACGAGGTTGATGTCTTTGTTGCGCCCAATCGCGCTGGGGTCCACGCCCCAAAACGGCATCAACCGCACCATCACCTTGAGGAAACGCTTGGGGAAGGCGGTGTAGTAGAGCTTCTGCGGCCCCTCGGCCAGATAAAACGCGGCCGTCACCGCCTCGCAAACACGAATGTGGTCGGGATGTCCGTAGCCGCCGAAGGGATCGTGCGTGAGCACAACCTGCGGCTTGATGCGCTTGAGATAGCCCAGCACCTCGGCTACGAGCGCGTCGACAGGCTGACGGATGAGCGCTTCGGTATGGTCGTTGTCGGGTGCGCCGCGCATGCCGCTGTCGCGGTAGGGCAGCGACCAGATTGAGGTGATGCCGAGCGCTACGGCCGCATCGGCAAGCTCGCGCGAGCGCACCTGCGCCAGCGTGGCGTGATCCTTGAAGTCCATGCCCTGCTCCACGGAGCCGGCAATGCCGTCTGTGGCAATGATTACGTGCACCTCGGCGCCCTCTGCGGCGTAGCGCGCCAGGGTGCCACCAGGGCCGAAACTCTCATCATCAGGGTGTGCAAAGACACCCACCAACACGCGCCGATCAGTCACTCGCGCCATCCTCTCCGATGTTCGTGCCAACCACACCGCGCCTCAGCGCATGAGGCCAACGACCACCCCGATGCGATCAAATCTGTGGCGCGAAGGGTATTATTGTGGCACGCAGGATGTGAATGTCCAAAAGCCGGCGCGCGTCCCTGCCAAAGACGAGCGTTGCATGAGGAACAGCATCAATCGTGGTGTGGTCTACGGTGACTGCGGCTGATCTGGTCTATAGTAAAGAATATTGGTCGGATTCGGTTCGAATGCGCAATCGGGTGCATCCATTGCATGCGCAATTGCGTCATTACAAGTAGGTTCCTGCGACGATGCAGCACCACGCGGCCGTGGCTGCGTACTTGAGCACGCGATTTCGGTAAGTTGTTCGATCCGGCCCACATCTACCTTCTTAAATGGTCTCATTCATGTTCACTCCCTTATTGGCTGCTTTCTTTGCATTCATCCTTCTTTTCGGGACTTATAGGAGAACTCTTTCATGCGCATCAACGCGCTCCTGCGTGTCATTGGCACGCTGCTGTATGGCTTCGTCGGTTATGAGCTCGGCATTGTTATTGCCGGCACGACCGACCTCAACACGAGCACCGCGCCCACCATCTGGGGTGCGACTGCGATTGGGGCGGTCCTCGGCTATTTCCTTGCGCCGTGGCTGGTTATCGCCCCCGCGCGCGCCGCGCGCAATGCGCTGCGCGCCGTCGAGGTTGCCGATCTGATTGCGGGCACGATTGGTCTGGCAATCGGCCTGATGCTGGCAGCCCTGCTCACCTATCCGCTCTCGCGCCTGCCGCAGCCCTTTGGCCCAGTGCTGCCCTTTGCGGCGGTGGTAATCTTCGGCTATCTCGGTGCGGCCGTCTTCCTCATGCGGCGCGAGGACTTCTTCAGTTTCTTTGGCCTGGGCAAACGCTTGCCCGCGGCGTCGTCGTCTGTGCCCGTGAAGCGCCTGCTGCTGGACACGAGCGTGATCATCGACGGCCGCATTGCCGATATTGCCAAGACGGGCTTCTTGTTGGGCACGCTGACTGTGCCCCGCTTTGTGCTCAACGAACTGCAATACATAGCCGATTCGGCCGATTCGCTGCGTCGCAATCGCGGCCGGCGCGGGCTGGAGGTTCTTGACAGGCTGCAAAACGCGCCGGAAGTGCGGATTGAGTTTGTGGATGACGACCCGTCGGATGCGACGCAGGTGGACGACAAGCTTGTCTCGCTGGCGCTGCAGCAGCACGCGGCCATTATTACCAATGACTTCAACCTCAACCGCGTGGCGCACCTGCAGGGAATTACCATTCTCAACATTAACGAACTGGCGAATGCGGTCAAGTCGGTGCTGTTGCCTGGCGAAGAATTGCCCATCAAGATTATTCAGGAGGGCAAGGAGGTGGGGCAAGGCGTGGGCTACCTTGAGGACGGCACCATGGTGGTGGTGGAGAATGGCCGGCGCTTCCTCAACCAGGAGATCCTGGTGCAGGTGACAAAGGTGCTGCAGACGAACGCCGGTCGCCTGATTTTCGCCGTTCCCAACTACGCATCTTGAGGCGATTCGGGTAAACTCAACGAAGTGTTCAATAGTTCAAAGGTTCAAGTGTTGTCGTCGCGCAGGCATCCGCTACATAGCGAGCGGCACAAGCCTACATTAATCCGCATTCAATTTCTCGCCAACGGAAACAGCATATGTCGCTTCGCTTGTACAATACGCTTTCACGCCAGGTTGAGGAGTTCGCACCGCTCGAGCAGAGCAAGGTCAAGATGTATGTCTGTGGCCCAACGGTCTACGCCGACGCACACATTGGCCATGCCATGGCTGCGCTCGTTTTTGACATGGTGCGCCGCTACCTCACCTATCGCGGCTACAAGGTCACCTACGTGACGAATTTTACGGACGTGGATGACAAAATCATCCGCCGCGCCAACGAGACCGGACAGGACCCCATCGAGATGGCAAATGCCTTCGCGCAGAAGTACCTCGAGCATCTGGCCGACCTCAACATTCAGCCTGCCGACATCTACCCCAAAGTGAGCGAGACGATGGGCGAGATTCTGCGCGTGATTGATGGCTTGCGCGCTGAGGAGTACGCGTATGAACTCGACGGCGACGTCTACTTCCGCGTGAGCAAGGATACCGACTACGGCAAGCTCTCGCGCCGCACGCTGGACGAGGCGCTCTCCGGCACGCGCATTGACGAGGATATGCGCAAGGAGAGCCCGGCGGACTTCGCGCTCTGGAAATCGGCCAAACCGGGCGAGCCCGCCTGGGAGAGCCCGTGGGGTGCGGGACGGCCCGGCTGGCATATCGAGTGCTCCGCCATGTGCCTACATCACCTGGGTGAGACGATTGACATCCATGGCGGCGGCAACGACTTGATCTTCCCGCACCACGAGAACGAGATCGCCCAAAGCGAGTCGCTTACCGGCAAGCCCTTCAGCCGCTACTGGATGCACAACGGCATGCTCCAGCTTTCGGGCGAGAAGATGAGCAAATCACTCGGCAACCTGATTACGATTGACGAGTTTCTGGCCGACCACTCGGCCGACGCCCTGCGCATGTTGATTTTCACGGGCCACTACCGCAAACCGGTGGCCTTTAACAATGATTCACTGGCCTCGGCCGAGCGTGCACTCGAGCGGCTGCTCACCGGACTGCGCCCTGCCAAGGGAAACAAGAGCACCGGCGCGGACGCGGACACGCTGCGCGAGGCCACCGAAAACGCGCGCGCCGCTTTTATTGCCTCCATGGATGACGACTTCAACACGTCGGGCGGGATGGCGGCTATGTTCGAGCTTGTGCGGGCCATCAATACGGCGCGTGACAGGGGGGTGACCGGCCCCTTCTTCGAGGCGGCGCAGCGCACATTGCGTGAACTGGGCGGCATTCTGGGGATGAAGATGGAGGGCGCTCGCGCCGAAGGAGGGCTGGAGGTGGCCGCCGCCCCGTTCATCGATCTGCTGGTTGAGGTGCGCGGCGACCTGCGCACAGCCAAGCAATGGGCAGCCGCCGATAAGATCCGTAACCAGCTCAATGGCCTGGGGATTGTGATTGAGGACACGGCCACCGGCGCTGAGTGGCGCTATGAGGAGCCCACCCCGTGAGCGACCTGATTGTGGGCCGCCATGCCGTGCTCGAGGCACTGCGCGCCGACCGCCGTCGCGCCCTGCGTTTGTGGATTGAGGGCCGCGAAGGCGACCGCAGCGCGCCGCAGGCGGGTAGCAGCGCGGGCGGCATTGTGGGGGAGATTCTGGCGCTCACGCACGCGCGCAGCATTCCGGTGCGCTACATTCAGGGCGGCCTCTTCGACAAACTGGCGCATGAGCAGGCCAACGCGCAGGGCGTCGCGCTCGAGACGGGCGACTACCCCTATGTGACTGTGCAGGAGTGTCTGGCCGCGGCAAAGAAGCAGGGTGAGCCGCCGCTGCTGCTGCTGCTTGACCACCTGCAGGATCCGCAGAACCTCGGCACGCTGATTCGCACCGCCGACGCCATGGGCGTCCACGGTGTCATCATTCCCGACCGCCGCGCAGCGCGCGTGACGGCGGCTGTGAGTAACGCCAGCGCGGGCTCGGTGGAGCATTTGCGCGTGGTGCAGGTCACGAACATCAGCCGGACGATTGAGGAGTTGAAGGAGCTGAGTATCTGGGTGGCCGGTCTGGACGATGCGCCTGACGCGCAGCCGCTGGGTGAGGCCAACCTGGCCGGCGCGCTGGCGCTGGTTGTGGGCGCAGAGGCGGACGGCATCAGTCGCCTTGTGCGCGAGAAATGCGATTTTCTTGTGCGCATTGCCATGCACGGACAAGTGGAGAGTCTGAACGCTGCCGTGGCAGGGAGCATCGCACTCTATGCGGCGCGCCAGGCGCGCAGCGGCTAGATACGACGCAGCGGCGCAAAGGCGCAGAGCAAACGCAGAGAATAGCACGATTTTCTAGGCGAGGCTTCCACAAGCGGGAGCCTCGCTTCCGCTAATCAATGCCTCCGACACTCGACACCCTCTTGCCATATGCATGTGCGCCTGATTGACCCACAAGCGCCAAACTGGAGCGCAGAACTCGACCGCATTGGCCTGCGCCTGCGCTACCGCGAGGACGCCGCTCTCTTTCCCTACCACTTTTTGCAGGTCACGCTGCCGCGCATTGGCGGCATGACGGCGTGGATTGAAGAGGATGGAACGCGCATTGGCGCGGGTTTCATCTTTCCGCGCCGGCGCGATCGGGGCGGCGCGCCCGTCTACACGCTACGCTACCACTTCTTTCAGGGGGTGCCACCACCACCGCCGGCGCTGCTGGGCGAGGCGGCGCGCACAGCGCTGGGCGGCCATGAGGTCTTCCTCTACGACCCACTTGCCATGCAGGCCTACGCCTCGACGCACATGAGATACGGCACAGTGGAGATTGGTCGGCCCGACGCTGACGAGGCCGCGTCGATCCCGGCGCTTCACGCCGCAATCTGGGGCAGCCCGCCCGAATTCATCTATCCGGCGGACATGCACAGCATCAACTTTGCGCTGGCCACGACGCTGGTCGCGCGCGTCGAGGGGCGCAGCGTGGGCTTTCTGGCGGGCTTTGCCAAGATCGGAGGGCGGCCTCTGCCCGCCGACTGGGCCGAACGCTTTGGCGGCGACTCCCGCGTCGAGTCGCAGATTATGGGTGTGCTGCCGGCCTACCGCGGGCTGCGCATTGGCTATTTGCTGAAGCGGGCGCAGGCCGAACTGGCGTGGCGCGAGGGCATAGGCATCATCAACTGGACGGCGGACCCGCTCCAGTACCCGAATGCCGCGCTCAACTTCGGGCTGCTGCGCGCGGTGGCATTTCACTTCATACCCGACTTCTATCCCTTCCGCAACAACCTGAACCGTGTGGCGGCGTCGCGCTTCTCGCTGGCGTGGCTGGTGGGCACGGCGCGTGTTGGTGGGACATCGCCGGAAAGTGGCCGTTCCAGCGTGCTTGATCTGACGCATCACCCCGAGGTCGAGCGTGTCAACGACGAGTGGATTGTGCACGACCGTGCGCCCACCGCGCCGGTGATCGCGATCGAGATACCCGCCGACTGGACGACGTTGCAGAGTGAGGACGTGCTCGCGGCCATACACTGGCGCGAGGCGACAGACGCGCTCTTCAAACAACTGATTGGGTTGGACGAGGGGCGCTACGTGGTGACGAACGCCGGCGTACACGGTGACCGCCGCTATCTGGTGGCCGAGCGCGCCTGCGCCGCCTTGTGGGCGCGCCTGGGCGCAGCGTGACGGAAGCACGCCACGCATACGGCCCTCATGCTGTGTTGTGCTAATTGCCGTAGGCGCTGCGCTCGTGGGCGAAGGCCACGCGTGCCCCGAGCGCGACGAAGAGCCCCATCGCGACGAGACGCCCCAGGCCGCTGACCATGAAGATGAGCGGGAAGCTGACGTTGTCAGCCAGGTAGCCACCGATGAGCGGCCCAATCACGGCGCTGGTGAAGACCGCCGTTTGGTAGAGGGCCGCTGCGCGCGGTCGTTGCGCGTCCGGCGTCAACATGAGAAGCAAGTTGAAGGTGGCGAGTGTGTAGCCCGCCCAGAGGAAGCCGCCGAAGAGATTATTGATGCCCACTTGCCAAACCGTTGTGTAGAAGGTCCACGCCATGGGCAGCACCGTAATCGAAAAACCGGTGGCCAGAAATATCCACACAGAGCCCTTGCGATCGGTAAGGCGGCCGAAGAAGATTTGGCCAAAGAGGGCCGCGAGTGCCGACGCGGCACCAACAAGTCCCACGCTCGCCGCCGAACCCCCCAGTTCCGTGACCAGGTAGACGTTGAAGTAGGGCGCGGCGATTTGCACCGACATGTTCCACACGAACGCGCAGATGACGAACGCTCTGAGCGCGCGGCTGCCGCGCAGTATCTCCTTGACAGACTGGGGCGCTGCGGGCGCCACGTCGCTTGGCTGGCGGAAGAGTGGCTCTTCGATGCGGCTGTAGGCCAGCGTCGCCATCATGCCCGTTGCGAACGCGAGCAGGTAGGCGATCTGGAAGCCGACAAGGGGCGCACCCGTCACGGCAGCGGTGCGGCTGATGAGCACGCCCGCGAGCGGTGTGATCACCAGTGTGGCGGCGCCCATGAGGAAATTGCGCAGGCTGAAGTAGCGTCCGCGCATATAGGGCGGCACCAGGTCGGCTGCGAGCGAGGTCATTGAAGGGTCGGCCAGGTTGAGGCCGAAGGCGCGCAGTGCGCCAACGCTGATAATGAGGGGAATGGCGACGGCACGGCTGTGCACTACGAAGGGCAGAAGCGCGAGCAGCAGCAGCGTGCCGCGATACATCGTGCCCACGCTCCACAGGACAATAGGCAGCCGCTTGCCCACTCTCTCAAGCAAGCGCGCGCCGGGGAAGAGCGCAATCGCGCCGAAGAGGCTGGCAATTGCTGTCAGCAGCCCAATTTGGCCGGCGCTGGCGCCGTAGGCCAGCGCAAAGAGCGGTATATAGGAGACGGTTAAGGCCTCACTGGTGGAGGCCCACATGCCATCGTGCCAGAAGGTGCGCAGATTATTCTGCTGCACGTTCGTCATCGGGCGCGTAATCTGGCGCGTCAGCAGGCCGTCCAGCGGGCGGCGCAAGATGCCGCGCCACGGCGCAACAGACGCGATGGCCTGCATTGGCTGCTGCGGCGGCACCGTCTCAATCACGTCGGGAAGCGGGGGCGCGGGTAGAGTGTCGGACGCAACGTCTGGCAATGGAACCGTCATGTCTTCCATTATACGCGTTGTGCTCTTGACGGCACGCGGCGGCAGAAGTGCGATCGGCAAGACGTGCGTCGCTCGGGAAAATCAAGAGCCGGGCGCTTGCCCGCGCCCGGCCCTCTCCAATCCATTTGGATGGTGCTGCGGCAGAAAAGACGCCGCATTCCCCCTACTTCACAACTATTTCGAGCACGTCACCAGTTGCCTGGTCAATCACCACGGTGGCTGTGTTGCTGTCGCTGGCAAGCTCGACCACCCACACCTCCTTGCCGTCGCGCTCGTCGGGTGTGGCCGTCTTGGAGACAACCTCACCGTTCAGCTGGCCACTGACTTCCTGCTCGGCAATCTCGATTGCGCGGCGGGCGCTGACAGGGCCGGACTGCTCGCTGCCTTGCTCGCTACCCAGCGTGCGGGTTGCCGCGTTGCCGGGGCGCTCGCCGATGGTGATGTCGACGGTCATTTCCTTGCCGTCGCGCACGATGCCAAGTTGTGTCGTGTCACCTGGATTTGTGGTCGTCACGAGCAACGCCACCAGGTTGTCGAAAGAGCGCACATTCTGGCCGTTGAAGGAGACGATCAGGTCACCACCCTTGTTGGTGTCCGGGTCGGCCCCCTGCAGGCCGGCCGTGTCGGCTGGGCCACCGGGGATGACCGCGGCCACGTATGCACCCAACTGCGTGTTCTTCAACTCAAGCTGGCGGGCCAGCGTGGGGGTCACGGAGGTGCCGCTGAGGCCAAGATAGGGATAGGTGTACTTGCCATCGCTGATGATGGCCGGGATGACCCGTTCCACAATCGAGACGGGGATGGCGAAGCCGACGCCCGAATTGCTGCCGCTGCCGGACTCGATGGCGAAGTTGACGCCGACGAGTTCACCGTTGAGATTGACCAGTGGGCCGCCCGAGTTGCCGGGGTTGATCGCCGCGTCGGTCTGGATGACATCAGGCAGGGTGTAGCGGTTTTCGCCAAAGCCACCCACGGGAAAGCTGCGGCCGAGTGCGCTGATGATGCCTGTGGTGATGGTGCTTTCGAGGCCAAAGGGGTTGCCGATGGCAACAACCGAGTGGCCCACCTTGAGGTTGCTGGAGTCGCTCAGTTTGAGCGGCCGCCACGGGAAGCCTTCCGGCGGCGTTACCTTGATGACTGCAAGGTCGGCCTGCGGGTCGGTGGCCACAACTTCGGCTTCAGCCCAGGTGCCGTCATAGAAGATGACAGTCACTTGCTGCGCGCCATCAACCACATGGTTGTTTGTCACAATGTGGCCCTGGTCGTCATAGATCCAGCCGGAGCCCTGTCCCTGGGGGATAAGCTGATCGTTCTGTCCGCCGGGGAACTGCGGCTGTTGATCCTGCGGCAGGCCGGGTATCTGGAAATCGGCGGCGGTGGGAATGCCTGCGATCTCGATGCTGACGACGGAGGGGGAAATTGCATTGTAGAGCTGCGCCAGAGTCTCCTGGTCCTGCAGCAGCGTCTGCGAGACGGCAGGCACATCCGGCAGAATGACCGGTTGCTGGAGCGACGGTGCAGCCGACACGGCGGCGCTATTCCACAGCACGGGCGCGTAGAACGCACCGAGGACAAGTGTCAGTGCGAGCAAGGCGGCGAGCAGCACATTCCGGCGCGTATACTTGCGCGGCGTTGCGGTCTGCGTCTCTGCCTGAAGTTGATAATTTCGATCTTCCATAGGGTCCATCTTCCTTCCAAACGCGGGTGAGTTCAAGTGTCGAACCTTTCGGCGGCGGTTCTCAACCGAACGGTGTGAGTGCAACGCCCCCATGT